>JAEZUI010000070.1 GCA_023421115.1 Bacillota bacterium | reverse complement strand
CCACTCTTAGGTTTCTCACCATTTTTTCGAAGTTGCGCCAATATTCTTGCACGAAGAATTGCAAGACTAAAGGGTTTGGTAATATAATCATCTGCTCCTATTTCAAAGCCTGTTACAACATCTAGTTCCATATCGTTTGCAGTAAGAAATATAATAGGTACATCCGACCTTTTTCGTACCATTTGGCAGAAGTCCAAGCCACTTCCATCAGGCAGGTTTATGTCCAATATAATCAGCTCAAATTGTTGACTGGCAAAAGCTTTCTCGGCTGACTTTTTGTCGAAGCATTGAATAAACTCAAACTCTTCCTTTTTCATTGCAAGGACAATGCCATTACTTAGGGCAGCATCATCTTCAACAATTAAAATTCGCTGCATCAAAACCCTCCTTATTCAATAAGTGGAATTTATGTTACATATTATAACATAAAAAACTCTATGAAACTTCCATTTCTTTTAATATTGAAGAAAAGGATAAAGATTATATGGGCTTTTACTGAAATTTCAAGGGGGGAACAAGAAACCCATCTTGGTTTACAGATATATTCTAAGCACAAAGTTTATCGGAATTAAAATATTGTCACTGCTATTAGCGTATGCTACCATATTGAATAGATAATCTGCTAAATTGAGCATTAAAAAGAGATATTGCTTAAGTTGCTAGAGCTATTTATATAATCTTTCACATTAGACAAAACACGACATAAAAAATCGGGTATGGCTGCATGAAAATTGATAAGATATAAACACAGAGGAGGGGTGATTGTGGGATGGATTGAAGGTATTAGTGAAGCTATCACCTATATTGAAAATAATATAACGGAAGAGCTTACAATAGAAAATATCGCAAAACAAGCATTAGTGTCCCCTTTTTATTTTCAAAAGGGATTTACTATGCTCTGTGGTTTTACGGTCGGAGAGTACATCAGACAACGTAGGCTTACACTTGCCGGCAGTGAGCTTGTTTCAACTGATGAAAAAATCATTAATATAGCTTTGAAATATGGCTATGAATCACCGGATAGTTTCACAAAAGCTTTTACTCGTTTCCATGGTGTCACGCCTACTGCTGTTCGTAAAGACGGAGCAATGATAAAAGCTTTTGCTTCTCTAAAAATCAAATTTTCATTGGAAGGTGGTTATATTATGGATTACAAAATTGTTGAAAAAGACTCGTTTACGGTCCTTGGTGTATCGAAGGTATTCAAATATGATGCTTCAAAAGCAGACATTCCAAAGTTTTGGACAGAACATTATCAAACTGGAAAAGGAAAAATTGTATGCGGAATGTACGGTGTATGCATCGATGAGAACATGGGTTCTGAGGAGTTTGAATATTTGATTGCAGACAATTACAATCCGAGCATGGAAATACCGGAGGGCTTTGTTACAAAGGTTATTCCTAAACACACTTGGGCTGTTTTTGCTTGCAAGGGTGCAATGCCGAAATCTCTGCATGATGTGAACCAAAAAATCTTCTCCGAATGGCTACCTAATTGCAGGGATTATGAAATTGCAGCAGGTTATAATATTGAAATGTACACCGATATAGCGGATTACCCGAAAGGAAATCAAGATGAAAACTACTATAGTGAAATTTGGATTCCTGTTAAGAAAAAAATAATTTACTAAAAGAGCATACATATAGTGTGAAAATGTTGCATTATCTCATGCTTATAAAACACAAGGAAGTCACCCTTTGTTTTAACTCAAACTATCTAAAATATTTTAGGCTCTTTGCGACTTGAATAGCATTGCTCGCTAAAGCAAACTTTTTGCCTTAACGAGCAATCAGAGCCTCAAAAGCCCATCAAGGAAGTAATTCAAGAAGAGCTTTAATGGTATTAGGTGAAATTTTAAATTCTTTACTCTTTTTATCGTTTTCTGTCATATTGCCTTTTGAATCCTTCTCCATATATTGCATTACAAGATAACCATTGTCACAGGCTTCGCACCAGTGAACAAATATTTCATAATGCTCTTCTTTGCCTACTGCAATTGTTGGAAGCAATTCTTTTATTTTATCAGGACTTAAGTTGTCAATATCCTGAAACCTAATTGTCCTATCTAAATCCGTAGCTAGGAATTTAAATATTGACTTGTTCTTCATATATCGCTTACAATCATCGCAGTATTTTTTATTCCTTACGACAAGACCTAGTGCTATAAGACTTCCAAATATAGATCCAAGACCGTCAATAGTGAAGAATATCCAGTTTACGACAGGCTTTCCTTCCACTTCACCAATAGTATGAGTGCGCCGAGAGAAGGAGATAACGCTTGACTCAACCATTAGCTTTGTATACGATATAAAATTTAATGGTTCAACTGAGTCGCCAAATACATAATTACTGATATGTTCCCCTTCCATTTTATAATTCAGATTCATATTTTCATCCATATACGCTGTGGCATAATAACCATATTGAGTACCTGTATATGCTATAAGGGGAATCAAAAGACCGATTAAAAGCAACCAAGAATCTATTTTTTTATTGGTTATAAATAAGCCCCAATAATAGCCTAAACACGCAACTGCACCAATGAAGATCGAACCTACCGGTACAATAAAGAAAAGAGAAAAAGACATTATATCGAAGGATGTAGTGCTATGAATTACTACCGCTAACAATACTGACAAAATTAAACTAATCAACCCTAAAATAATACCAACCATAAAATCTTATCCTTTCTGTTTGTAGTAATATTTGCCTAATATTCCAACTGTGCAATTTTATTGCCTTCTATAGCACCAAAAAATATTACAATTTGACATGAAAATTAGGCCAGAAGATATATTACGACATATTATTCCACAATCCTCTTTTTTATGAAAATTGTTATTTTGGACAATATACGGATTTGGTAGAATGACCCATAATTAAAATAACGTTTCAGATAAATGGAATAAACGGTGTTAAGGCAGTAGCTACTAATATTGACTCTGTAAAAGCATTGAAAAAGGACTAATTTACTTTGTATGTAAGTTAGTCCTTTTGGTTTCGCTTCATTTATTTTTATTAAATTGAGTTATTCTGCAGGGAATTTATCGATTGTACCAAGTAAACGCTGTCTCATATACCCAAAATCTATTGCATTAACAGCTCCGCTTGCATCAACATCTCCAGCAGATTTATTAATCTCCGATTCATTTTTCATTCCAAGCAAATACATTCTTAAGAGCCCAAAGTCTAAGGAATTGAATGTGTCATCATAATTTAAGTCACCGTATACAAAACTCTTAGTAGGTGTTGGCGTAGGTACTGTTGTACCTTGCCTGAAAACAGCTGTTATATTTATATCTCCTGTATGTGTAAAGGTTACAGTATCTGAGCTTCCTGTGACACCTTCCCAGTGGTCGAATACATAACCTTCTTGAGGTATTGCACTTACCGTCACTGGTATACCTGTGAAATAATTGCCAGTCCATTGACTTGGATTTGTAACACTTGGAGTTTTTGAATTTATATCTATTGTATTTATTCTTATATATCCTTTAGTTGAATCTGTTTTCAGAGTAATATTAGCTGTTCCATTAACACCATTACTGCTGAATTTGTTTAGTATAAACTGTTTTATATTTGCTGGACGTTCTTTAGCAAAATTCTTCATATGTTGAACGTCTTGACTCCATGTTTTCGGACTTTGGTTATTACCTCCAAAGTTGCCACCTGGATTCCAGCCATTGTTTCCAGGATTTGCTGGGGTTGTAGGGTTGGTATTACTACCTGCATCAGCGGTTAATTTTAAGAACTGCCAACGATTGGTATGTTCTAATAATTCTGGTGAAAGAATACTTTCAAATTCACTAATAATATTAATTACACGCTCAGAAACAAAGGATGTATTTAACTGATCTGCAAAACAGTTAATGAACTTGTTTCTAAATTCCTCATTTTGAAGCAGTGTTCTAAACAAGAATGTAATTTCTTGAGAATTTGTCCATCCTTCCGTTACATCACCTGTTGCATATTGCAATGTGTCGTGTGTTGGAGATTTGCCATACAATCCGAAGCCGAAATCGGTATCTTTAAGTAGCCATCTCCATCTGCCATCCTGACCATAGGGGGCTTCTGGATGATATTGTCCGTCATCGGTCTTATATCTCCAAGCAGATTGATTATTTCCAGGCCAGTCTGTGTTGTCAAAGAAAATTTCTGCAACATAATAATTTATATAATTATCTATATCAATCTTTGTTTTGATATACTCATAGGTACTTTGTTGAGTAATAGAGTTTGATTTAAGGTAGTTAATAACTTCATTTTTGAATGCAGCCAAGTCTTCAGATGTACTTTCAGAAGCAGCTCCGCCACCAGCAGCACCACCAAACCCTCCAAATCCGCCAAATCCTCCACCAAGGTTTTGAGCAGACTCAATTTCAGTTATTACCACCTTATTATCGTCAAGATCGTAGTGTGTGCTTAGATATTCTTTGTCAAAACGTTCACGAAGATAATAAACGCCCCAATACTCACCATCTAAGAAAAGTATTACAGGTCTTGCTGATTGGGTATCTAAACCTTTTATATGAGATACCAAACTTTGTGACATTTCGTCCCTCATATATCCAAAGGCCCAGTCATTACCTGCATTTCTTAAAATTAATCGTTCAAAACTTTTTAATTTCTTTCCATCGCCATTTTTTGTGAGACCCGGGAAAACTTCATACTTGAATTCCCCTTTATCTCCATAGTCACCATCAGCATAAATTCTGAATGACTTCTGCGGATATTTTCTAGTATATGCACCATGAAGTCTAAGTCCAATATTTTGTGAGAATCCAAGATTACCATTAGTTTCGAAGAATTCTATGTGTGCAGGTCTTTCCCATTCATCCCCACTTTTTTCACAATTTTTACTCGTATAAATACCAATATTTGAATCAAATAAATTGTTATATTCTGTAACAACTGAAACTATAGGCAATGTATATCTTGACTTAATTCCGGGATCTACAAAATAAGAATGCGTTACAACATTACTCCTTAATCCATCATTATTTACAGCGACTGCTTTCAAGGTAGTACATTTGAAAACCTCACCATTTGGTGCTTTCCATGGATTCTGATAATCTGCTGATACATCTTGAATCATTGAAAGTACATTTTGTTGTCCTGCTCTGCTTTGAATTCTTATGCTGCCATTGTACACATAAGTTCCAGAAGCTCCGGGAACAGGATCTGAACAGTCTGTTGTATAGTAAATAGTTGCTTGTGAATCTGATGTAATCTGTAAATCAAAGGCTTCGGTATACAATCCGCCTACCTTTGAGAAAACAGGATCTGTAAGAAGCATGACTCCATTTGAATTTGATGCCAACGGTGTTGATTTTGTAAACAGCCTGAATTCCGAAGAACCATCAGTCTTAAGTCCGAAAGACTGATCATCAGCAAGGCTTGAATATGTAATCGAATCAATAACTGTACCATTAGGAGACTTCAATTCAACCTTTTCACCGGATGAACTCAATTTAAAGTTTGTATGAAGTTGTCCGTCTCTTGTCACTTTATCCTTGTCGGAAGCCCAAATAAGCAAATATCCATATGCTCCGATAGTCCCTTGTGGGATAGTCCATGTCGCTTCTGAATCGGATATAGTATAACCTCTCAGGTCAATCGCCTGTGAGCTGGGATTATAGAGCTCTATCCAATCTGAATATGCTCCTCCCTTAGCACCCTTATCTGCATCCTCTAAGTCACCATCCCTAATAGTTTTAGAATTGGCTGCCATAATTTCATTAATAAATATGGACTGTCCGCCTTCTGCTGAAGCAACTGAAAACTCTGTCGGTAGCAATATGGATAACGACAGAGTAATAGAAAATAAAACTGACAAAGCTTTTTTCACAATATTTCTCCCCCTTATTTGTATTTTATGTAAATAAACTCAACGTTTTATTAGTTGTTAATATGCAAACAATTAATAAAGCAAAAATTCTAAGTCTATTTAGAACATTAACAATATAACCTATCAAACAGTTATTGCTGGATTCCTATTTTATTGAATTGCAGATATATTAAATCGAAGGCTGCATAAAGTAAGGAATTGATTTTAGGAAATTATTTATTGATAAATTATATTTTACCATACAATATGATTATATAATACAAAACTTAATCTAAACTTAAACGTCCAAGATTTTATATAAATCTGTATTATTTTCTATTTGTTTGCCCTAGCTAATAATTTATAAGATAATTAATTTTGTGAGCAACTTTTCCATTTGATTTACGTTATAAAGTATAGAAAAACAAAATGAGATTTGTGTCAACACATGGCAAGCATTAATTTTTATTCCATAATATACTGTATTTTGGTATCATTATATAAGATTACGAGGTATGTTTTTTGAAGGCAATATGCCCGAAGGTGTTTTTCCTTTGCTTTACTAAAGAGAATTACGTAAATGTAGTATTAATTAAGAAATATAAATGGGGATTTCATATGTTAAAAAAGATAGAAATATTTATAGTTGATGATTCGGAGGATTGGTTAAGAGTCATATCCGAATCTGTAAACAGAGAACGAGATTTGAAAGTCATCGGAATAGCTGCGAATAAGGAAGATACGATTAACTATATCAGACAGAATGATGTTGATGTTATTTTGCTCGGTGCAAACCTTAGATGTAATAGTTATGATGGCATAGATGTACTGGTTGATATTATGGGAATGAAAAAAGACATAAAAGTTATTATGGTGACTTCTCTAAAAAATGAAGAACTTATTAAAAAGTCATTTTTGGCAGGAGCTGTTAATTATGTACTAAAGGATGATTATCTTGAATTGCCGGATATAATCAGGAAAACCCATAGGGAGAATCTAGCTTTTGGTGTTATATTGAGAGGGTATAGAGAATTGTTAAGGGATAAATATATTAAAATCGAAACTACCTTAACTCCTTGTGAAAAAGAACTCCTAGATAAAAAACAGGAAGGTTTTTCAAACAGAGAATTGGCAGAAAGATTAAATAAAAGCGAAAGTACAATTAAAAGCCAGACTAGAAGCATACTTAAAAAATTTAATGGCAAATCTCTAAAGGAAGTAATTACCGTACGTAACATATTAAACAATATTAAGTATTAATTAAGATATTATACATAATTACTTAACTTTTGTAAAGGATGAAAAAAACCTATGGTTAAAATCATCCTGCACAGGATATTTAAGTTTATGTATAATTTACTATGACATACCTAGATTGAAAAGGTAATGTTGTAAGAATAAACCAAATTTTGCTAAAGGAGTGAGTAATAATGAAAAGTAAAAGCGGAAAATCAAGGATTCTCGTCAGCCTTTTGCTATTAGTGACGTTGGTATTTTCGCAAATACCGGCAGATTATGCTGCGGAGAATAATACAAAGGATAGTGGATACGACTATAACTGTTACTCAAATTCAACAGGCCTCAAAGAGCCAACTGAAGAAGGTCTTAAATGGATAGAAGAAAACATGATAAAGACTAAAGAAGTTAAGCTTAACGGACTAGGACTTGAACGAATTAACAAAGAACGTAAGATTAAAAAGTTGGAAGCTCTTCGTGATGACATTGCAGTAGAAGAAGGGAAAGAGGTAGAGGGTGAATCAAATTTACTATCTTCCGAAAAGAATATCAATGTTCCAACCGATTCAACATATAGTCTTTTAACAGCTTCTGAACTTCCGGATTATATTGATAACAGCACTCTGGCAGCTTTTCCTTCCATAAGGAGCCAGGGGGACATCAGTTCCTGCGTGGCTTTCGCCACTACATATTATCAGATGACCTATATGGTAGCACGTTCTAAAGGGTGGAATGCAAAAGATGATACTGATAACACTACAAAATTATCTCCAAAATGGACATATAACTTTATAAATGGTGGCAATGACAATGGCTCAGATCAATCAAGTGCTTATAGACTTTTAAGTCAAAACGGAGCGGCTTTATGGAGCGATTTCCCATATAGCGGGGATAAGCTGAATTCGAAGAACTATTTGGAATGGCCGACGCAGTCATCGGTTTATAAAAATGCCATGAAATACAGAGCTGATAAAATGGGGTATATTCCTTTGGTCAATGGTGACGGTACGCTGGTAACGAGTCCTGATGACAGTGATTTAAGTTCTATAAAAACCATGTTGACTAATGGATATGTTCTTTCAATATCAACTAATATCTATTCCTGGAGGACAAAGGAAGTTAATGATGATCCCGGCACTGCAAATGATACGCAGTTTGTTGGTCAGCAAGCCTGCTACATGGTTGATGGGTACGAAGGCTCACATGCCATGGTCATAGTTGGCTATAATGACGATATATGGGTGGATTTAAACAACAACAACATGGTTGATAGTGGTGAAAAGGGTGCGTTTAAAATAGCAAACTCTTGGGGAACTAGTTGGGGTAATAATGGTTATATATGGATGTGCTATGATGCTTTAAACAGCATTTCATCTGTCATCGGAGGTCCATCTGCCGAGATGAGAACAGTTGCATTTTCAGACTTGTATTGGATTACTGTCAAGCAGGCATATACTCCTAAGTTCATTGCAGAATTTACACTCAGCCACTCCTCAAGAAATCAGATAAGTACTTATGTAGGTTTTTCCAACAGTACCGATACAAATCCGGCATTGATATGGAAACCTATGGCCTTTGGGGATAATTTGGGAGGTAATTATGCTTTTGATGGAACCACAACTCCTTGCGATGCAACGGTAGCTTTAGATATAACAGATATTAGTTCTGATAATATATCAAATTCGGACGGCAATTGGTATTTAAGTGTAAAAGATACTTTTTCCGATGGAAAATCAACAGTATTAAAAAACTTTAAACTTATAGATAATGAGAACGGAACAAGTATAAATTCAACTGCGGTATATCCGCAAATATGTGACGGTCAGGCTGTTATGAATATACTATATAGCACCAGAACTGTAAATACCCAATCTAACTGGACAATTTATAATAGTTTGCCTTTTGAAAGATATAGTTTAGCTTGTGCTGCAGTAGACAATAATATATTTGTCTTTGGAAATAATGATGAAATAAATTCAGTAATGACATATAACCTTCAAACCGGTCTTTGGTCTTCAAAGGAAAATGCATATCCGTCATACCATTTTACCGGTGCTGTAGCTTTAGGTAACAAGATTTATGTTATGGGAACCTCGGATTTTTTACAAAGTATACTATTTGAATATAATCCAGCAACTGATACATGGATTACAAAATATACTGTTCCTTATAGAATGTATACTTCATTAGTTTCTGCAAACAATAAAATTTATATAATTGGTGGGTCACCTGAGTATGATATGGTAAGTGAATACAACCCCCAAACTGGAATAATGTCAGCTAAGACAAATATTCCTGCCAGGTTGGCTGATGCAGGGATAGCCTCAGTTGATAACAAGATTTATGTAATGGGCGGAACTGATCAGAACAATTATACCCCTACAAATTCGGTTTACGTTTTTGATACGGTTTCAGGCATATGGAGCACCAAATCGACTATGCCTGCTGTTAAATCCAATATCAAAGCAGAGGCTATAGAAGGCAAGATATACATTTTTGGAGGTACTACAGAGAATTATAGTTATTCTACGTCCATAGAAGAATATAATCCGGCAAGCGAGATATGGACTCAGGATAAAAGCTCAATGATATATAAGCTTAGTGGTTACTATCTTACAAAACTTGATAACCAGATATATTTGTTAGGCGGACGGAATGATTGGGAACAATCAAAGCTGTTAGCTGGATTTTCGTTAGGAAGTACGACCACACCTACTCCGCCAACAACTACTACAAGCAGCGTAACTCCTACACCAACCGGTAGTGCAACACCTACACCAACTGCTACAAACAATGTAACACCGACACCTACACCGACTCAGAACGGTAACCTCAAGGTTGAATTCTTTAACTCTAATAAATCAGCACAAGTAAACCAGATTTCTACGAATATTAGAATTACAAATTTAGGTACAACCCCTGTTAACTTAGCTGATGTTATAGTAAGATATTATTATACGATTGATGGAGAAAAGACTCAGAGTTTCTGGTGCGATTATTCAAATATCGCGTCCACGAAAATAACCGCTAACTATGTTAAACTTGATGCACCGGTTTCTAATGCCGACTATTATATAGAAATAGGATTTACAAATGATGCAGGAAATCTTGCTGCCGGAAGCTTTGTAGATATTAATGCTAGGGTAGCAAAAAATGACTGGAGCAATTATACTCAGTCTAATGATTATTCATTTAACGCACAAGCAGCATCATTTGTATCATGGGATAAGACTCCGGCTTACATATCAGGTAGCAAAGTATGGGGTATTGAACCTTGAGCAGAATAGATGTTGGTACTTTAGACAACAAGATATCAAATGAATTAACATTTACATGCTAAATCTAAGCAAAGGAGATTGCAGAATGATAATTGCTTATGAATCAAAAACCGGTTTTACTAAAAGGTATGTTGATTTATTTCATTAATTAATTTATGATTGGAATTTTTATAACGGATTTTGGACTTTGTATTGTCTTTAATCCGTTATAAAGCTAAAGAAACAGATTGCTTGAACAATTAGTTCTACATAGAGAAATGTGCATTCATTGATACGCGGAGGATTAGATTGAAGAATTTTCTTAAGACAATAGTACTATTAATTATATTAATAAATTTAAGTGCTTGTAGAAATTCACATAGTAAAACAAGTATACCAAAGAATGATTTTCTAAATAAATTTGATAAAAAAGTATCACGATTAATGAAAGAATATGATGTTCCTGGTACATCAGTTTTAGTAATTCATAACGGCGAGATAGCTTTTAAGAAAGGCTATGGTTATGCAACTGTAGAAGAGAAGATACCAGTAACTGAACAAACAATTTTTAGGGTTGCATCTATTTCAAAGTCGGTGGCAGCATTTGGGATTATGAAGCTTGTGGAAGAAGGTAAAATTGAATTAGATGTACCTGTAGAAAAGTACTTAAAGAGATGGCATATCCCTTCATCTAAATATAATTCGGATGGGGTTACGGTTAGAAGGTTATTGAGTCATACTAGTGGACTAAATATCGAAGGTTATCCTTTATATGAACCAGGAAAACCAGTTCCTTCAATAGAACAATCAATATCGGGTGCAGCGGGGGAACAATGGAAGGTAACTTTACAAAATGAACCGGGAAGTACATTTTACTATTCAACGGGTGGATATGCCGTATTGCAGTTACTTGTTGAAGAAGTAACCGGAGAAAAGTTCGAAGTTTATATGAAAAAGGAAGTCTTTGATACTTTAGGACTAAAAAATACTGGTTATGACAGCAGTATTTGGTCTAAAACAATTTTTGCAACTGGCTACACTGGTACAGGAAAGGCTATCAAAGAGAGAAATTTAGTTGATTTTGCTGGTGTTGGCTTAATGACTTCATCTGAAGATTTGGGAAAAATGGTTTTATTTTGTATAGATGGAATGAATGAGAATAGCGTTCTAAAACACGAGACTTTAAATATGATGTTTGCACCATCTCCAAATGCTAAAAATATGTTTGGCGAGTATGGGCTTGGATTTTCAATTCAGAAGCTATCAAATGGAGAAAAAATGATATCACATTCTGGTGATATAGTTGGATGGTTTTTTATCTGTTATTCACAAATACCATTCAAAGTGGTATATGGATTAGAAGATTATGAGTTATATACATTTTTTTCACCGGAGTTTTTGTGGATTACAGTAATGGTGGTGATTTTATGCATATGTTTTATCGCAATGAGTCTTTTTACACAGAAAGTTCATCGGGATTAGGCACATTATCCTTGTTGCTAAGACTTCGAGCTTCAAACAGAGATAAAACCAAAATGAGGACTGAGTATGCCTACATTACCGGATTTAGTACATTGAGAAGATTAGATTAATAAACGCGGTATGATTCCGACAAATATAACTATTTATTTTTCACAATAATATTTAACCATTTAATTATATCGTGTATAATTTCGTCTTTGTTTATTTCGTTGACTAATTCATGCCGTGCAAAAGGGTATAATTTGTATTGCACATCTTTAACACCAATGTTTATGTAAAGTTTTACCAATTCAAATACGTCTCTGCCCCAGTGACCTACAGGGTCATTATCCCCAGAAAGTATAAGTAACGGAATGCTTTTTGGGATTTTTATAACGGATTTTGGACTTTGTATTGTCTTTAATCCGTTAAAAAGCTCAAGAAACAGATTGTTTGAACAATTAATTCTACACAGAGGGTCATTTAAAAAGCTGCTAATAATTTTATCATCTCTACTTATCCAGTCAAAAAAGGTTTTGGGTTGGGCGATATTTAAGTTAAATGCTTTAAACGTAATATTATTTATATAATAGCTTCTTTTATGTGCGCCTCTTCTTTTAATCAATGATTTAGCAATTAAAATACCCGCATTTAGGGCAAGGGTTTCGAAACAGCCCGTACCTGAAATTATTGCGCCCTTTACATTGGGGTGACTATCTTGAAGTACATTTCTCAATATAAAGCTACCCATACTATGTCCGAAAAGAAAAATTGGCAATTCTCCGTGAGCCTTTTTTATAAGGTCAATAAGTAGCAAAAGATCTTTTTGCATGTAAGTCCAGCCCCCGTCACTGATATGAACAATATGATCTGTGTTTTTTGCTGTTTTCCCGTGGCCTCTTTGGTCGTGTGCATAGACAATGTAGCCCGCAGATGTTAACTCTTCTGCAAAATTGTTATATCTTCCTGCATGTTCGGATAGTCCATGAGAAATGTGGACAATACCTAGTATTTTAATTTTCTCAGGGGACCATTTATATACGAAGATATTCTCACCATCATAGGAGCTATATGTAAATGTTTCAGTTATCATATTTTATCACCTTTAAAGTTTTTTAAAAGATTTCGCCATTTCCAAAAGATCGTCATAAGTATTGAGCTCGGGTTTTTCTAATATAGTATATAGAAGTTTTTCTAGTATATACCCAATTTCTTTACCTTGCTGATAGCCTAAAGATATAAGGTCGCTGCCATTGATTTTCAAATCTTTGATTGATAAGCATTGTTGTTCATTAATTATGTCGGTATATATCTCTTTCGTTTTATATAAATCTTTGAGTGATGAGTTCAAAAATTCTGGGTTTTGTCCTCGTTTATCTGCTTCTTGTACTTTTATAAGATCAATAAAATAATCCTTGCCTATTTCACTTACAGCTTTTCGTACAGAGTTGAAATCGGGCTGTATGCGCCTGTCGTGATATTTTATAAGATGACAAACCTTTATTATGGTTTTATTATCGAACTTAAGTCTTTCTAATACAGCTTTTGCTATATATATACTTTTTTCAGGATGACCATAAAAATGGTCTGTTCCCTTTTTATCGGTTGATTTTGCTAGGGCTTTTCCCGTATCATGAAGAAGCATAGTCCATTTGAGACTTACTTTATTTTCAATTTCAGACACTGTCTTTAAGGAGTGAAAAGCAACATTGAAAATATGATAAGGGTGATTTTGAGTAATGTCATAGCAGACATTAAATTCAGGCAAAATAAATTTTAAAAGCTGTGAATCTCTTAATAAATTGAATTTAAAGGGCTGACGTGAGGTAAGTATTTTAGTAAGTTCATCCCTTATTCGCTCCTGACTGACATCGTTAATAAGAGTACTGTTTCTTTTGATAGCAGTAAGAGTTGAAGCTTCAATATCAAATTCCAACACTGCACAAAAACGCACAGCACGAAGCATTCTTAGAGGATCTTCTTTAAACCTGTCGTCAGCATTTCCAACAGCACGTATAATAGCATTTTTTATATCTTCAATACCGGAATGTGGGTCAAATAAACCTTCTAAAGGGTGATATGCCATTGCATTTATTGTTAAATCTCTATAGGAAAGGTCTGTAATTAAGCACTTCTCATCTTCTATACGAGTTGTCCTAAAGGTTGTAACTTCAATAACTTTATTGTCTATAACCACTGAAACGGTTCCATGCTTTATTCCTGTATCAATTGTTTTTCTAAAAATAGACTTAATTTGATCTGTAGTTGCCGAGGTTGAAACATCCCAATCCTTAGGATGTTTCTTAAGTATGCTATCCCTTACGCAACCCCCGACAATGTATGCCTTATAGTTGTTATCATTAAGCGTATTTATAATTTGTGTTACCTCTTCCGGTAAATCTATTTTAAAAATACTATTCATTATGTTTCCTTTCTATCTTAAAAAATCAAGCAAGCCTTAAAAATATTATATACCATTTTACTATAATATTTTAAGAATTTATTTCTTTAAGTATTGGGAAAATTATAAAAACCCTAGAATATGCAAAGTCGTCAAAACAACCAGAAAAGGATAAAAAAATACCCCGTGCATTCCAAAGAAGAGAAGGGAGAATGCATCGGGATTTAGGGGAGTAACTTTTATAAAATTACTTGAGATTAATATATACTAAATTGTAGAATAATGTAACAATTCGTCACAACATCACATTATTCGACAAAATATTTTAAAAAAAGCAACGTTTTGATATTTGGGATAATTTAGAGGTCACATTTGGTTTATACTTTGAGTAGAAATCAATATTTTTAAGAGTAATTACTTTGAAGAATATAACAACTAGAAAATTCGAAAACAGTTATTTAAAAAGCCTTTAAAGTTGGAGTTTCATAAAAATCCACATAATAAGCTTTTGTCATATACGGATTAAAAGCGTTTGAATTTCACTTAAATTATAACATGAAAGTATATTCAATACCACTATTTTTTCAATATTTTTCAAAAGATATTTGAAGAATTATAAAAGAAACTTATAGACCTATGTTATCTAATGATCTAATGGATTCTTGACTCTTTTCAAAAAAGCTGATATTGTAATCACTAAGGGTGAAGATAATTAGCGGTATATATTTTAGATTTACTTATACAGATAATTATTGGAACACATTTATACCTTTTTTGTAAAGACTTTATTAACTGCTTTTTTGAACGGAGTTGGAGTAATGAATTCTAAACTAAAAGATGATATGACAGACAAGTTATTTGAAGCAATATTACTTCTGGAAAATATAGAAGAGTGCTATAATTTTTTTGAAGATATTTGTACTGTTTCAGAAATTAAAGCACTTGCACAAAGGCTTCAGGTTGCAAGTATGTTAAGAGAAGGTAAGACGTATACGGATATTAGTGAGGTTACCGGTGCGAGTACTGCTACAATAAGTAGAATTAACAGAGCTTTAAACTATGGAGCAGATGGTTATAACACAATATTAAACAAATTAGCAAATAGAAAAGGTTTCTAGGAAATTAATTCTTAGCTATTCCTAATTTAACTGTTGATTAAATCTAAAAAATTAGTTAAAATTGCTATAGGAACAAATAAAAGTTGGGAAGGTACAAATGTTAAGAAAATTATTTATCAGTTTGCTGATTTTATCAGCACTGACTTCGGATGGTATTATAAATTTAACAGAAATTTTATCTGATCCTTCCATCTTGACTAAAGAAGTAATTGATATAGTTTTAGGTTATGAAGGAGAGCTTACTGCTAAGCAAATCGAATGCTTAATTGAGTGTTTAAATGAAAAGCATGCATTTAAGGCAAGTTCTGCTTCTTTTTTTAATATAAAATTTAGTAATACCATATTTATTTCAAATTTAGATAAAACAAATATAAAGTCATGGTTGGCAGCTAACAATAAAACATTTAAACCGATTGTATTGATGACGTTTTTGTTTATTGCTTTTATTGCTGCATCTAAAATAATAAAAAAAGTTATTATCTTTTGTCATTCGGATATTTCTCCCCCGCTTTGCTACAATTAAATAATGTATATGATTTCCATAAACGGAAAAAATGCTTTTTCCAGAAATGTAGATTTCACTCTATTTAAATAAGGGGTGATAAATTGCTTTATATTGTTGTGATGTTTTTTGCTTTTTTAATTGGAATTATTGTTAGTTACAGTAATGGAAGTAGGCCGAGTTTTGATAATATAAAGTTCGAAAACTCGTGGTTGTTGTTACCGGCTGTGGTCCTGCAAATTTTATCTTCTATTGCAGAAGTAAGGGGATATAAGTTTGGAACCTTTATTACATTGATAGTCAATGGTACGATATTTTGCTTAGTATTCTTGGTTATTTGGTTCAATAGAAGATATGTGGGTCTGTGGTTTATTGGATTAGGTGCCTTGCTTAATGCTTTGGTAATGCTGTTTAATGGAGGCAGGATGCCGGTTGATATGAGCCTTTTAGGCAACGAAGCTTATATGACCGAGGCTCTCGACTTAATGCTAAGAGGAGCAGACAACAAACATGTAGCTTTAGATGCGGCAACAAACATTCCGGTTTTAGCAGACATAATAAGTGTTCCTGGCTTTATCGGTTTAGGAATGCCTGTGATAAGTATTGGAGATATTATTGTAGCAGTAGGGTTGTTTTTGTTATGTTTGCAGTTTATATTGAAACCACGAAAGATAGGAAACTAGCTTGGATTAAAAATTAAAACATTAAGGCATTAGAGCCCTTTGGTGTTTATTGTTAAATAATATTTGGAGGTTTTTAAACATGAAAAAATTAATTGAGAAGATTATTGGAAGTTATAGTGACAGAGAGCTTAAAAGAATTATGCCTATTGTGGATAAGATAGATAGTTTAGAAGAAGAGATTAAGGCTTTAAGCGATGATCAACTTAAAGGTAAAACACAGGAATTTAAAAAGAGAATTGAAGATGGAGAGACTCTTAACGATATTCTTCCGGAAGCTTTTGCGGTTATGAGGGAAGCATCTTGGAGAGTTCTTGGAATGAGACACTTTAAAGTTCAGCTTATCGGAGGTATTGTACTTCACCAGGGAAGGATAGCTGAAATGAGAACGGGGGAAGGAAAAACCCTTGTTGCGACCCTTCCTGTTTATTTGAATGCACTTCAAGGTAAAGGTGTTCATGTTGTAACAGTGAATGACTATTTGGCAAAACGTGATAGTGAGTGGATGGGGAAAGTATATAATTTTCTTGGTTTGTCTGTTGGTCTCATTGTTCACGGCCTTGACAACAAAGAAAGAAGAGAGGCGTATAACTGCGATATTACCTATGGTACCAATAATGAGTATGGATTTGATTACCTAAGGGACAATATGGTTATATACAAGGAAGATATGGTACAAAGGGATTTGCATTATGCCATAGTGGATGAGGTGGACAGTATCCTTGTGGATGAAGCAAGAACACCTCTTATAATATCCGGACAGGGAGACAAGTCTACTGAGCTATACAAGGTTGCAGATTCTTTTGTAAGACGACTAAGAGTAAAGGTTTTTACTCAGCTTGATGATAAAGAGGATTCTGATAATATAGACGCTGATTATATTGTTGATGAAAAGGCTAATACTGCAGCATTGTCAGCCCAAGGTGTTAAAAAGGCAGAGGCATTCTTTGGAATTGAGAATCTTTCCGATTCAGATAACCTTACAATTTCGCATCACATAAATCAGGCTTTAAGAGCTCATGGTATTATGAAGCTTGACAAAGATTATGTTGTCAAGGAAGGAGAAATTATAATTGTTGATGAGTTTACCGGACGTTTAATGTACGGAAGACGTTATAGTGACGGATTACATCAAGCAATAGAGGCGAAAGAGGGAGTGAAAGTTGAAAGAGAAAGTAAAACTCTTGCCACCATTACATTCCAGAACTATTTCAGAATGTACACTAAGCTATCTGGTATGACCGGCACGGCTCTTACAGAAGAACAGGAGTTTCAGGATATTTATAAGTTGGACGTTATTGTAATTCCGACCAATAAACCTATTGCCAGAATTGACCATAACGATGTTGTATATAAGAATGAAGTGGGTAAGTTTAATGCCGTTATAAACGATATTGTTGAGTGTCATCAAAAAGGACAGCCAGCCTTAATAGGTACTATATCTATTGATAAATCGGAATTATTAGGTTCTATGCTCAAAAAGAGAGGCATTCCTCATCAGGTATTGAATGCTAAGTACCATGACAAGGAAGCTGAAATCATAGCACAGGCAGGAAAATTTGGAGCAGTTACCATCGCTACAAACATGGCTGGTCGTGGTACCGACATAATGTTAGGTGGTAACCCGGAATATATGTCAAAACAAGAAATGAGAAAAAAAGGATATCATGATGATTTAATTAACCAGGCTACGGGTTTTAATGACACTGATGATCAAGAAATATTAGCAGCAAGAGCAGTATATAGACAATTGTATGAGGGCTTCAAGGAAACTACTAATAAGGAGAGGGATAAGGTTGTTGAAGCGGGTGGACTTCATATAATAGGTACTGAAAGACACGAGTCAAGACGTATAGATAATCAGTTGAGAGGTAGGGCAGGTCGTCAGGGTGATCCAGGTTCTTCAAGATTTTATATATCCTTAGAAGACGATTTGATGAGGCTTTTCGGTTCTGATAGACTGCAAGGAATGGTTAATATGTTGGGCCTTGAGGAGGATCAACCTATTGAGGCAAGGATACTTTCAAACCAAATTGAAAATGCTCAGAAAAAGGTAGAAGGAAGAAACTTTGGAATAAGAAAGAATGTATTGCAGTACGATGATGTAATGAATAAACAAAGAGAAGTAATATATGCGCAAAGAAGAAAAGTTTTAGACGGGGAGAGCATAAAGGACAGCTTCTTAAAAATGTTTGAAGGTATCGCTGATGATACAGTGCACCTTTACTGCAGTGAAAGTCCGCACCCTGATTACTGGGATTGGGCAAGTATAAGGGCTTATGCAGAAGGGTCTTATGTTCCGGTAGGTAGTTTGAATTATTCAAAAGATGATCTGGAAGGCCTTACAAAAGAAGACCTAAAAGAAAAGATTCTTGAGATGATTACAAAAAGATACGAGGATAAAGAAGCTGAATTGGGTTCTGAACTTATGAGAGAGCTTGAAAGAGTTATTCTCTTAAGGATAGTTGACCAGAAATGGATGGATCACATTGATGCTATGGATCAGCTCAAACATGGAATTCATTTGAGATCTTACGGTCAGAGAGACCCTGTTATTGAGTATAAATTCGAAGGTTTTGATATGTTTGAGGAAATGAATAAAAATATCCAGTTTGATGCAGTTAAAGTGATTTTAAATACACATATAAATCGAGAGCAAGAGGCACCTCAGCGTGAAAAGGTTGCTGAGCCTATAGAAACATCTCATGGAGATGAAGCCAAAAAGCCGGTTGTCAAGAGTCAGAAAGATAAAGTGGGCAGAAATGACTTATGCCCTTGCGGTAGCGGCAAAAAATATAAAAAGTGCTGTGGTATAAATGAATAATTGATTTGTTTTAAGTTGTGATGGCCGAGAGGTCATCACAATTTTAATATTAATCTGTATGTTGGAATAAATTGAAAGAAAATTTTTGATTTTAAGATTGGCATTATGTTTATAATGAATTTTACCGAAGATAAAAGGGGAAACAGTATGAATTATAATGAAGCATTAAACTATATTCATGGAACTTTGAAGTTTGGAATAAAACTCGGACTTGAAAGTATTGAGACTTTGCTTGGCTTGCTGGGTAATCCTCAGGACAAACTTAAATATGTTCATGTGGCGGGGACTAATGGAAAAGGCTCAACGGTCACATTTATTAGTAGTGTGTTGATGGAAGCTGGGTTTAAAGTTGGTATATTTACATCTCCAAGCCTTGAACGTTTTAATGAGAGGATCAAAATAAATAATGATGAAATTAGTGGAGATGATCTTGCTAGGATAACTTCTTTTGTCAAGGAAAAAGTTGATGTTATGATCTCAAAATATCAGGTCTATCCAACAGAGTTTGAAATTGTTACAGCAATTGCGTTTGAGTATTTTTATGAGATGAAGTGTGATATAGTTGTTTTGGAAGTTGGTCTTGGTGGAAGATTTGATGCTACAAATGTTATAAAGGAGTCTTTAGTATCGGTTATTACAGCTATTAGCTATGATCATATGGACAAACTCGGAGACACTCTTGAAAAAATAGCATTTGAAAAGGCTGGAATTGTTAAGCTTGGAGCTGATGTGGTTGCTTTATCTCAGAAGGATAGTGTTTTAGAAGTAGTTAGCCAAGTGTGTAAAGAAAAAAATGCAAAATTATACACAGCGGATTTTCGGAGGGTCAAAAAAGGAGCTTATTCAATAGAGGGACAGGAATTTGAGTTGGAGAATTTTGGTTCTCTGAAGATATCACTTTTAGGAGAGCATCAGATAAAAAATGCTGTTGTTGCTATACGTACTCTTGAAATACTTAGGGACAAAGGATATAAAATATCTGACAACAGTATTAGAAGAGGCTTGGCTAGTGCAAAATGGCCAGGAAGACTTGAGGTTTTGAGTAAGCAGCCTATTTTTCTAATAGACGGTGCTCATAACGGAGAAGGTGCTGAGGTTCTAGCAGAGGTTTTAAAAGAGTATTTTCCAGGAAAAAAGATTTTATTTATTGTTGGTGCACTTAAGGATAAGGATATCACCTCCATTGTTATGCCAACTTTGCCTTTAGCAGCGGAATATATAACAGTAACACCTGACAGCAATAGGGCATTATCATCGAAAGATATGGCAGATTTTCTTTTGAAGTATTGTAAAAATGTCTCAGTTAGTGATACAATTGAAGAGGCCGTTAAAACAAGTTTAAGCCGAGTTGTTTCCGATGTTGATGTAATTTGTGCATACGGTTCACTTTATTATATAGGAAAAATAAGAAAGTTTTTAAGTATTAAAAATAATTTATGAGGTGGATATATGACTGATTTTAAACAGGAGTTAAAGAGCTATTCACCAATAGATCTTGACAGACTTCTAAAAACTAATTTAGATATGCCGGATAACTTAAAAAATTCAGTTTTACTATATAACAAAGCACTAGCTAATATGCGTGTAAAAAGTGAGGATATCGCAATAATTGAGCTGAAAAAAGCTATTTCTCTTAACCCGGATTTTTGCGAGGCAATAAACCTGCTTGGATTATTATATGCCTGTGTAGGTGAGCTTAATAAGGCAAGAGATTGTTTTGAAAAAGTTCTTGATAATGACCCAAATGACAAAAAAGTCTTAGAGTATATAAAAACTTTAGATCCTAATTATTGTAGTTCCGGGAATGTGAAGGAAAAACACAAGGAGAAAAAGGAAAATAAAAAAACTCCTGTTGCAAACAAAAATAAGAAGGCTCAACATGGTTCTAAATCAGATAGATCGTCGGTTCCTATTTTAAATTTAATTAAGACCGATACAGCTAAATATATCATCGGGTTTCTTGCAGGTATATTGGTATTCTTTTTAATTACTATGATTGTAAATTCTGAAGGGCCTGCATTAGATGTTTCTAATGTATCGGAGGATGAATATACAAATGAAAGTGAAGAATATGATAAAAAGTATAATGAATTGCTTTTGGAAAATAAAGCTCTGCTCAAACAATTAGAAGACTTGAATAAAACAGCTCAAAACTATACAAATCTATCTAGACTATTTGAAATTGATAAGCAGGTGTCAGAAGGAAATTATGTTGCCGCTGCGGATATGATAGTTGGTTTCAAAGAGGTTGAACTTAATGATAAAGAAAAAGAAAAGTATAATAGTTTGCGGAACCGTGCAATGGAAAAAGCGGCTCAGGAAAGATATAATGAAGGAAGAGAGTTATATAAAAAGAAGCAGTTTGCTGAGGCACTTGAGCACTTTGACAAGCTGATGACCTATGTTGATGAGTGGAAGTATTCAAATGCAACAATATACTATATGGGTGTGTGCCATCAGGAATTAAATAACAATGACAAAGCTATAGAAGCTTTTAACAGAGTTATAACCCAATATCCTTCGAGTTCTTTTGCAGGCTACTCTAAAAACAGAGTAAACAGTTTAAGATCTGAAGGCTAAATGCTTTCTAACAAAAAACATATCGCTGCGTAAGCTGCAATCAAAGCGTTAAGTTTAGGACTAAGATAAGCAGAGAAACTATACTTCTTTCTTTAACCAAATGCTAGAGATCATTTAATGATGTTTCATCACTTAAAATTAACGTTTGATATACGGTTTGGCCAGGCAAAACTTTAATATAATGGGATTGATATTTTATGTTATTTCTAATTTGTGCGTATATAATATAATATCCCGGAGGAATATCTTCTATAACAAAGTTACCGTTACAGTCAGAATTTGTTTCATAGACAGGAAGACCACATTTGTGTCCAAAATAAAGATATATATCTACGTATTGAAGAACTTCATTATCTTTTTTCTGAAGGGTGATTCCTGTAATTTTTCCGGAATAGTCAACCTTTTTATTGTCAACATAAACATTTACATTTTGAGTATTTAGTTGTACCGGATTTACGTCAACTTTTTGTTCCTGATCAAGGTCTTGGGAGTTGTACTGGAAACTGTCATTCTCATAGCATTTACTGTTGGTGGGCAATTTATGTTCGC
Organism: Bacillota bacterium; assembly: GCA_023421115.1. Taxonomy (GTDB): domain Bacteria; phylum Bacillota; class Clostridia; order Acetivibrionales; family Acetivibrionaceae; genus Acetivibrio. The sequence goes on along the minus strand of JAEZUI010000070.1, from coordinate 47,041 downwards.
TTGCCTTCTCCTCAAGTAATTTATTCTCTGATTTCATGATTACACCTCATTTCTATAACCCATGTGATTAAAAGATTTTGCAATTAATGCTTCAAGAAAACCTTAATTCTACTGGATCTGAGCCATAAATGTTGACTAACCTATTTTTAAAAGTGTTTTACTTAGGAATAACAAGGAATAATTTCCTGTTTACATATTGTCCTAGTACAGCCAAATGAGATTATTCATCATTCAGAGTGGGAATTTAATTCTTATTATTCCAAAACAAAGGTTTAATGTATTTGTTTTTTGTGAAAGAGGGGAGAGCATATCTCCCCCCGATAAATAATATATACTTTTAAATGATTATTTCTTTTTACCTTGTTCTAACGCGAATTTAGCTTCTGCTTCGGCATCAGCTTCAGCCTTGTTCTTGGCATCAGCATCAGCTTTGTTCTTAGCATCAGCTTTATTTTTAGCTTTATTTTCAGCTTCATTTTTAGCTTCATTTTCAGCGTCGGCTTTGTTTTTTACATTAGTTTCAGTATCAGTATCAGCATCATTTTCAGCATTTTGTCCCTGAATCTGTTTTTGTGTTAAAACGTTGTAGTTGATTTGTTTGTTGACTTGATTCTGGTTGTGGAATTCCTTATCTTTTATATCCACATCCTGATCAGCGTCTTGTTTAGCTTTGAGTTCAGCTTCAAGTTCAGCTTTTAATTGAGCTTTGAGTTCGTTTAAATCGATATCTAGCATGGTTGTTGCTCCTTTCAATTATTTTGGTTAATTTAGCTTACAATTTATTATATTCTTTATGTAAACAAAGGTGACAGTTTCATTATTAAATTTTGTAAGTAAGCTTTCTTCTAAATTACAATATCTTGCAGCTGCTAATTTGATGTGGTATTATAAATTCGTGATAGCAGTAAGTCAACAAGTAATTAATATATAGGAAGTGTTTTTTATGAGAACAAAGGTATCTTTAGAAGAAATTGAAACAAGAATGGAACGTTTTAGACAAAAGATGGATGCGTCCGATCCTCAATGGCAGGTAGCTGTGATTTTAAGTAAGATTAATCTTTATTATTTTACAGGAACAATGCAAGAGGGAATGCTTATAATACCAAGAGACGACTCTGCTGTTTTATGGGTTAGAAGAAGCTTTGAAAGGGCTTTAGATGAATCGTTGTTCAAAGATATCAGACCTATGAACAGTTTTCGTGATGCGCAGGGAACAATTGGCAAGGGTAAGATGCCGGCAAAGGTGCATATGGAAACAGAAATAGTTCCTTTAGCTTTATATCAGAGATTTCGAAAATACTTTCCCTTTGAGGAAGTAAAATCAGTGGACCCATATATTTCTTCTATAAGATCTGTTAAAAGTCAATATGAACTATCACTTATGGAGAAGTCCGGGGAGGTACACCAAAAGGTTTTAGAGGAGAGAATACCCGAAATGCTAAGAGAGGGCATGAGTGAAGCCGAACTTGCGACACAGCTGTTTGCAGTGTTGATGGAGGAGGGATATCAGGGAATAACCCGGTTTGGAATGTTTGATACTGAAATGATGTTAGGCCATATAGGATTTGGTGAAAGTTCTATTTATCCTTCGTACTTTAACGGACCGGGAGGAAACTATGGATTAGGTGCAGCGGTACCTGTATTTGGTAGCCGGGAAAGGAAGCTGCAAAAGGGTGATTTGGTATTTATAGATATAGGTTGCGGTGTGGAGGGATATCACACAGATAAAACAATGACTTATATGTTTGGAAGGTCTCTTAGTGAAGACGCTGTTGATGAACACAAAAGATGCGTAGAAATACAAAATGAAATAGCAAGTATGTTAAAACCCGGTGAAATACCTTCAGAGATATTTAGTACTGTAATGGGTAAGCTTAGTGATGATTTTCTATCAAACTTTATGGGGTATGGTGAGAGGAAGGTAAAGTTTTTAGGTCACGGGATAGGACTTGTTGTGGATGAATTGCCTGTAATTGCAAAGGGGTTTGACGAACCTATTCAAACAGGTATGGTATTTGCTGTTGAACCCAAAAAAGGAATAGAAGGTATTGGAATGGTAGGTATTGAGAATACGTTTCAGGTTACTTCTAAGGGTGGTCGATGTATTACCGGTGATAGTCCCGGACTTATTCCTGTTTATTAGAAGAATGTGAAACTAAGCTCAGGTTTATTGGAATGAATTAACATGTGAAAAGCTCGCTTTTATATGAACTTTATTGCTTAATAGGCCGATAATTATTATAGATGAAAAACTCTAAAACTAAATTCTAAAGGAAGTTTTTCATCTAAATTAGATAACGTTTAAGTGCTATATAAATTTAACTTTTGTGTACGCTATCTATATGTTTGGATTGAAAATTATAAGAATATAAGGTATTCTTATAATATATAAAATACTAGGGGGTTAAGAATTTTTATGAAAAAATTAGGTTTTTGTTTAGCGGTTTTTTTATTTGCTGTCACAGCATTTGCAACTGTAACTAATGCAGCTGGGAATATTACTGAAAGCCCAGATGTGAAAATTGTAATTGAAGGCAAAAAGGGTACATATAAGGACGTTACAATAATTGCAGACGGAAGGACTCTGCTGCCTTTGCGTGAAGTACTTACAAACCTTGGAGTTAAAAATGATGACGAACATATCATTTGGGACGGTACCAAAAGAAGTGTTACTGTAAAAAAAGACGATAAAGTAATATATCTTGAAGTTGGCAAAACAGTTGGAACTATTAATGGAAGCGAAATTGCCATTGATGTAGCTCCGATTATTTATCCTATGAACAACAGAACATATATTCCAGCCAGATTTGTGGCAGAGAGCCTTGGAAAGGAAGTAGTGTGGGATGCTACCACAAGATCTGTTTTAATTACTGATAAAGCTAATTTTAGCGAAATAAAAGATATAATTACAAAGTCAAGAGAAACTATGAAGGATGTTAAAAAGTACGGATTCGGATTGAAAATGGGTGTTAATGTTTCTCAAGATGAATTTAAAATGGATTATGATATTGACATGTCTGCTAAAGTGGATCAAATAGCCAAAGCTGTTCATATGACTACAGTTATGGATATGTTCGGTACTAAGATGGAATCAGAGTCTTACTTAAAAGATGGTAGTGCCTATTCTAAGGATGCAGCAACAGGTGAATGGACAAAAGAAGAGCTGAGTGCAAGCGAGTTTGAAGAATTATTTGCAAGTAATAGTGAAATAAACAACATGAAAGATGAAGATATTAGTAAACTGTCTGCTGGCATGATAGTTGCTAAAAGCGATAAAGCTGATGAAATTCTTATAAAAGGCGATGTTATGGCGTCTGATTTTATGAATGGATTTAGCAATGGTTTAGCTGCAACAGGAAGTGTTACAGATGGCCTTAACATGGATAACTTCTATATGGAAATGACTTTCGATAAAAACACCTATTATTTGAAAGGTATGAAAATGAGTTTTGAAGGTGAAATACAAGAAGAGTCATCAACAGGACAATTAGGTTTGAGTATTGATCTTAGTATCTCAGACTACAATGGAGATTTTGAGATTACTGTTCCAGAAGAAGCATTAAAAAGCAGTAATTAAGGTGTTATTATGCAAAGCAAGTGTATTGCAAATAATATAATTTAAAATAAGGCTCGTTTTGATTACATGGAGTGTGTTTTTAGCACTTTGAGATACTAGAAATAAATAATGTTAAAAGTACTAGGAAAATATATAAGGCTATTGTATAATTAACTGGAATATTAGGTGTTATGTTCTTAATATTCGTTAAGTTAAGATGCAATAGCTTTATTAAGTTTATAGAAAATTGGTGTAGAAATAAAAAATAAAGTTTTGCTGATTTAGTCTTAAAAGATAGTAAAATTTTGACGAGTGGATACGAAAATTGAATTATATTGCGAACTATTATAAACACTGAATAGTTTATATTGTCAAGAAAATATATTGTTTAAATTTGCAATTTGAAATATATTTTTTAAAGTCATTTAACTCTAAAATTTTTTTATAAGTTAAAATAAATAATCTTAAATATAGGACTTACGAGTTTATTTGAAACATTTAAGTATGAATAAAACTTTATAAAATTAATAAGTTTTTATTGCGATTTTGCTTAAAAATAGAGATAATATAATAAAGAAATGTTATACTATATAATTGTCAAAAAGACTTATGTTTATGCGAGGTCACATATTAAGTACGGTTGAGTAATTTGCTACTATTAGCTGATTTAAGGGGGGTGCTCTATGCAAGAATCGTCTTCATTCAATAATATGCAGCAAGATTTTACAATACATGATACCCTGACAGGAGCTTATTCTCGTGCACTATTAAATGAGCAGTTTCCCGATGAAGTAGAGAGGTGTTCTCGCTACGGCATACCCTTGTCTTTATGTTTAATAGATATTGATTATTTTAAAAGTATAAATGATGCCTATGGTCACATTCGTGGTGACCAAGTCTTGCAAACTTTTGTAACACGTTTGAATTCATTGATGAGAAAATCAGATATTTTATTCAGATATGGTGGGGATGAATTTGTATTATTAATGATGAATACCCACAAAAAGCAAGCGTTGTCTCTTACTAACAGGTTATTAGATAAAATCAGAATGGTTCCTTTTTCTGGTGATCCTCCGCTTAATATTTCGTTAAGTATAGGTGTTGCGGGCTATCCTGATGATGCTTCGGATGCTGAAGATATGTTCAACATAGCAGATCGTCGCTGTTATGAGGCTAAGCGCAGAGGCCGTGGTCAGGTTGTTGGAGAAACCTATGAGTTTCAAAATGACATAGTGTTTAATGAGTTGTCACGTTTGATTGAAAGGGAGGAAGCCCTTTCCAGGTTGAATTGTTTTTTTGAGCTTTTACCTGAGAGGGGAAGAGGTGTTTTAAGTATAGTAGGTCCTCAAGGATCTGGAAGAACCAGTTTTCTATCAAAGATTGAAGCTACCGCTAAAATGAGTAATTATGAAGTTTTGTTTCTTACTGCTAAATATGAGCTGAAGTCAAAGGCGTATGGACTTTTAACGGAAGCAGAAAGTGAAAATTTTGATTTTACTAAGTTTAATACGGAGGAATTTGAGGATTCAATAATAAAAATACTTCAGGAGAAGAATAAGTCCGGATTCATAATTGTCCTTGATAATCTTGCTTTTGTTGATCATGCAACTTTGAATATGTTAAGGAACTTTATAATGGGGATCAGACTTCCATGTTTCGGTCTGGTATACTCCTCTGAACCTGATACTACAAGAAATTTTGAGTATTTAACTGTCCCGCTAGTTGATACTATTTATATGAAGCCCTTTTCCCCAAAAGGTGTCAATATATTTGTAAGAAGTATTTTGTCTTGGGATCCGCCAGCTGCTTTCTTAGACTGGCTGTATACCCAAACTATGGGATATCCCAAATTGTTGAGTGAAAGCCTTTCATACTTGATAGAGAAGGGAATAATAAAGAAAAATGGAGAGCATCAATGGTTGATTGAATCAAATTATGTTACCATTGCACTCCATAAAAATTTCGGCATTTTTGGCAAAATGCCACAAAACAATTTGCCATCTTTTTTAACTGAGTTTATCGGCAGAGAAGCTGAAATAAGTCAGATTAGCTTGTTACTGGATAAAAGTAGATTAGTTACTCTTGTTGGCCCTGGAGGAATAGGGAAAACTCGTTTGGCATTGCAAGTAGCATCTATGCGCCTGAATGACTTTGAGGATGGTGTGTTCTTTGTGTCTCTTGCATCAGTTACAAAACCTGATTTGGTAGTTTCCTCTATTGCTAAATCAATGGATATAGTTGAAACATCTGGACAATCCATATTGGAAGCAATGAAAAGTGCACTTAAAGATAAGCATAGGTTGATTATTATAGATAACTTTGAGCAGGTAATTGCTGCTGCACCACTGATAGCTGAGCTTCTTGCATCGGCAAGATTGGTGACAGTTATGGTGACTAGCCGTGAAGCACTACATATTTCAGGCGAGCACGTATTTAATGTACCGACTTTGGCAATTCCGGAACTTGAGCAGAGAGATTGCCTTGAGAGAATGATGCAACAGTCTGCGGTAGCTTTGTTTGCATCTCGTGCCCAAGCTGTTGAGTACAACTTTGTTCTTACAAAAGATAATATAGGTCAAGTTGCAGAGCTATGTGCCCGCTTAGATGGTATTCCTCTTGCAATAGAACTAGCTGCTTCTAATGTGGGGCGTATTTCATTGACAGAAATGTTAGAGCAAAGCAGAAATCGGTTAAAGTGGCTCAATAATGGGCCAAGAGATTTGCCTTCAAGGCATAAGACTTTGAGAAGCACAATCGAGTGGGGATATAGTTTGTTAAGCGCAAGCGAACAGCAGTTGTTTATGGGTCTAGGTGTGTTTATTGGCAGGTTTACTAAGGATGCAGTTAATAAGGTTTTATCACAAGAAATTGAGCTTGATAATAATACAGATGAGTGCCTGTTTTCTCTTTTAGATAAGAGTTTGATTAAAAATGTAACCGAAAGCTCCAACAAAGAAGAATATTGTTTTGAAATGCTTGAGACTATTCACGAGTTTGCGGTGGAGTGTTTGAAATCAAGTGGAAAAAAGGCTATTTTAGAGAAAAAGCATGCTGATTACTATAAATCATTAGTAGAAGAGGTCGTAGAAAACATGAGCGGGCCTGAACAATATTTGTATCTAAATAGGCTTGAGCGCTCCTATTTAAATATTTTGGCAGCTATTGAGTGGGCAAAGAAAAATGGTAAAATTGAATTGGAAGTAGATTTGGCAGTTGGTCTTGGAGCATACTGGGAACTCAGAGGGCGCTGGAGCGAAGGCAGATTGATAATGAGTAATATTGTTGATAGGTGTGCCGGAAGTCTCAAATCAAAGGGACTTGCCATGATTTATCATTGGCTTGGCAGATTGGTTCAATTGGAAGGAAACTGTAGCAAATCAATTGAATTGCTTAATACTGGGCTTGAAATTAGTAGAATGAATAAAGACAGTATTGGAGAAGCATATATATTACATAAATTAGGTTGGGTTTATTATGTTTACGGAGACCAAAAGAAGATTGAATATTTGTGGAACAAGAGCTTGTCTTTATTTAGAGAGGTGGATTATAAGCCGGGAGTAGTTGTTATTTTGCAGGATCTTTGTTATATAAAATACTATGAAGGCGATTTTAATCTGGTTGAAAAATATTCAAATGAAAGTTTGAAGATTTGCAAGCTGTTAGGAGACAAGAGGGGGATTTCAACTGCGCTTAACAGGCTTGGACGATTGGCTAGAGGTAAAGGTAATTATGAACATGCGGAAAGGTTGTTTAAAGAGCATCTAATTGCCTGTGAAGAGCTTAAGGATAATACAGGAAAAGTTGGAACACTAAAATGTCTTGCAGAGTTGGCTCGTTCGGAACGCAAATTCAGCCTGGCAACCGAATATTACAAAGAGTGTTTAAAACTTGCTCAAGAGATAGGATATAAAAGTTTTGTAGCAAGTTCTCTAAAAGACTTAGGAGAGATAGCAAGATGCCAAGGCGAGTTTAAATTGGCAAAGGAGTTGTATGATGAGAGTCTTGCAATATCTCTTGAGGCAAATGATAACGGTGAAAGAATGTGGATATATAGAAATATGGCAGAATTAGAAATGTATCAGGGAAATCACGACAAAGCAGGAGATTTGTATAAAAAAGGTTTGGAAGTGTTTTGTGATTATAATCAGAGAAATGCGTTGTTTGCTATGCTGGCTTTAGAAGGTGTTGCAGGTTTGGCGGCACTTAAGGGCAAACTTGTTGAAGCAGCGACGCTTTTTGGAACTACCGATAAATTGTTTGAATCTAATGGCAAGCTTATTTCAAAGGATGATGCCGATGACTACAAGAGGCGTTTTGTAGAGGTTCAAGCAAAGTTAGATATTGATGCATTCAATTCAGCATGGAATGAAGGACGTTCCATGTCCTTAGAAGCTGCTATGGAATTTGCGATGCAAGATATTTTTGATGATAACTAAATATCTTGGAATGCTTCAAAATATTAAAAAATACCTGAGTAACAGCGTAATCTAAGATTGCGCTGTTATACTTTTTTAGAGCTTTGTAACTATATTTTTAGCTTAGGTGTTTATAAGTCAATATATATAGTTTCAACCTATTAATGAAGCTATAAAGCTTCAAACATAGGAACATTATTTTGCAACGCAAAAAATGTAAATCAACTTTTTTGAAACACCCAGTGACCAGTTATTTTTTTGGAATCACCTTATTGAAAAATATATTCTGAATTCTTATTAATTATTAGCAAATCTTTCCGATATAAATTAAAGGATAACGGCTTTAAAAGGGAGGAAGTTTATATATGGAAAATACCATCAAAGATAGATTTATCTTTACTTATGAAAGTGGTGTTACCGGAAGCTTTTTGGTGGCCAGCATCTCTAAGGATGACAGTATTGTGGAATTTCAAGTCAATATGCTAGCAAAAAATCCTAATAAGCATATTTTACCTCTTGATGTAAGAAGGAATAACAATAGGATTAATTTATATTACAATGTGACTTCAAAGCTTTCTCTTTCACAATACTTAAGACGGAGTCAACTCAGTAAAAATGAGTTTGTAGACATCTTTTCAGGTATTGTAAAGACCCTTTTAAGCTCTAAAGGTCTTTTTCTTTCGGACAATTCTTTTTTGCTAGATGATGAATATATATACATAAGTCCGGATACGATGTGCATTTCACTAATGTATATACCCGTAAAACTGGATATTGATATTACAAAAGCTTTAAAAAATTTTGCTATAAATTTTGTGGTATATAGTGCAAATATTTATGAAGAGAATAGCGATAGTTTCTTGCAGCAATTTTTAAGTTTTTTAAAAAAAGACAACTTCAGTATAATAGATTTTGATAAGTTTCTAAAGGAAATGAAAAGAGTTGTAGGAAAGCAACAGGAGACAGATCCAAATAAACCGAACGAAATTCCTAGAGGAGCACAAACTCCTGCAAATACAGGTATACAGGAAAAGGACGAGACTGATTCTAAACCAAACAAGTCAAAAGTTGATATACCAAAACCAAAAGCTCTGGAGAGTAGGGACTTAAAAAAAGATATTTCTTCAAATAATAGGCAAATAAAGGAATTAAGAAGTACTGATGCACAGAGTAAAAATATTATTGATGACCTATCCGGTAAGCCTAATATTGTTATAGGTGCATTAATACAAGCTGTAATAGTAATAATTGTTTTGGTACTGTTTTTTTCAGGAAAGCTCGATTCTCTAGGCAATGATAAAGTTTCTACTGCTTTTGGACTTATACTAGTTACTGCGGCTGCTAGCTATTTTATGTGGAAGAATGTGCTAAAAATAAAAATAGTGAGCGAAAGAAGCTCTAATAAGCCTGTAGCTGTTAAAAGACCGGAAAACAAGCCGAGGTATAATTCACTTGCGCCTAAGATTGTTGAAAGGCCATCTAAAGATTCAAAAGTAAACGTTCAAACAAAAATTCCTGATGTAAAGAAAGATAACCCTAAAGAAAACAAAAGAGCAGATATAAATAGTAATTTACCTGAGGTTTTTGAGAAACCCTATCAAAGTGAAGTGGGTAAGCAACCAGTTGAAGAAATAAAGTCCGTGCCCATTAAGATAAGCAGTAATGTAAATGAAACTGTTTTGTTGGGTAGTTCAGATTTAAAACATCCACATCTTCAAATTTATACGGATAGCGGTGTTGAAGATGTTGTAATAAATAAGCCTAGTTTTGTAATTGGAAGACTTGAGGGACAGGTTGACTATGTGCATTCAAACAATGCTATAGGAAAAGTACATGCTGAAATTATTACCCGAGATGGATGTTATTATTTAAGAGACCTTAATTCAAAAAACGGTACATACATAAATGGAAAAAGGCTTGATAGCAACAAAGAGTATGAGATAAAAAACAATGATAAAATAACTTTAGCAAATGGTGAATTCTTATTTATAGTCTTGTGAGTAAGAAAGGGTTTTTGTTGCTTTTTGATATGACCTTATTAGGAACGATTAAATTATAAGTTCCAACTCTGGGATAACGGAAAAACTTGATTTGATAATGTTCTCACACTATGAGAATAAGAAGTTATTTTTTCGTTATCCCTTAATTAAAAAAAGTCAAATGGGTGGTGGGGGAAATAATAATTAACTGTATTGAAGGTACGATCCTTTTGGCTATAGCCTTGAGAAGTGATATTAGAAGCTACAAGATTAAGAATATAGTTTCCTTAACATTCATAATTATAGGCATGTTGACAAATACAATAGCGCATGGATATAAGGGCTTTATAGATTCATTTCTAGGAGTTATTATACCTCTGTTATTGTTGTTTATACTATATGCCCTAAAAATGCTCGGAGCAGGCGATATAAAGCTTTTTAGTGCTTTAGGTGCTGTTTTTGGTGCGAAATATATCTTCGAAATTTTGGCATATTCATTTATTGCAGGTGGAATAATAGCATTAATCTTAATCATAGTTAGAAAAAATGCAAAGGACAGAATATTGCATTTGTATAACTATTTAAAGTCGTTAATTCTGACTCTAAGGTTTATACCCTATACAGAGTTCGGGAATAAGGAAGATAGTGGGAAGTTTCCCTTTGCATATGCAGTTTTTTTTGGAACAATTGTTTTTATTTTAGGTGTTATGTTGAAATATGTTCAGGCTTAAAGTAAAATAAAAATAATTATAGATTTAAAGGATGAATTATTATGGAAAAAAGTCCGAACTATGACACAATACTTTCGCAAATCGGATGTAAAAGTACAAAATCAAGAAAAGTGATTTTAGAGGTACTTGTCAAAACGGAAATTCCCTTGTCGGCAGAGGAGATTTTTCTTCTTGTTAAGGAATCCGGAGCATCAACAAATCTTTCAACGGTCTATAGAACTCTCGATCTTTTAGAAAGTAAAGGTCTGTTGGACAAATGTATAATGAGTGAAGGCAGAGCAAGGTATCAACTTGTTTTAGAAGGTCATAAGCATCACATAACATGTACTAGCTGTCATAAATCTATCCCAATAAGTATTTGTCCTTTAGAAACACTTGAAAAGGACTTGGTTAACAAAACTAATTTTAATATAACGGGACACAAATTAGAATTGTATGGTCTTTGTCCAAAATGCAGAAAAAATGAGTAAAGGCAGATTATTCTAATTAAAATCAAGCAAATTATTAGCACTCACATTTGGTGAGTGCTAAAATTAACTTGACAAGTTTTTGTATAGGAATGTAATATATTCATTAGGGAGTTTATTTTTAGTATTCCCAATATTAAAAAAATTGGACAGGAGGGTGCTGTGATGAATCACCAAAGTGGAACAATATCCATAAATACAGAAAACATTTTTCCTATTATAAAGAAGTGGCTTTATTCTGAAAAGGATATTTTTGTACGTGAATTGGTTTCAAACGGAAGTGATGCCATAAGCAAACTTAAAAAACTTGCAACTATTGGAGAAGCAAATATCAATAGCGATGAGAAGTATTATATAAAAGTTATTGTTGATGGCGAGAAAAAGACCATACAGATAATTGACAACGGATTGGGAATGACTTCTGAAGAGGTGAACAAGTACATCAATCAGATAGCTTTCTCAGGCGCTAAGGACTTTGTTGAAAAGTATAAAGACAAGGCAGATGACAGTCAGATCATAGGACACTTCGGTTTAGGCTTTTACTCTGCATTTATGGTATCCGATAAAGTTCAGATTGATACACTGTCTTATCAGGAGGGAGCCCAGGCTGTAAAATGGGTAAGTGACGGTGGTACTGAGTATGAAATGGACAAGTCCGACAGAACCGAAAGAGGCACTACCATAACTTTATATATTGCTGAAGACAGCAAGGAATTTCTTGAAACCTACAAGGTGAGAGAAATACTTGTCAAATATTTCTCCTTTTTGCCTTACGAATTGTATTTAGAGGATGCAAATGAGAAGAAGAGTGAAAAGGATAAGGAAGAAGGCAAGGAAGAGGACAAGATCGAAGAACCTAAACCTCTCAATGATACAAATCCTTTATGGCTGAAAAATCCAAAAGATTGTACCGATGAAGAGTATAAGGATTTTTACAGAAAAGTATTCTTTGACTTTAATGAGCCGTTATTCTGGATACATTTGAATATGGATTATCCTTTTAATTTAAAAGGTATTTTGTATTTCCCTAAATTGAAACATGAATTTGATACTATGGAAGGTCAAATAAAGTTATTTTATAATCAGGTGTTTGTGGCTGATAACATAAAAGAAGTTATACCTGAATTTCTGATGCTACTTAAAGGAACTATTGATTGCCCGGATCTTCCTCTTAATGTGTCGAGAAGCTTCTTGCAAAATGATGGTTATGTTACAAAAATCTCCACACACATAACTAAGAAGGTTGCCGACAAATTGACTTCACTGTTTGAAAAAGAGAGAGAAGTCTTCAATAAATATTGGGATGATATAAATCCTTTTGTGAAATTTGGATGTATTAAAGAAAAGAAATTTTTTGAGAAGGTTAAAGATATTCTTATCTTTAAAACTACGAATGACGAATATGTTACATTAAAGGAATATTTAGAACGCAATAAGGAAAAGCATGAAAACAAGGTATTCTATGTTACGGATCAAAGGCAGCAGGCTCAATATATCAAATTATTCAAGGAGCAAGGAATGGAAGCGGTTAATCTTTCTACTATGATTGACAGCCACTTTATCCAATACCTTGAGATGGAAGAGAAGGACGTTAAATTCCTTCGTATAGATTCTGATATAAGCGACAGCTTGAAGAATACCGATGATAATAAGGATGATGAAGCTGTAAAAGAGTTGTCCGAAGGTCTCGAAAAGATATTTAAAGGCAGTTTGAACAATGAGAGTTTGAAGGTGCAGGTTGAGGCTTTGAAGGCAGAGTCTGTGCCAGCTATGATACTTTTATCGGAACAATCACGTAGAATGCAGGAGATGGCAAAAAACTACGGAGGTTTTAATTTTGGAGGAATGTATGGCAATGATGAGACTTTAGTGCTAAATAGAAACAATAATTTGATTCGCTCTCTGATAAGCCTCAAAGAGAAGGAAGAGAGAAAAGAAGATGTACAGCTTATCTGCGAACATGTATACGATCTTGCACTAATGAGTCATAAACACTTAGAACCCGATGCAATGAACAAATTTATTGAAAGAAGCAATATGATCTTATCAAGACTTGCTGATTAGAATAAATAAAAACAGATTAATGCCCATAAAACAACTGCATGTTTGAAAAGTAAGCATGCAGCTGTTTTTTTATATTTACATTTGTATTAGAAAAATGAAAGAGTCAAAACCTAGTAGTTTATATAGCATCAGTGATCACTAATGGTATTTTATGAATCCTTTTGACGTATTTCAACTCTGCGTATTTTTCCGCTGATGGTCTTTGGAAGCTCATCAACAAATTCTATTATTCTAGGATATTTATATGGTGCGGTTACTTTTTTTACATGTTCCTGAAGCTCTTTTACAAGCTCGTCACCAGCAGTATAGTTTTTAGTCAATACTACAGTAGCTTTTACTATTTGGCCTCTGACAGGATCGGGAACTGCTGTTATGGCACACTCTAATACGGCAGCATGCTCTAAAAGAGCACTTTCAACTTCAAAAGGTCCTATTCTGTATCCGGAACTTTTGATTACATCATCGGCTCTTCCCACGAACCAAAAATAGCCGTCTTCATCTTTCCAGGCCATATCTCCTGTGTGGTAGACATCATCACGCCAAACCTTTTTAGTTAAGGCTTCATCTCTATAGTAGCCTCCAAAAATACCTACAGGCAATTTTTTTCCTGTCCTTATTATTATCTGGCCTTCTTCACCAACTTCGCAGGATTTTCCATTTTCATCAACTATATCAACTTCATAACCGGGAGTGGGTTTGCCCATTGATCCTGGTTTGGGTTCCATCCAAGGATAAGTGCCTAATACAACTGTAAGCTCGGTTTGACCATAGCCTTCCATTAATTTTATGCCCGTTGCATTAAGAAACTGGTTATAAACTTCGGGATTTAGAGGTTCACCGGCTATGGCGCAATATTTCAATTTGCTTAAATCGTATTGAGTTAAATCCTCCTTAATAAAGAAGCGATATATGGTTGGAGGTGCACAGAAAGTTGTGACGCCATGTTTGCATATAACATTTAAGAGTTCTCTCGGTACAAACTTATCATAATCGTAAACAAAAACTGCACTTCCGGCCAACCATTGTCCGTATATTTTACCCCATACTGCTTTAGCCCATCCTGTGTCTGCAACAGTAAGGTGTAAGCCACCTTCTACAACGTTTTGCCAGTACTTTGCAGTTATGATATGGCCTAACGGATATGTGAAATTATGCCTTACCATTTTAGGCATACCTGTAGTTCCTGATGTAAAGTACAAAAGCATTATATTATCATTTTGGGTAGCCTTATCACCGGTAGGTCTGGTAAATTCGGGGGAAGCATCTTCAACTTCTTTAGTGAAATCGTACCAACCTTCCTTTGTTCCGCCTACAAGCCCAACAGCTTTAAGTGTGGGTGATTTTTCCATGGATTCTTCTATATGCTTTATAACTTCCTCTTCCGCTACAGAAACTATCATTTTTATATCTGCAGCATTATTTCTATAAATAAGATCCTTTGAAGTGAGAAGATGAGTTGCAGGGATACATATTGCACCAATTTTATGAAGTGCCAAAATGGCAAACCAGAACTCGTAACGTCTTTTGAGTATCAACATAACCGGGTCGCCTTTTCCTACACCGGCTTTTGTGAAAAAGTTTGCAGTCTTATCACTATAGTATTTTAGCTGTCCAAAAGTAAAAGTTGCCTCAGCACCTTTTTCATCACACCAAACTATTGCTACTCTATCTGGGGTAGCGGCTGCAATTTCATCCACAACATCGTAGGCAAAATTAAAGTTATCTGGTACATTTATTTTAAAGTTTTCAAAAAAATCTTCATATGAATTAAAATCTACACGGGGAATATATTTTTCCAGCATTACTTACGACCTCCATTATAAAATTATTGCTAAAAATTTAGCAGTTTTATTATTCATAGCCTTCATTCCATGATTTGCTCCCGAATCAAAAAACAGTGAATCACCTTCATTGAGTATAATTTCGTGACCATTTATGATTACTTTTAAGGTCCCTTCGATAACATAGTTGAATTCTTGCCCAGGGTGGGAATTATAGTGCACATTGGTGTCTGATTCGGGCTCGACAGTTACCATAAAGGGCTCTGCTTTTTTGTGAATGAAATTATAGGCAAGGCTCTGATACTTGTACTCCTGCCTTCTGTCAACACTTACACCCTTGTCTTTACGCACGACGGAATATGTATGAAGCTTTGGAGCATCCCCTGTAAGGATTGCAGCAAGCTCAACATTAAACTTATTGGCAATCTCATAAAGAAAACTTACAGGAATATCTGTATTCCCGCTTTCGTATTCAAGGTAGGTAGCAACAGGAATATTGAGCTCTTTTGCTAAAGACTCGGGGGAAAGGTCGGAAATCTCACGTAGTTCCTTGATTCTCATGCTGATTTGCTTAATTTGTTCTGACATACAACCATCCTCTCGTATTTATAAATTTGAACAACTATTTTTAAACGCAGTCGCAAAGCTTTTTAGAAATCACATTAAAAAGGTTTGAAGATATAATTTGTAATATCGTATCATAATTTGAACTAGAATGTAAAGGAGTCCACTGAGATAAGGTACATTTAATTTTCATGCACAATAATAAGGTGCGCGAAAACTAAACGCACCCGCCGAGATTTGTAAGTAAGCAAAAAAAGTCCTTAAAAAAGAACTTTTTTTACTATTATTGCTGATATTGTAACTACTATTTTATACCACTCTTTGTTCTTACGTAGGTTATCATATTTTCATTAACCTCATTTGCGGCAAGGGTTACTACCTTTTTTGAAGTGCTCTCAGTAAGACTTCTCGCACCATCTGTCAAATGCCTTGCTCTCTTGCCTACAAGAATACATAGTGTATATCTGCTGTCTACTTTCTCTAATAATGAACTTATTGAAGGATCAATCATGTGATTATTTCACCTCGAATCTGCTTTAGACCTTTATTTGATGCCTTAGCCCTGGTAATGCAATATATTTAAGTTTTATGCAAATTTGGAATAAGGTAGTTCTTCAATAACAGGTATTTTCTTTGATATAAGTTTTTGAATGTCTCTTAAGAATACTTGCTCATCTCTATCACAAAAAGATAATGCAGTTCCCGACATTCCAGCTCTTCCAGTTCTTCCAATACGATGGACGTATGTTTCAGGTACATTTGGCAAGTCGAAATTAATAATATAAGATAGCTCCTGTATATCTATTCCTCTTGATGCAATATCGGTAGCAACAAGTACTCGTGTTCGTTTTAGCTTAAAATTGTTCAGGGCATTTTGTCGTTCATGCTGAGATTTATTGCCATGGATGGACTGAGCAGTTATCCTCATTTTGCTTAAATCATTGGCAATCTTATCGGCTCCATGCTTTGTACGTGTAAATACAAGAACAGATTCAATGTCTCTGTTTTTCAATAGTTTTACTAGCAAGGATTTCTTGTCTTTTCGTTCCACCAAATAAACTGTTTGATCAATGGTATCTACCGTAGATGAAACAGGAGTCACCTCAATCCTAACTGGGTTTTTTAAAATAGTGTTTACCATATTATTAATTTCTTTTGGCATGGTAGCAGAAAATAGAAGTGTTTGTCTTTTAGCAGGCAACCTGGATATGATTTTTTTAACATCAAAGGAGAATCCCATATCAAGCATTCGATCTGCTTCATCCAATACAAGTAGCTTTAGATTGTTAACACTTATATAGTTTTGGTTCATTAAATCAAGCAGTCGTCCAGGAGTTGCAACAATAATATCTACACCTGATTTTATTGCTTTCACTTGGTGAAATTGTGATACACCACCATAAATAACGGTATGCTTAAGTCCTGTAAATCTTCCATATGACTTAAGGCTTTCACCTATCTGGATAGCTAGCTCACGTGTTGGAGTCAGTATTAAGGCTTTAACTGCACGGGGACCTTTTTCGTTCAACTTATCCTTATAAAGAATCTGTAACAATGGAATAGCAAAGGCCGCTGTCTTTCCTGTGCCTGTTTGTGCACATCCTAGTAGATCTTTGCCTTCAAGAATAACTGGTATTGCCCGTGCTTGTATAAGAGTAGGTGTGTTATAGCCTTCTACACATAAAGCTTTCAGTATAGGTGTGGCGATGTTTAGTTTTTCAAAATTCAATTAAATTTCTCCTTTTAAAGTGACAAAGCACTATTATTTATTGTTTATCTCATTTAGGTTATTTCTAAAAAATAACTAGTCAAGGTGGTTTTAAAAAAATCTGATTTAAAGGGCTCTTTGCTAGCAATATTGAGTAAGTTATTTTTTGAAACCGCCTTGTTATTAAGCCTTAGTTAAATTTCTCTTATTGTATAAATATGAAAAGAGCGAAAAACTCATATTAATTGAGTTTCCCGCTCTATAAATCCCTAATGCTTTAATCTAATTTAGGACTTAGGCAGTTGAAAAAACAATATTATATTTAAACTATATCATATATTTAGGGGATTAGCAAATTGCCTTTTCCTAGAAAACTGATAAACTCACTTGAGGTTCTTGAAAGAGGAACATTTTTTATTGTGATAATACCTAGTTTTCTGAGAGGTAGCTTTTCCTTGAGTTTTATTTCAAATAAATCTCCTTTATCTATAAAAGGAAGAGCGCTCTCTTTTAGGACATGTGCAATTCCTAGACCGATTTTTGCGAACTCAAGCAAAAGGTCAATACTTTCAAGTTCAATTTCAGGAACTAGATTAAGGCCTTTTTTTTGAAGAAAAAAATCTATATTCTGCCGGGTTGAACTGCTTTTATCAAGCATCAAAAGGGGATAACCGGATAGTTCTTTTAATGAAAGCGGTCTTTCTAATAGCTCGATAAACTTGTTTGAGGCTACAAAGATATCTTTTACAGACGTATAATTCTCAGCTGTTATACCTTTAACCTGCACCGGAAGAGTGACTATTCCAAAGTCAATTATGCCCTCCTTCAATATGTCCTGAATTTGATGTGAGGTTCTGTTAATAACTTGTACTTTAACCTTAGGGTGTTTTTGTATAAATCTATCAATTGGGTCAATTAAATAATACTTACATATGGTGTCGCTAACTCCAATTCTTATTTCTCCGTTTTCAAGATTCTGGGATTCTAGCAGTTTACTTTCAGCTGTCTTTATAAAATTATAGGCTTGTTCTATATGTTTAAAGAGTATTTGACCTTCAGAAGTCAACTTTATTTCCCGGGTATTTCTAAAGAAGAGCTGTGAACCTGTCTTGTCTTCAAGATTTTTAATTGCCTGACTTATGGCAGACTGTGACACATGAAGTTTGACAGCGGCATCGGAAAAGCTGTTGTTTTTAGCCACGTGATAAAATATCTTATATAGCTCAAAATTGATATCCATAAGTACCTCTTATACTATATATTAAATATATTAATTTTACTTATTTATTATAACATACTATAATGATTGTAGCGACAAAAATAATTTTTTTTGGGCTTCTAGGTTTATATTTTTGATAGGGAGGCAAATTATGAAAAATAGTGTTAGAAGGATTTTTGTGGAAAAGAAAAATGGTTTTGATGTAGAGGCAAAAAGCCTTTATCGTGACTTAAAATATAACCTCGGTATTGGGGGCTTAAAGAATGTAAAAATCATAAACAGGTATGACATTGAGGGTATATCCGAGGAAGAGTTCGAGAATTCAAAAAGAACAATATTTTCTGAGCCGCCCGTTGACGAGGTTTTTGATGAAAAGATAGAGATTGCCAAAAACAGCAGAGTGATAGCTATTGAATACTTGCCGGGACAATATGACCAGAGAGCTGACTCTGCATCGCAGTGTGTGCAGATACTTACCCATGGTGAAAGACCGGATACAAGAGTTGCAAAACTTGTTGTTTTAGAGGGGGAAGTTTCAGATAGTGAGTATGAAAAAGCAAAGGGTTATCTTATAAATCCGGTGGAAAGTCATGAGGCATCCATGGAAAAGCCTGATTCTTTAGAGGTCGAAGTTAAGGTGCCCGACGATGTAAAAGTTTTGAGTGGTTTCATAAATAAGAGTCATGATGAACTTGAAAGTTTTATGAATGAAATGGGACTTGCTATGTCCTTAGAAGATCTTGAATTTTGCCAGATATACTTCAGGGATAATGAGAAGAGGGATCCAACTTATACAGAAATAAAGGTTATCGATACTTATTGGTCGGATCACTGTCGTCATACTACATTTTTGACAAATATAGGGGATGTGGAAATTGAAGATGGAGCATTCAGTAAACCTATTAAGAAAGCATATGAAAGCTATATAGAATCAAGAAAATTTGTGTATGAAGACAGGCAGAAGGATGTATGCCTGATGGATATAGCAACAATAGCAATGAAAGAACTTAGAAAAAAGGGAAGTCTAAACAATCTTGATGAATCGGAAGAGATAAATGCATGTAGTATAGTGGCTAATGTAGATATAGACGGAAAGAACGAAGAGTGGCTGGTTATGTTTAAAAATGAAACCCATAATCATCCTACAGAAATAGAACCTTTTGGTGGAGCAGCCACATGTTTAGGCGGTGCTATAAGAGATCCGCTTTCCGGAAGATCTTATGTTTATCAGGCTATGCGTGTTACCGGGAGTGGAGATCCGAGGACAAGCATTCAAGATACAATACCGGGCAAGTTGCCTCAGAGAAAGATTACAACTGGAGCAGCAGCCGGTTACAGCTCCTATGGAAATCAGATCGGGCTTGCTACAGGTCAGGTAGCAGAAATATACGATGAGGACTATGTGACAAAGAGAATGGAAATCGGTGCGGTTATCGGCGCAGCGCCAAAGAAAAATGTTGTTAGGAAAACACCTGAGGCCGGTGATATTATTATTCTTTTAGGAGGAAGGACAGGGCGTGACGGTTGTGGAGGAGCGACAGGTTCTTCAAAGGAGCATACGGAAGAATCACTGCTTACTTGCGGAGCTGAAGTTCAAAAAGGTAATCCTCCTACAGAGAGAAAAATACAAAGATTGTTTAGAAGATATTCTGTTAGCACTATGATAAAAAGATGTAATGACTTTGGAGCCGGCGGCGTGTCGGTAGCTATTGGTGAGTTAGCTGACGGACTTAGCATTAATCTAGATTCGGTTCCAAAGAAATACGAAGGCTTAGATGGAACAGAGCTTGCCATATCTGAATCTCAGGAGAGAATGGCTGTTGTTGTAGCAAAAGAAGATGCTAATAGATTTATTGAGGCAGCAAGAGATGAAAATCTTGAAGCGACAACAGTTGCTGTGGTCACTGCAGAGCCAAGGTTGACTATGGCTTGGAGAGGAAAGACTATTGTTAGTTTGAGCAGGGAGTTTTTAAATACCAATGGAGTTAAACAATACTCCGACGTATATGTAGTAGCACCTTCTAAAGACACTTACTTTAAAACAGCTAAGAGTGTAGATAATTCCAAAGATTTAGAACAGATGTGGGTAGATGTTTTGAAGAATTTAAATGTATGCAGTCAGAAAGGTCTGGTTGAAAGATTTGATGCCTCCATTGGAGCAGGGACGGTTTTAATGCCTTTTGGAGGAAAATATCAATTGAGTCCTACAGAAGGGATGGCTGCAAAAATTCCTGTCCTAGAGGGAAATACAAGTACAGGTACACTAATGACCTATGGATACAATCCGTCAATTGCCAAATGGAGTCCTTTCCATAGTGCTGTGTTTGCAGTGGTTGAATCGGTTGCAAAAATAGTAGCAATGGGGGGGAATTACAAGACTGTGAGACTTACTCTTCAGGAGTATTTTGAAAAGCTAGGTAAAGAGCCAAAGCGCTGGGGCAAGCCGTTCAGTGCACTTTTAGGTGCCTACTATGCCCAGATGAAGCTTGGTATTCCAGCAATTGGGGGAAAAGACAGTATGTCAGGAACTTTTAAAGATATGAATGTTCCTCCTACTTTGGTTTCTTTTGCAGTGGATGTTGTAGATGTCAGGAAGGTTGTTTCAAATGAGTTTAAAAATATTGACAGTAATGTTGTGCTTGTGGGATTGAAGAGGGATGAAAATGAACTTCCTGATTTTGATCACCTAGATAAGAATTATACCAGAATAAATGAATTAATTAAGGATGGTAAAGTTCTGGCGGTACAGACTTTAAGGTCTGGAGGCTTAGTGGAAGCGATTAGTAAAATGAGTTTTGGAAATATGATTGGTTTTGAAGCTAAAGAAAATATACCGGTGGACAAATTGTTTGCTCCGGAGTATGGTTCAATGCTTCTTGAAATAGGAAAAAATCAAGATCTGGATAAATTATTTGAAGGAATCGACTATGAGGTTTTGGGTAATACCCAAGCTAAAGAAACTATTGATGTAAACGGTATAAGCTTTAGTATAAAGAGCTTGGTTGAAAAGTGGGAAGAACCTTTAGAGAAAATATTCCCGACAAGAGCAGAGCATATTGAAGGTAAACCTAATCAATACGCATATGAAATTAGAAATACCTCAAAGCCAAAGGTTTCACATGCAAAACCAAGGATATTTATTCCTGTATTTCCGGGAACCAACTGCGAGTATGATACAGCAAAAGCCTTTGAAAAAGCGGGTGGACAACCAGATACCTTTGTTATTAAAAATCTGTCCTCTTCTGAAATAGATAGATCTGTAGACATAATGGCAAAAATGATTGACAACTCACAGATTATAATGATTCCGGGCGGTTTTAGCGGAGGAGATGAACCCGACGGCTCCGGCAAATTTATCGCAACTGCCTTTAGAAATCCTAAGGTAAAGGACGCTGTTATGCGTTTGTTAAAAGAGAGAGATGGATTGATACTCGGTATATGTAACGGATTCCAAGCCCTTATAAAGTTAGGTTTGGTTCCCTACGGCGAAATAAGAGATTTGACGGATGAAAGTCCTACACTTACCTTTAATACCATAGGGCGACATGTTTCATGTATGGTTAATACTAGAATTTCATCCACATTGTCCCCTTGGTTTAGCAATCTCAAAGTTGGCGATATACATTCCATAGCAGTATCCCATGGAGAAGGAAGGTTTGTAGCGAGCGAAGAGGTATTAAAAACCCTTGAAAAGAATGGCCAAATAGCTACACAGTATGTAGACCTTGACGGTAATGCCAGCTATGACATAAGATTTAACCCAAATGGTTCCTTTGATGCCATAGAAGGAATAACAAGTCCTGATGGAAGGGTTCTTGGTAAAATGGGACATTCCGAGAGAATTGGAAACAATGTAGTTAAAAATGTCCCAGGAGAAAAGGATCAAAAGCTTTTTGAAGCAGGTGTAAATTACTTTAAATAGGTGAATGGAGATAAATAGAAAATAGCTTAGAATATTTTCAAAAGATTATCTAGAAGAAAAATAAAAAGGTACAAGTTTTGTGACCATTAGAACTTATAAGGTGCGTCACAAAATTTGTACCTTTTTTAAACTATGTTACAAAGGATTAGGCCATTTCAAAAAATAACATATACAACATTTGAAGCATAAAGCACATCATGAAAGTTTAAAAGCTTTCAAACAGAGGAACATTATTATGCAATGCAAAAAATGTAAATCAGATTTTTTGAAATGGCGATCTACCAGTTTTTTTTAAAATCACCTTATGAAATATCAATACTCATATACACATTGAGGGTAAAATCATTGAAATTTTTCTCAAATGTTGCTGTCTGTTTATTTCCGTTGATATCAATGTAGTCGATTTCATATAAAATACTAGAGTCGCTTCCAGAGAATATAATATCACCAAGTTTTCTAGGACGTACTTTTATTTTGACGGTAAATGGTTCAACTCTATATTTTGTGCCGTCATGAGTTAGTTTAATATCAAGGTTCTCCATCGTCAGTTTTTGTCTTGTAGTACCTACGGGTTCGACACGATAACTAGGATCTTCAATAATTTGAATTCCCTCAGGGAAGGTTTCAATATAAGTAGCTTTTTTTATAACTGCGGTTTTCGGAGGATCTAATATTACCAACCTGTAAATTGGTGATAAGTCAAGCATTGAATTTGTGCTGTAATAGTGCTTTCCGTCCGAACCAATAGATGAACCCGCTGCAACGGCTATATTTTCTATGTTTGCAGATATATCTGTTATTGAATTGTCTATAAATACAGGTCTGATACCACTTGCTTTAATATCAGCTGCAATATTGAGTGCATAATTTAGAGCGCTTCCATCAGCATCATTAGTTCCGTCACCGGCAATACTGATTGCATCTCCTGTTCCTGTTGAAGGATTTACGGTCCATTTGTTTGGAGCGTTTGCTGCTAATACAATTAGGTATTTGGTGGCATCAGGGGAAGATTTTGTTGTGTGTGTAAGAAGTTCTTTTCCACGTCGTAGTGCATCACCCATATTACTAAAGCCGTTTGAATTATCAGGAAAAGAATCTATATAGTTTTTTAAATCTGCTGCTTTGTTTCCTTCGGTAGAAAGGTCGAAGAATTCAAAGCTTTCTGTGTCTATATATGCCTTGTCCGAGTATTGAAATGCAAACATTTTGGTAGCTGAATCTGCAAATTTATCAACAATTTGCTTGGCAACATCTTTTGCAGACACTGGTGTAACTGTTGTTCGCAAATACTTGGTTTCTACTTTGGAAGTTATACCTAAAGAACAAATAAACCTAGAGGAGCTTCCTTCAATTCTTATATCACTTCCGGCAACTATAGCTCCATAAATATCTGTATTGATTCCCTGTAAAAGTACTACGCCTACGTCGTTTGTGTATTTACCAGTAGGGTCTTCTTCACCGGCTGCGTAAAGTATTCCGTAAATTTTGCTGCTTGAAGTGGCTACAAATATTCGGCCATGTATGGAGTATATGTTGAGAAGGTTAGTAGTGTTTTCTATAGAGTTTGCATCTAGTTCAGCGTTATTTATGTCATGACCTTCAAGGTTGACAAATCCCTCTGCTACTATGAAGTTTGAGTTTGTATTAATTATATGTGGAACGGAAATACGCAAATTTCCATCAAAATACATAGATGATTCTAAATTGAATGTTCCAGCACCTGTTATAACAAAAGTATTATTGTTTTCCTCATATCTTATATTGAAGCCAGTTTGATTCGGAAATTGATAATCAAGGCCTCCGGGATAGGTGGCTGGATAAAACTTATAATCAACTTTGTCTATTTCAGCTATGATGTCATCATGGAATACAGGCATAGGCAAAGGAGAATTAATAGTTACAAGGCCGCCGTCTATGTTCGAGCCATATCCTATGGACAGAGAAGAAGCAGAACAGGTACCTGTAACCTTTAAGTTTGCAATATAGGATTCCAACTTTCCGTTTGCATGCATGCCTCCTTCGACATATGCACCGTCTCCAACCCCACGGATATTCCTATTTGCAAAAATACCAAAGTCTATAGGGGTAATTTTATCAACCATAACCTCTTCGGTACTTATTGCATTGTCAACTAGAAGCACAATTTCTTTTTCGCCTTCGAAGGTGCCCATTCCGTTTAGTATCAATTCACCCTCTTGTGTAGAATAAATTGTTTGAATAGATGCAAGTTCTGCTCTAGGTGGTGCAGTTCTTCCTAACGCCAAATTTGCCGGATCAATAGTAAAAGGAGTTGAAGAAGCCGCAGGTGTAGGTGTAGGTGGAGCTAATGCAATAGTAGAAGTTGGTGTTGGTGTAGCTGTTGGAGTTATGGTCGGTATAGGTGTTGGTGTAGCTGCAATTGCAGAGGTGGAAAAAGTAAGCCAGTCAACATTAACAGGACCTGTAAAAACCAGATATAGATTGTTTTTTCCTGTAACAGTGCTTATATTGCATGCTAATTCCCGATATTCATCCCAATTATCCATTGAAGGTATTGATAAAGTACCAACAAGAGTTCCAGTTGAACTTCCTAGTCTTATTTCAATATCTGTAGTTGAGCCGGATGCGTTTACAGCATATGCTTTGAAAGATTTTGCTCCAGCACCAAAATCAACATTGTTGAATACTACATAATTCCCGCTTTGAATGTAGCAAATAATATTATTTCTTTTTTTGATGTTTTCATCGCTGATACCGCTACAATTCTCAGCTTCAATTCTAGAAAAGGCATTTATAGATGTAGATGCTGTAGTTGGTGAAAATATAAACCAATCGACGTTTACTGGTTCACCAAATACAAAATACAGATTTTTAACACCAGTGATGTTTGATACATTTAGTGAAACTTCTTGATAGGTCTCCCAACTTCCTGTAGACGGAATGCTAACAGTGGACAAAAGTGTACCTGTCGGACTTCCAGACCTTATTTCCATATTGCTTGAAATGGTAGTTGCTATTCTAGCTCTAAAGGAGTTTGTTCCGCTTCCAAAGTCAATGTTATTGAAAGCTACGTAGTCCCCTGAGTGTATCCAACCTATATTATATCCACCGTCAGGAATGCTAAAGGTGTTAATATATGGGGAATTGGTAAAATCGTAACTTTCAGCTTGTATTTGAACAAAAGCACTTCTAGTTGTAGGAGCTGGCGTAGCAGTGGGCATAGGCGTAGGTGTTGATGCACTTACAGCGCCGGAGAGTACAAACCAGTCAATATTTATCGGATCAGAAAATTCAAGATATAGGTTATTGTATCCTGTTACTGTATTGTTTATATTGCAGGTAAATTCCTGATAAGCATCCCAGCTTCCTGTGGAAGGTACGTATAGATTACCGATTGTATTATTTCCAATTCTTAATTGTATATTAGAAGGAGAACCCGCAGCCAATCTAATCTTGAATAAGGAGGCTCCGTTTCCAAAGTTGACATTATTATACAAAGCATAGTCGCCTTTTAGAATAAAACCTAAACCATAACCTTCTGGCTTGACATCTATTACTTTTATATATTGTCCGCCAAGGCTGCTGTAGTTTTCAGCCTCAATTCGTGAAAAAGCAGCTGGTTGACTAGTTGCTGTCCAGGTAGCTGTTGGTGTGGCTGAAGGTGGTAGAAATGCTATTGTAGGAGTAGCTGTAGGCGCTTGGGTTGTAGCTGATGAATTTGGTTGAGATCCCCAAACAAGGGTATCATTTATATATGCAGCTACTTTACTCCATTCTGTATAACCTGCGGAAGATGGGTTAAAGGAAAAATCATTTGATTGATTATAATTGGTCCAATTTGCATTAGTGATTCTAGTATTAACATCCACAGTAGCTCCAGGAGCAAGAGTACCTGCCTCGCTTTTGAAACCCACTTCGTAATAGTAATCTGCATTAGCATAGGCTGTACCTAGACTTGAACATACTAAATTCAGATTAGCTGCTGCAACTGATGAATGATCACAATTGAGAATTTGAGTGCCTGTACCGTCTGTTGTATAAAAGTATCTTAACTTAACGGCAGATAGATTCAAAGAAGAGCTACTTGTGTTTGTAACTTTAAAATGTGTATATATTGTGTTGCTTGAACTGTCTGTATTAGAATTGTAAAACTCAACTTTTAGAACTCCTGACGAAGCAGCTGTAGCAATTGGAGTTACAATAGGAGTTGGTGTACGTGTTGGAGTAACAACAGCAGTTGGTGTACGCGTTGGAGTAGCAGTAGGAGTAAGGGTATTTGTAGGAGCTGCAACCTTAGTAAATTTGAACCAGTCAATATTAACTGCATTACCAAATACTAAATATATATTATGAACACCTGTAACACTGCTTACACTACAAGATATTTCCTGATACGTATTATAGTTTCCTGTAGATGTTACCGATAATGTGCCTAAAAGAGTACCGTTAGAACTACCTGACCTAATCTGGATGGTAGTATTATTTTGTGTTGCAATCCTTGCTTTAAAGGATGTAGCACCAGTGCTGCCGAAGTTTACATTGTTATATACAGCAAAATCGCCTGAATTGATATAACCTATACCGTATCCACCGGAAATATCCACTTTTTTCATATTTTGTCCACTTAGGCTGCTATAACTTTCTGCTTCTATTTGAGAGTATGCATCAAATGAAGATGGTCCAGTAGTAGCTTGAATAAATGTGAACCAGTCAATATTAACAGCATTGCCAAAAACCAAGTATACATTTTGGATACCTGTTATATTGCTGACACTACATGACATTTCCTGATATGTATTATAGTTTCCTGTAGACGATACCGATAAAGTACCTAAAAGAGTACCGTTAGAACTACCCGACCTAATCTGGATGGTAGTATTGTTTTGAGTTGCAACCTTTGCTTTGAATGAGATAGTACCCGAGCTACCAAAGTCAATGTTGTTATAGCCAACATTATTATTGGTATTGATATAGCCTAAGCCGTATCCGCTTGGATTAATGTCGATTACTTGAATGTTTGTAGTACTCAGACTGCTGTAATTTTCCGCTTCTATTTGCGAAAAAGCACTTGTTGCAGCGTATACATCGCCAGGCATAAAGCTAATACCTGTAAATGTTATTGTTGCTAAAATGAAAACAACTAAAAGAACAGAGCTCATCACTCTATTTTGAGAATAAGATAACATAATATACCTCCCACTATGTTTTGTTTGTCTGTGCATTAGTATGAAGATTACAGCTAAAAAAAACTTCCTTTATTTGAGCTTTGCTTTATGGAACAAGTGAAAGTTGGAAAATTTATAAAAAATATGAAAACATAAAATATCACTTTTAAAAATAAAAAGCAAATAATTGTAAATCAAGTGAATCAAAAAACTTATCTAGTGCCCTTCAAAAAATTTGATAGCTTTAGGATTTAAAAATTGATAGTTTTTGAAAACACAATATCGTATTTAATTTGAAGAATTCTGAAGATAAGAAAAGCAGCCAAGATAGTTACAAAAACGAGATTTAAGCAAAAGTTAGATGTAAGAAAATTGGGTAAAATTTCAACTATATATTTATATGATACACCATTTTTGTATTTTAGGCAATACCCATTTGAAGGGGGAAGAAGGGGGAATGGTGAGTGAATATTCTTCTAATAGAAATAACAAATAAAAAAGTCAAAAGCTATGCCTTTTGACTTTTTTATATTAAATATGGACAAATACAAAGCTATTCTATACAAGAATAACTTTGTATTCCCGCATCCAAATATCCACCTGTATTAAATAGGCAAAGAGCTGTGCACCTGCCATCAATTGACCGAACCATGGTACTCCGAAAGCTGCACCGTTGCTTTCGACGATTTCTTGAACTCTTTTTCGATCAATTATTTTTAGTAAAGGTGATGAGGAATCATTGAGTATATTCTGTAACCATCCTTTAACAGCATTCAAGTATGAAGGATTATGAGTTTTGGGATAGGGACTTTTTTTACGATATAGTATGTCCTCAGGTAATATACCTTTAAAAGCACGGCGTAATAATCCCTTTTCTCTTTTATCTAAGTATTTAATCTCCCAAGGTATATTCCATAGATATTCAACAATACGATGGTCGCAAAAAGGAACACGGACTTCTAGACCTGTTGCCATAGACATCCTGTCTTTCCGGTCTAAAAGCGTTGCCATAAACCATACAATATTTAGGTACATCATTTCACGTCTGCGTTTTTCAGGATTAATTTCTCCGTCTAATTGTGGTATTTCAGCTAAGGTATCAAAATATCGCTCACTTACATAATTTTCACCGTCAATATTTTGCAATATACCGGGGGCTAGTATGCCTAATCTTTCCTTTATCGACCTTGCCCATGGGAAAGTATTGCTATTTAACATTTCAGGATTATAAAACCAAGGATATCCGCCAAAAATTTCATCGGCGCACTCACCGGATAGAGCAACAACAGCATGTTCTTTAACCTCTTTACAAAATAGGAATAAGGAGGAATCTATGTCGGCCATACCGGGCAGGTCTTTAGCTCTGACTGCATCGGTCAAAGCACTTACAACACTCGGAGTATCGAATTTAATATAATGATGGCAGGAACCTATTTCATCCGATAGTTTTTTTACCCATGGGGCGTCGGCATTTGGCTGAAATAAGCTTGGTTTGAAATATATATCATTATCTATATAGTCCACAGAAAAGGTATGAAGTTGCTTATTACCATTTTCTTTAAAGCTTTTGGCAGTTACAGCAGAAATTATACTGGAATCTAAACCTCCTGAAAGAAAAGTGCATAGCGGTACATCGGCTACAAGCTGTCGGTTGATTGCATCGAGTACCAAATTACGTACTTTCTCAACGGTATCGTTAATACTGTCTGTATGGGGGTTGCTTTCCAATTTCCAATACCTTTTCTCCCGTAAACCGCTTTGGTCAAATATCATAAAATGGGCAGGCTTTACTTCGCTGATATTTTTGAAAACTCCATGTCCCGGTGTTCTTGCTGGTCCAAGCATAAATATCTCAGCGAGTCCGTCCGGACCTACTTCACTTTTGATTAAAGGATTTGCCAACAGGGCTTTTATTTCGGAAGCAAACAAAAGTGAATTTCCTAATAAGGTATAAAATAATGGCTTTACACCAAACCTGTCACGAGCAATAAACAGGCTTTGATCCTTTTCGCTCCATATTCCAAAAGCATAGATACCGTTAAGATATTCAACACAATTATGTCCCCATTCGATAAAAGATATAAGCAGCACTTCGGTATCGGAATTGCTTTTGAAAATGTGTCCTCTAGCTTCAAGTTTTTTTCTTAAGTCGAGGGTGTTATAAAGCTCGCCGTTATATGTTATAACGTATTCTTTTTCGCCATATTTACGGGTCATAGGCTGGTTGCCTCCATCCGGATCTACAACTATAAGGCGCCTATGAGCAAAAATTGCATGTTCACAAATCCATGTTCCGGAGGAATCAGGACCACGGTTCGCAAGGGTATCAATCATTGAGTTCATAATTTCTCTTTTCTTATGTAAGTCTTCTTTATGGTTTATCCATCCGGCTATTCCACACATTGTTCATCATCTCCACATCAAAAATTAAAGGCACCTCAAAATAGGAGGCGCCTTTGCCAAAACAATTCTTTTTGTAAAATATATATTATTATATGAATAAAATGGCTTTTTGTTTCTAATAAGGTAGTAAAATTTGAATTTTTGTTTTAGAATAATATATGGTTGGGTATATTTATTACTGAATAAAATGGAGGAGGAAGAGGATTATGAATGAATACAACATTATGGCAGTACTTATTAATCACCGTTCTAAAAAGGCTCCAACGGTCCAAGAAGTTTTCACTAAGCATGGATGTTCTATAAAAATGAGGCTTGGTCTTCATGAGGCAGGAGATGTGTGTTCGGAGGAAGGGCTTGTATTACTCCAATTAGCTGGAGAGAAAGCGGAGATAAAAGCCCTAGAGGATGATTTAAATGGCATTGAAGGTGTAAAGGCTAAGACTATGAGCATTTCAGGTGACTAATGCTTCGTATTACAGAATTAGTCTTTAGAATGTACTTACTATGATATATGAATACTTTGTTATGGTAGTATTTCATATGTAAGGTTATTACAAAAAACTTTGCAATTACCATCTCGAAAAATTAGGCTTTGTGACTTAAATATTGTATAGGTTATTTTTTGAAATGGCCTAATGTTTAATAAAAGTAGGTAAAAAAATTATTTTTTACCTACTTTTCGTTCTATATGAGTTTTTGTAAAGGTAAGAAAGATTTTACTTATAGAGGTGATAAATTTGATTAATACAATGGAAGATAAAAAAATAAAAGAGCAGTTGTTTGAAATTTATACTCTACTCTTTTCAAAATACGGGGACCAGCACTGGTGGCCGGCTAACACTAAACTTGAGGTGATTGTGGGTGCAGTGTTAACACAATTTATTTCATGGAAAAACGTAGTTAAGGCAATTGATAACATTAAGGCAAGTAACCTTCTAGATCTACACAAATTGTATGAATGTGATATTGAGTTACTTAAGGAACTAATAAGACCTGCGGGATTTTTTAATAGAAAGGCCTCTATTCTCAAGTCAGTAATGACATTTTTAGTAGTAGAGTATGAAGGTGATCTTGATAAAATGTTTCTTACTTCATTGGATGTTTTAAGGGAAAAGCTGCTAAAGGTCAAAGGAATAGGTCCTGAGACTGCGGATTCGATATTGTTGTACGCAGGTTTGAAAGAAATATTTGTTGTAGACGCATATACCGTGAGGATATTCACAAGGTTGGGATTTTTAAACGGTGATGAGAAATATCATCAGGTTCAGGAGTTTTTTATGAAGTATTTGCCTAAAGATGTTAATTTATATAATCAATATCATGCTCTGGTAGTGAAGTTAGGAAGCGATTGCTGTTACGGGAAAAAACCAAAATGTGATGAATGTGTTTTACGAGATTTGTGTCAGCTAAAAGTTTTGTAAAAATAATATTACATTCTAAATTCTAGAATTCACTTTCAACTTGTATATAAATAGTGAAAATGATTTTAGATACTCTATCCTATAAATATTAACTATATAGTATATATATGAGGGAGTTTGAATATTATTATTTTAGGACAATTAAGGATAGTTTTAGGAGTAAATATGAAATTATACATTGTTAGACTAAACACCATTTATAAATGTGTACTTATAGGGATTTTTGCGATTATTACAAGTGCTTGTGTGTTTGCGTCGAGAGAGACGGTTGCTGAGGTATTTGAACAAAAAAGGGATTTGCCCATATACTCTGTTGAATGTGAAAAAAAGGTTTCCATCACATTTGATTGTGCCTGGGAAGCTGATGACATACCCGATATTATAAACACACTAAAAGAAAACAAGGTCAGGGCAACATTCTTTTTAGTAGGACACTGGGCGGATAAGCATCCCGATGAAGTTAAATTGATATCAGACAATGGGCATGATGTTGCAAATCACTCCTATGCACATTTACGTATGGGATCAATTGATAATAGCAAAATACGGTCAGAAATCGCAAAATGTGATGAAGTTTTGAAAAGGATTACCGGAAAGAAACCCGAGCTTTTCAGGGCACCTTATGGGGATTACAATAATAACGTTGTACGCATAGCTAGGGAACTAAATGAATACACAATTCAGTGGGATGTGGATTCTCTTGACTGGAAACCCGGAATAACTCCCGAACAGATTCAAAGTAGAGTGCTAAAAAAAGTAAATAATGGATCGATAATTCTGTTTCATAATGACACCACCCATACAGCAAAGCTTTTGCCATCTATAATTTCTGCATTAAAGGGTAAAGGTTTTGAACTGGTTCCAGTGTCTGAATTAATTATGAAAGAAAATTATGAAATTAATGTTGAAGGTCGTCAGATAAGGAAGTAAATGCTTATGAAAGACATAGTATTTTTTGTGTTTTACATAAAAAATTAAAAAAAAGTAAATTATAAAATTACAATTATCACAAGAAATGGGGTTAATCAAGTGCTAATAGCTGGTATTATTAGTCAAAGTAACAAGGAAAGCACAGCCAATCTCATTAATTCAATCTTTTCAGCCTCAAAAAAGAGGTTTAGTATTGTTGACTCAAAAAGTCTTACAAATCTTGATGTTAAAAGGTTTAAAGCATATTTAGCCGAACTTTTAAAGAATAACACTGATAT
This sequence comes from Bacillota bacterium, assembly GCA_023421115.1. GTDB lineage: Bacteria > Bacillota > Clostridia > Acetivibrionales > Acetivibrionaceae > Acetivibrio. The sequence goes on along the minus strand of JAEZUI010000070.1, from coordinate 14,459 downwards.
CTTGATTCTGAAGGTGAATATTTTCGATCTTGATAAAGAAATCTTTAATTACTTAAAATTTGATATAATTATTTTTACCGATAAAGCCGATGATTTTAAAGAGAGCATTTCTGAGGCTTATAAAGAAGTAATGAGAAGAGCGTTTTCTCTTTTAGATGAAAAGGGGATTGCTATAGTTAACGCTGATGATAATGAACTTACAAATTTTCTAAATGGAATAAAGCATTACATCATTACTTATGGATTTAATCTTAAGGCCAGTATAACCACTTCGAGTGTTGGTGATTTAGTTGCTAAAAGCGATATTATGTGTTGCTTACAGAGGACTGTATTTGCAAGAAATGGAAGTGTTATTGAACCTCAGGAGTTCATAATTAAAACTCAACCTGAAATGTACGATCCGTACAATGTTTTGGCAGCTGCGACCTTTGCGTTGGTTAATGGTGTGGATTTGAATTCATTGAGTAATTAGGCCATTTCAAAAAACTGATTTGCATTTTTTGCACTGCAAAATAATGTTAATATGCTTGGAAGCTTTTAAGTTTCTGTGTGGAGCATTGAGACACAAATATTGTAAAAGCTATTTTTTGAAATAGCTTTATTTAAAAAAAAGTGATTTAAGGGATTTGCAAGTTGAAAAATGTGTAATATAATGTGTAATATAATTTAAAATAAACCGATAATACTATTGGACAAGAATTTTTGATTTAAATCTCCGGTGGGATTCGTTTAAGAATTGTTATAAGTGGTGGTCATAATATAGAATTAATAAGGTGATTTTTTAAAAAATAGTCTTGAGGTTTTATAAATAGGCTCCTATACCGGATAAAGTATCAGCAATTTATATATTTAATATATAAAGTTATTCTAAAATCTACCTCTTGCGAATAAACATTACATTAGATAAATATTTAATGTACGCAAGCCTAAGAGAGGAGTGTGGGGGTCGGATGGTCGGAAACATCATTGAGAACAACATGGTGACCATTTCCGGTAAGATAGCAACTGAAGCAGAATTTAGCCATGAGGTATACGGTGAAGGCTTTTATTCATTTTCGCTCGAAGTGCCCAGACTAAGTGATAGTTACGATAAAATAAGCGTGACTGTTTCAGAACGTTTGATTTCCAGAGAGTGTTTGGAGATTGGTAAATTTATCGAGGTAGAAGGGCAATTCCGGTCGTATAACAATTTCAACAGTAATACTGATGGAAGCAAACTTATTTTGACTGTCTTTGCCAGAGAAATCAATTTCCTTGAGGACGAAAGGAAAATAAAGAATCCAAATCAGATATATCTTAACGGCTTTATCTGTAAAAAGCCTATATATCGAACAACTCCTTTTGGAAGAGAAATAACTGATATATTGTTGGCGGTGAACAGGCCATACAATAAATCGGACTATATTCCATGTATATCGTGGGGTAGGAATGCAAGGTATTCATCTAACTTGGAAATCGGCGACAATATAAAAGTATGGGGAAGGATTCAAAGTAGGGAATACCAGAAGAAGCTTGAAAATGGTGAAGTGTTAACAAAAGTGGCTTATGAGGTTTCGGTTTCTAAGATGGAAATTTGTTCGGAAGAGCAAAGCAAAAGTGAAGAGCAGCAGGAAGATAATGATGAAAAGGTTTGAGATTAAAAAGTGGTGATCTGATATCATCACTTTTATTTATTTTCTTTTGACGAAATCAGGGTGTTTTTTCTATTAATTTGTTATAATAATTGGTATAAACTATTTGAGATAGGTAATTGTAAAAAAAACTTTGCAATCGCCATTTCAAAAAAATTGATTTGCATTTTTTGAATTGCAAAATAATGTTCCGATGTTTGGAAGCTTAAAAGCTTCCATGATGGGCTTTGCGACTTAAATATTGAATAGGTTATTTTTTGAAATGGCCTTACATGAAGGTGAAATTGAGGATGAGAAAAAAATTTTTACTGTTTGTTATTGTTTTAGTGGCAATATGCATATCCGCATGCAGCAAATTAGAAATTGAGCCTTATAAGAATTTAGAAAAAGTTCCTTATGAGAACGAGGACTTTGCAATGGGCACTGTAATTACGCAGAGAATCTATGATAGCAATGCTCAGGAAATAAGCAAGAGAGTAATGGATAGAATTAGGAAAATTGAAGACGATATGACTATAAATAAGTCTGGGGGAGAAATAGATAAGCTAAATGCCTCTGCCGGAGTTGGTTTTGTAGAATTGAATGAAGATGCAATATATGTATTAGTAAAGTCAAAGGAGTTTTCAAAAATAAGCAACGGAGCTTTCGACGTTATGATAGGTCCTCTTGTTAAGGAATGGGATGTGTTTTCGGATAACCCTTCGGTACCGTCAATGAAAAGGATAGATGATTTATTAAGCTTGGTGAATTATGAAGATATTACAATTGATAAAAACATATCTAAAGCAAAGCTTGAGAAGAAAAGTCAAGTAGTTGATTTGGGTGGAATTGCAAAGGGCTATGCGGGAGACAAGGCAATAGAATTATATAGGGAACATAAGGTTAAATCGGCGTTTATAAGTATTGGTGGAAATATTGTTTTATTAGGTAGTAAACCAGATGGAAGCCTGTGGAAAGTAGGTGTTAGAAATCCTAGGGGACCTGAAGGATCTTATATAGGAGTTATAAGTGCAAAGGATAAAGCCATAGTCAGTTCGGGAGATTATCAACGGTATTTTGAAAAAGATGGTGTGAGATACCACCATATTATTGACCCGAGGACAGGTTATCCGGCTGATTCAGGACTTATAGGTACTACTATTATTTCTGAACTATCAATTGATGCAGATGCTTTATCCACTGCAACCTTTGTTTTAGGGCTTGAAAAGGGCATGGAATTAATAGAAAGGCTTGAGGGTGTTGAAGCTGTTTTTATAACAAATGAAAAAAAGATATACATAACAAAAGGACTTAGCAATTCATTTGAATTTGAGGATGAGAATAATGAGTATGAATATGTTGAAAAAAGGTGATATCATACTTCTAGGTATTATAGCAGCAGCTATTGTTATTTCGTTTGCAGCTGTATCGACCTATAAAAGTAGTGGAAAGGATACCGGCAAAGTTGCAGTTATAAAGATGAAAGATGAAATAATAAAGAGCATCGATTTAAGCACTGTTAATGAGTCACAAAAAATAGAAGTTTCAGGTAAGTATACTCAGGTAATACTTGTTGAAAGAGACCGAATAAGATTTTTAGAAGCGGATTGTCCCGACAAGATATGTGTCAGTACAGGCTGGTTATCCGAAAAAGGCGATATGGCAGTTTGCATTCCAAATAGCACTATGATTAAAATTGGGGGTCAATCGGACAAAGTAGATGTTGTTACGCATTAGGAGAAATTTATGGAAGTAAGCTATTTCACAGCTTGATTAATTTTATGCTAGGAAGTTGGGAGTAAGTAGTGAATAATACAAAACGTATTGTTATATTGAGTTTGATGGTTGCTCAGGCTTTAGTTTTATCCTTAATAGAATCATGGATTCCTTTGCCAGTGCCTGTTCCTGGCGTAAAGCTCGGATTGGCAAATATAATTACTGTTACAGTAATTGTATTCTATGGTTTTAAAGATGCTTTGTCAGTAGTGTTAATTCGATGTATATTGTCTTCCTTTTTTGGAGGAGGGGTCACAGGCTTCCTTTTCAGTATGGCAGGAGGGATTCTCAGTACAATTGTAATGTACATTTTGTACAGGAAGGGCTCAAAGGTATTTAGCATAATAGGAATAAGTATAGCAGGGGCACTTTCGCATAATATAGCTCAAACGGTTATTGCAAGCTTTGTAATGAAAGATGCAGCAATTTATATGATTCTTCCGGTACTTCTTATATCAGGGGTTGTTATGGGACTTTTTGTGGGACTATGCAGCAGCTTTTTGGAAAAAGCAATAAGAAATACGAAAATATTTACTTAGGGATAACGAAGAAATAATTTCTTATTCTCATATTTTGAAAACATTATCAAACCAAGTTTTTTCGTTATTCCAAAGTTAGGACTTATATTTTAATCTTACCCTAGGCTGAGGAGTAAGTTATAAAAAAGGAGGATTGATATTGATGATTAAGGTGATTTGTGGGAAAAAGGGAGTGGGCAAGACCAGAGCTTTGGTAGAGACTGCGAATAATTTGTCATCGGAAAGTTCTGGAGATGTAGTGTTTATTGATGGAACAGGCCGTTCAATGTATAATTTGAAACACAAGGTTAGATTCATCAATTTATCTGAATTTCCTGTCAGTATTAACAGAGCATGCTCTTTCCTGGGTTTTCTATGTGGAATGATTTCAGAAGATTATGACATTAAAGGTGTGTTTGTTGATGATCTTACAGAGCTTGTAGACGATGAAACAGAAAGCTTGCAAAATTTCTTTGAAGATATTGGAAAGTTGGTAGCTAAGTTTGATTTGGACTTTTATTTTTCTGTTGAGGGTGATAAAGAGTCTATGCCAGAATTTATTAAAGCATATTATTAGAGAATTGAATATAATTGCGTATGTTTTAAATTCAAGTGGAATAGCCTTTTTACAAGGTAATTCCACTTGAACTTTTTGTCTTAAAATTTATTTGATTAACATTATTGCTAATTGATATAATATAGAAATGATAGGCAAAATCAATTAGGGCTATATAGCCTGAGGTTTTGATCTTACGCATTTTTAGGACAAAATTAAAAGAGGCAAAATGGAGAGGACTAATTGAAGGGAGCAATAATGAATAATATTGCAGAAATAGTAATAAGCAACGCTACAAGGCAGTTTGATAGGGTATATCACTATAAGGTACCTGAAAAGTATTTAGATATAGTTAGTACAGGAATGCGTGTTATTGTGCCTTTCGGAAAAGCTAACCGGCTGCGGGAAGCTTATGTTATAGCTCTTTTGGACGAGAGTGACTTTAAGGACTTAAAGGAAATTAGTGAAATTATTGATAAAAGTTCAGCGCTTGATTTAAATATAATAAAGCTGGCACATTGGATGAGGCACAGATATATAAGCACTTATTCCGATGTGTTTAAATGTTTGCTTCCTCCCGGGTCGAGTTTGGTAAATTCTAAAACGGTTAAACTTCTTAATTCTGACACTTCCCTAAAGGGCAACTATGTAAAAATTTTAGATAAGCTTAGGGATTTTGAAGGTATAATGGAATATGATCATTTAAAGACAGAGATGAACATAAAGGATTTATCAAAATACATAAACAAATTAACCGAGCTTAATTGTATTTCTATATGTGAAGAATTTGGAGCTAAGGTAAGCGGAAAATATGTTAAAGTGGCTTATCTTATAAAACCTTACGAGGAAGTTCAGGAAGCTATTGAGGGGAATCGCTTAAGGAGTATAAAACATGTCAGAATACTTGAAATGCTCTTAGAAAATGAATATATTTCAGTAACTGACTTGGCAAAATTCGCCGGTGTCTCAAAAAGTGTGCTTGATACCCTCAATAAATACGGATATATAGATTTTAAGAATATAGAAGTGACAAGAGATCCCTATGAAAGCCGCAATTTTGAAAGGACAAACTCTTTAGAACCAACAGAGGAACAACGACATATTTTAAAGAAAGTAAGAGAAATGCTAGATGGAAAAGCTTTTAACGAAGTATTGCTGCACGGCATTACCGGAAGCGGCAAAACTGAGGTGTATCTTCAGCTTATTGACCACTGCATAAATATAGGTAAGCAAGCTATTGTCCTAGTACCGGAGATTTCTTTGACCCCACAGATGGTGGAAAGATTTAAAGGAAGATTTGGAGAGTACGTAGCTATACTTCACAGCAGATTGTCCTTAGGAGAGAGGTATGACCAGTGGAGACTTATAAAACGTGGAAAAATAAAAGTTGCCATAGGGGCAAGATCGGCAGTGTTTGCACCTTTTGACAGACTTGGAATGATTATAATAGATGAAGAACATGAAAATTCCTATAAATCAGAAATTTCACCAAAGTATCATGCGGTTGAGGTGGCAAGGGAACGTTGTAAAATTGAAAATGCCGTGTTGATGTACGGATCAGCTACTCCTTCTATCGAAAATTATCATAGGGCAGTAGTCGGTGAAATATCTATGTTTACAATGGTAAAACGCGCAAATAATCTGATGCTTCCTAAGGTTCAGGTTGTGGATATGAGAAGAGAGCTAGAAGCGGGCAACAGGTCAATATTCAGCAGGGCATTAGCGTGTGAAATGGAGAAAAACATAAATAAAAAAGAGCAAACAATTATTTTTCTGAATAGACGTGGTTATTCGTCCTTTATCCTTTGCCGCAACTGTGGTTATGTGTTAAAATGTTCAAAGTGTGATGTATCAATGACCTATCATTCCTATGACGAAAGGTTGATATGTCACTACTGTGGGTATACGGTTAAGAAAGTAAGCAACTGTCCGAAATGCAAAAGTCCTCATATAAGAGGGTTTGGCACCGGCACTCAAAAGATTGAGGACGAAATAAAAAAGAATTTTGAAGACAGCTCCGTAATAAGGATGGATATGGACACAACAACCTATAAAAATTCTCATGAGGACATTTTGCGGAATTTTCGTGAAAACAATATTAACATACTAGTGGGAACACAAATGATAGCAAAGGGACATGATTTCCCAAACGTTACCCTTGTTGGTGTGCTTGCTGCAGACAGTATTCTCAATGCAGGAGATTACAGAGCTACCGAAAGGACTTTCCAACTTATAACTCAGGTGGCAGGAAGAGCCGGTAGGGGAACAATTTCGGGAAGAGTAATTATCCAAACATACAACGTTGAGAATTACAGCATTGAGTGTGCATGTGCCCAGGATTACAAAGGTTTTTTCGAAAAGGAGATTATGGTTAGAGAAAAATTGTTATATCCTCCTTTTACACATATAGGTTCAATTGTATTGAGCGGAATTAATGACCGTATGGTTTATAACAAAGCTGTAAGTGTTAAAAAATTTGTTGATAACTATTTTGTAGGTGCTTATAGTAGTATTGATATATTAGGTCCTTCTAGGTCTTTAGTGTCTAAAATAAAGAACAAATACAGGTGGAGGATTGTTATTAAGTATAAAGATATGGAAAAGCTTATAGATGTATTAACGGAAGTTTTGGACAATTTTTATGAAAAGCAGGGCAAAAATGACATAGGTATTAGTGTGGATATAAATCCGGTAAATATGTTATAATACTTTTTGTTGTGGGAATAAATGAAGTAGGTGATTCCAAAAAAATAACTGGTCAATGGGTGTTTCAAAAAAGTTGATTTACTTTTTTGCGTTGCAAAATAAGGTTCCTATGTTTGAAGCTTTATAGCTTCATTATTGGGTTGGAAATATATATATTGACTAATGAATTTTTTTGAAACACCTTATAGAGGAGTAAATTCCTATTTTAAAAATGATATGGGGGAACTTAAAATGGCATTAAGGAATATAAGAATTGATGGAGATGAAGTTTTAAAAAAGGTATGTAGAGCAGTTGATGTTATAGATGACAGGCTATTAACATTACTTAAGGACATGGCTGAAACAATGTACGCAGAAAAAGGAGTTGGATTGGCCGCTCCTCAGGTAGGTGTATTAAAAAGAGTTGTTGTAATCGATGTGGGTGAGGGCTTGTTAGAGCTTATCAATCCTAAAATAGTTAAAACAGAGGGAGAAGTGCTTGATGTAGAGGGATGCCTCAGTGTACCTGAATATGTTGGAGATGTAATAAGGCCTAAGAAGGTTTGGGTTGAGGCATTGAACCCAAAGGGTGAAAAGATAAGCCTAGAAGGTGAAGATCTTCTTGCAAGAGCCTTTTGTCATGAACTTGACCATTTAGATGGAATTTTGTTTACAAGCAGAGCACAAAAAGTGACTCATAAAGATGATTTGCACGAGTAGTAATATAAAAGAGAAAATACTTGTAAGAGGTGACTTTATTGAGAATTGTATTTATGGGTACTCCTGAATTTGCAGTACCATCTTTAGATATGCTTTTAAAGGAAGGTTATGAGGTCGTTGCGGTAGTAACACAGCCCGATAAGCCAAAAGGCAGGGGAAATAAAATGAGCGTTTCGCCGGTGAAAGAATACGCACTAAAGCATGGGATTGAAGTGCTACAACCTGAGAGAGTTAAAACTTCTGACTTTGCAGAAAAAATAAACGATATTAATCCGGATTTGCTGGTTACTGCAGCATACGGGAAAATCCTTCCTAAGTCTGTTTTGGATGTTCCTAAGTATGGATGTATAAATGTGCATGGTTCTTTGCTTCCGAAATATAGAGGCGCTGCACCTATACAATGGTCCATAATAGATGGTGAAAAAGTGACAGGTATTACTACCATGTTTACCGATGTGGGAATGGATACAGGAGACATGTTAATTAAAGGAGATATTGAAATAACTGAGTATATGACCGCTGGAGAACTTCATGACAAACTGTCTGTTTTAGGTGCAGAAGTATTAAAAGAGACCTTGCGAAAGCTTAAAGACGGAAGTTTAGAAAGAGTACCCCAGTCTGATTCGGAGGCCACATATGCCAGTATGATGACTAAGGACACAGGGCTCATAGACTGGGTGAAGTCATCAAAAGAAATTCACAACTTAGTTAGAGGAACAAACCCTTGGCCGGGAGCATATACATATTACTGCGGTGAAAAAATGAAAATATGGTTAACTTCCATTATATCAGAAGATACACATAATTTAAAAGCAGGTACCATATGTAATGTTGGCAGGGATGGAATTATTGTTGCTTGCGGTATAGGGAAGCTCATTATAAAAGAGGTACAGTTTGAATGCTGCAGAAGAATGTGTGTTGAGGATTATATATGTGGGCACAAAATGGATGAAGGTGAAGTTCTTGGATAAGGGAGTTAAGAAGTTTGGCTTATTATCAGGCATGCTAATATTTGGCCTTTTTTTAGTATTACTTGTCTTTGGATTGATTTACCGCTACTCTACAATATATACATATAACTTTATATTATTAATTTTAGTTATAGTGACAATACTAGTTATATTATTTTATATGATCTCGTTTTTTAGCATTATGTATATATATAAATATAGATCGGCTAACAAAATAATTGGAGCTCTAGCGGGATCAGGAATAAAGGCGCTACTTCCTCTTTCAATATTTTTAGCAGATATTTTTAAGACAAAGAAAGATTTGATACGTAAGTTTTATATAGACTTTAATAATATAATGGTAAATGCGTTAGGTCGGAAGTATTCGCCCAAAAACGTTCTTATTTTGCTTCCTCATTGTTTGCAGTATTCCGAGTGTGGGTATAAAATTACGAATAACACAAATAACTGTAAAAGGTGTGGAAGATGTACAATTGGAGATATTCTTAAGACAGCCGAGGGGAAGGAGGTTCAAGTTAGAATAGTAACGGGCGGAACAGCTGCAAGAAATATAATAAAGGAACTGAGGCCGAGACTTATATTAGCTGTTGCCTGTGAAAGGGATCTTACAAGTGGAATAGTAGATGTAGGTAAAATTCCTGTTATTGGTTTGATTAATGACAGACCAAACGGACCTTGCTACAATACTTGTATAAATGTTGACACTCTAAAGCAGAGATTAGATGAAATTTTAGAACCTTGACGGTGTTTTTTAGCTATAGAGATTATTTTACATATATAAAGATAGGAGGCTATTCTATGGGACTATTTTATGGTTTTGATATATATTATTTGGTACTTGTTTTGCCAGCATTTTTATTTTCCCTTTATGCTCAATTCAAGGTAAAGGGTACCTTTAGTCATTACAGTAAGGTTCACAACAGTAGAGGTATGACCGGAGCGGATATAGCAAGGACAATACTAGATAGAAGTGGACTTTATGATGTGAGGATCGAAGCACAACCGGGAGAGCTTACAGACCATTACGATCCAAGGACAAGGGTTGTAAGATTGTCACAATCGGTATATGGAAGCACTTCTGTTGCAGCTATAGGTGTTGCAGCCCATGAAACTGGCCATGCAATTCAGCATAAGGATGGATATGCGCCTTTAGTTTTAAGAAGTACATTGGTTCCCGTCGCAAATATAGGTTCTTCCATTGGGCCTACAATGGCGATAATTGGGTTAATATTCAGTATTCCGTTTATTATTAATCTAGGAATTATACTTTTTGGTGCAGCGGTTCTTTTCTACCTTGTGACACTTCCAGTAGAGTTTAATGCAAGCAACAGGGCTATAAGAACACTTGAAGATACAGGTATGTTAAATTATAATGAAATAGACCCTGCAAAGAAGGTTCTAAGAGCAGCAGCTATGACTTATGTGGCTTCAGCAGCCGTTGCTATAGCAAGTTTGTTGCGTCTTATATTATTAGCGAACAGCAGAAGAGATGATTAAATATTATGAAACTTGATTTACCAAGAGAAACTGCATTAAAAATATTATATGAAATAAATAAGTCGGGGGCATACTCAAATATTGCCCTTAACAAAAACCTTGAAGACAATAAATTGAATAATCTTGACAGGGCTTTTATTACTGAGTTGGTCTATGGTAATTTGAAACGGAAACTTACAATTGACTATATAATAGATCAATTTTCTTCTGTAAAAATTAAAAAACTTTCTCCATGGATACTCAATATCCTAAGGTTGGGAGTTTATCAACTCATTTTTATGGATAAAATCCCAGAATCGGCAGCCTGCAACGAAAGTGTCAACCTTGCAAAAAGGTATGGACACTCTGCTAGCAGCAGGTATGTTAATGCTGTGCTTAGAAACATTGCAAGATCGAGAGATAAGATTGAGTATCCCGACAAAAACAAAGATCTTAGTACCTACCTTTCGATAAAATATTCCCATCCCGAGTGGATGGTTAAGAGTTGGCTAACTCGCTTTGGAGAGAGTTTTACCGAGGAGCTTTTAAAAAGTAACAATGAGACTGCTCCTCTGACAGTTAGGACAAATACATTAAAGACCAATCGGGAAGAACTTCAAACTGAGCTTAGAAAAGAAGGTTTTGAAACTGAACCGGCAAGATATATTAAAAATGCATTGACAATAAATAATCCGTCGTCAATTACAAAGATGGAAGTATTTATAAAAGGTCTTTTTCAGGTTCAGGATGAAAGTTCCATGATGGTTGCACAAATTTTAGATCCAAAACCGGGCGAACTTGTAATTGATGTATGCAGTGCACCGGGAGGTAAAGCTACTCACATTGCGCAGCTCATGCAAAACAAAGGCGAGGTTATAGCTAGGGATGTCCATGAGCATAAGATAAAGTTGATAAAGGAAGCAAGCGAAAGACTTGGAATTGGTATAATAAGTTCGGAAGTTTTTGACGCTTTAGAGCAGGATTTTAGTTTAACAGGCAAGGCAGACCGTGTTTTAGTTGATGCTCCTTGTACAGGCTTTGGTATTATAAGAAGAAAACCTGACATAAAGTGGACAAGAAATGCAAATGATTTAACTGAAATAGTAAAACTCCAGGAGAAAATACTAAAATCATCTTCTAGCTATGTTAAACCTGGGGGCGTGTTGGTTTATAGCACATGTACGATAGAACCGAAGGAAAATGAGGAACAGGTCAATAGATTTATACAGGCTAACAGGGAGTTTGAATTGGAAGATATTTCGGAATTCATTCCCGAAGGTTTGATAAAAGCTACAGCAAAAGAGGGATATATCCAGTTGTACACCAATACAGACGGCATAGATGGTTTTTTTATCTCTAAAATGAGGAAAAGGAGTTAAGCATATGAACGGAAGGGTTGACCTTCTCAATCTTACAATAGAAGAATTAGGGGATTTTTTTGCAAAAATGGGTCAGCAGAAATTTAGGGCAAAGCAGGTTTTCCAATGGGTTAACAAAGGGGTCAAAGATATTGATGAAATGACAAACCTTTCAAAAGACATAAGGGAGAATTTAAAAACAAAGGCATATATAAATAAGCTCGAAATTGTTGAAAAGTTTATGTCGAAAATAGATGGAACGACTAAATATTTGTTTAAGCTCATAGATGGTAACATAGTTGAAAGTGTATTGATGAAATACGAACATGGTTTATCGGTCTGCATATCTTCACAGGTAGGTTGCAAGATGGGGTGCAAGTTTTGTGCTTCAACAGGTGCAGGCTTTGTAAGAAATTTGACTTCTTCTGAAATGTTGGATCAAGTGCTAACCATTCAAAAAGAGGCCGGTGGCAGAGTAGGAAACATTGTTGTAATGGGAATAGGCGAACCTTTTGACAATTACGATAATCTTATTAAATTCATTAGACTAGTAAATCATAATGAAGGTATGAATATTGGAGCTAGACACATTTCGGTTTCTACCTGTGGACTTGTACCTGAAATTCTAAAGCTGTCTAAAGAGAATTTACCTGTTACTTTGTCTATTTCATTACATGCGCCTAATGATGAGGCGAGGGAAAAAATTATGCCTGTTAATAAAAGGTATTCTATTGACAAATTAATTGAAGCATGTAAGATATATACAGAGACAACAAAAAGACGAATAACTTTTGAATATGCATTAATCGATGGTGTAAATGACACGGTTGAATGTGTTCAGCAGCTTTCAGGTCTTCTAAAGGGTATGCTGTGCCATGTGAACCTGATACCTGTAAATAGCGTTACAAATAGCGGGTTTAAAAAGAGCAGCAAGGAAAGGATTTTCAAATTTAAAGATATGATGGAGAGACGCGGTATTGAAACAACAGTAAGACGTGAACTTGGTGCTGATATTGATGCTGCCTGTGGTCAGCTTCGCAGAAGCCTTATTGAAACTGTTAAAGAATAAGTGAAGTATAATTGCATTAGTGATTTTAGCTATTTAACTATAAAACATTTTACAAGTTTTCTGGGGAGTGGTATAGTGAGATTTGGAGTTGAAAGCGATAGAGGTATAACGCGCGAAATTAATGAAGACAGCTATAAAATTATTTCTGGGAGAGATGGACTACCTGATACCTTTATTGTAGCAGATGGGATGGGTGGACACAACTCGGGAGAGTTAGCAAGCCTTATGGCCGTTGACCTATCCGAGGAGTATTTACTTAAGTTTTTTCAGCCGGATATAGATGAGGAAGGAATGCAGTCCTTTATTTGCAATATGATGACTGAAGTTAATAAAAGTATTTTTTCTAAAGCTAAAGAGTCCGAAGAAAACTTTGGAATGGGTACTACTTTTGTCATTGGAATATTTTTAAAAGCTAAACTTTTTATAGGACATGTAGGAGACAGTAGAGTATACCTTCTAAGAAACGGCTTGTTACAAAGGCTTACTACCGATCATTCATATATTGAGGAGCTTATAAAAAACGGTTCATTAACTAGGGAGGAAGCACATAATCATCCCAAAAAGAATATAATTACCAGAGCTTTAGGATGTGAAGAAAACGTTGTTATAGATACATATTGTGTTGATGTGAATGAGGATGACATATTTATTTTGTGTACTGACGGATTAACCAATATGTTGAGTGAAGATGAGATATTGTCAGTTATAAATAATAATGATGATCCGCATTATTTATGTAGCGAATTGGTTAGACTGGCAAATGAAAAAGGCGGAGAGGACAACATAACTGTTATAATTGTAAAAAATTCTTAAGTATTCATATGAATATATTGATTGCATATACATATCTTTATAGGATATTGTAAGGTGGGATTTGGGTTAAGTGTTATAGATGAAAACTCTAAAACTAAATTTTAAAGGAGGTTTTTCATCTAAATTAGATAACGTTTAAATGCTATATAAATATAACTTTAGTGTACGTTATCTATATATTGAAATGCCAGAAGAAGAGGTGTAGATATGGAAGGTCGCATACTTGGTGGAAGGTATGAGTTGTTAGAGAAAATAGGTGGGGGCGGCATGGCCCTTGTATATAAGGCAAAATGTAAATTATTAAATAGGTTTGTTGCGGTTAAACTATTAAGACCGGAATTTACTGCAGATGAAGAGTTTGTTAAACGTTTCAGGGTTGAAGCTCAGGCAGCAGCCAGTCTTTCTCATCCTAATATTGTGTCTATATACGATGTAGGAAAAGAAGATGATATGCACTATATTGTAATGGAGTATGTAAATGGAATAACCTTAAAGGATTATGTAATTCAAAACGGTGCACTAGATTGGAAGGAAGCAGTAAATATAGTCATTCAGATATGTTCAGCAATAGAGCACGCCCATAAGAATCATATTGTTCACAGAGATATAAAACCGCATAATATTTTGTTAGCAAAGGATGGAGTTGCAAAGGTTACAGATTTCGGTATTGCTAGAGCTGTTACCTCTTCAACAATAACTGTTGTCGGAAGTACAATTGGTTCTGTCCACTATTTTTCACCGGAACAGGCCCGTGGAGGGTTTTCTGATGAAAAATCCGATCTCTATTCACTAGGAATAGTGTTGTATGAATTGGTTACCGGTAAACTTCCCTTTAATGGAGAATCTCCGGTGGCAATTGCTTTAAAGCATATACAGGAAATAGCGGAAGAGCCGTTGAGTATAAAAG
>JAEZUI010000006.1 GCA_023421115.1 Bacillota bacterium | reverse complement strand
CGCTTTTTTCGAATTCTTCAATTAACTTTTTCCATTGATTATGTGACATAAAACACCTCCAGGTTTTTGGTGTATTATCTCATACTCATTAATTGATTAACATACGGGTTCAATTATACGCTTACTTATCAATAGTGATAAATTTAAGAACTATGATATTTCGAAATTTTCAAAACTAGGGAAACCTGAAAACCAAGTTGTTTTATCAACAAGACATGCTTCAAAAGGATTGGAGTTTGAGGTTGTGGTTATGTTAGGTATGGAGGAGGAAAGATTTCCAAGTTATTATAGTTTGAAGGATAACAATAAACTTCAAGAAGAGCGTAGAGTATGTTTTGTATGTATAAGCAGAGCCAAGAAAGCGTGTGTACTTGTGAGATCAAAATATTATACATTTGATACAAGAAGAGGGCCTTGGAGAAAAAATTTCTCTGAATCACGTTTTTGGACTGCACTTGCATCAGAATATGGTGATAGCTTTAATGAGAAATCATTTAATATTGGTTGACTTAAAATATTAAAATGCTTTACAAGAGGGATTATAATATAAAGCACTAAGATTATTTATAAGTATAATATCAAAAACAAAGATCATACTTGAAAGTTTACAATTTTTCAATATATAAAGTTAAGCAATATAATAACATAATCCCCATTAGGCTAATAACAGTAAGTCGACTTTACAATTACTTTGATAATTTTCTTATAAGAGGTAAATTTTAAATATCAAAAATTTGAATAGGAATGAAAAATAATATATCTTATAATTGAGAGGAGACCTTATCAATGGCACTTCGACCAGAATATTTAACTTTTAATGGAGTAATAAATCACCGACTCTTTGGAATTCCAAATTACCAAAGAGCATATAGTTGGGAGACAAAACAAAGACAAGATTTATTTGCTGATATTAAAAAACTTAGTGACAACTCAGATCAAAGTAGGCATCATTTTATGGCAACTATAGTATGCCTTCAAACATATAAAACTGAAGAGGTAGGAACTGATGAATTGGAACGATTAGATGTTGTTGACGGGCAACAACGTTTAACTACATTAATTATTTTACTTAAAGCTATTTCTAAAAAATTATCAACTGGTGATGAAATTCAAAAGGAAGAATCAAAAAAAATAAACAAAATACTAGTTAAAGATGAGCAACGTTTAATTCTAATTCAGACAAACCATGATAGTTCTATGACTTTTAGGAAGTATCTATTAAATGGGTCCGTCCCAGAGGAAATGAATTTGAAAACAACTGCAGAAATCAATTTATTTAATGCTTTTATAGAGTGTGAAAAATTTATTGAAGAATGGGAAAAAACACATCCAGTGATAGACTTACTTAAAATAGTTAAAAACCGTTTGGATTTTATATTTTATGCACTGGAAGATGAAGGTGCTGTTTATACAGTGTTTGAGGTTCTTAATAGTAGAGGTTTAGAAGTAGATTGGTTAGATAAGTGTAAGAGTATGCTAATGGGAATTGCATTTGAAAGTTTTTCAAAAGAACTCTCAGAAGAAAAGATTGATGAATTACATCAATGCTGGAGCAAGGTATATGCTACGATTGGTAAAAGAATTGTTTCAGGTAGAGAAATTTTGAGTGTTTCAGCAACTTTATGGAACAAAGAACAGATTAGCAAACCATTATCTGCAGAAAAAGCCATTGACTTATTTAGAGAGTTGTCTATTGAAAACCCATTACATATTGTGGAAGTATCTAATTGGATTTTGGATGTAACGGAAAAACTTGTTGAAATATATTCAAACCATAGAATTAATGCTGTAACAGATATATCTCATGCAAGACTATTAGCAGTTGCTATTAAATTATCTGATAATTTGAAGCCTTATGAAGTCAAAGAACTATTAGATTGGTGGGAACGAGTGACGTTTAGAATATTTGGTATGTGTAAAAGAGATTCTCGAACTAAGGTAGGTGATTATACTAAACTCGCATATAGGATCATAAACGCTAATATGAAAAAGGATGATATTATTGAGGGGTTGAGAGAAATTGGGATAGAATACCCAATTGATGATGCTGTAAAAGAACTCATAGAAGCAGATTGCTACAATGGTTGGGAAAATGATTTAAGATATTTTCTTTATAGGTATGAGGAGTACTTAGCTAAACAACAGGATGAAAACATCAGTGTTGAAATTTGGGAGAAAATATGGAATGGCAGTCCTAGCACAACAATAGAGCATATACATCCGAAAGGTCCACTAACATCTGACTGGAAAGATAAAATTAGCAATAGACAAGATTATGTTGATAAACATGTACATAGATTGGGAAATCTCCTATTATTACCTCCGAACATCAATAGCAAGGCAGGTAGAAAATCGTTTGCTGACAAAAAAGCAATTTACAAACAAAATTACTTAAAGATGATGGATGAAATTATTATAAAAAGGGATTGGAGAAGACAAGAAATAGAACAGCGTGAAAAAGAACTAATTAAATTTGCTGTTAAGATGTGGGGCGATCCAGTAAAAGACTCAAATGTATAATTACTATAGAATTCTTGTAAGCCATATACCAAGACTAATAACGGAAATATGACATTCTAAAAAAGTTATAGATAGTTTGTATCTATATTTCTGAGCTTGAATAAATGTCATTGCTAGGAATACTAAAAATCTGAAGGCTGGAAACTGTATCAGGGCAAGTCTGGATAATTATACCTTAAATATCTAATTTATGTAGAAGGCTGGGAGGAAATATGTTTTTTTCTGAAAAATTTCAAGTTGATACTGAATTAATAAAAGCATACGGTGCAGTAGATATTTCTTTGGTTTGTGATATACCGTTATTTATAGATCCAATGCTTATCTTTAATAGCAATAAGATAAAATATAAAGAACTCCATGAAGAAATAATACATTATTTTCATTTTTTATGCACTAAAGCAAGACAGGGATTATCCTCTAAAGAAATAAATGCATGGTTTAATTTTAGTGAAGTGCCTAACAATTGGTTGGGTTTTTCATTGAAAGGAAATAAAGGACTGGCTTTGGGCAAAAAGTATGCAGAATTCTTATACCTCACATTCAGCATGAAGTAATTACCAATGAATGTTTTATGTAAACCTAAGATTAAATCTTGTATAATATCGAATGTCTCACACAAAAATATATATAGAATATGAGGGATTCGATAATGAAATTTAA
>JAEZUI010000144.1 GCA_023421115.1 Bacillota bacterium | reverse complement strand
GTGCAGGACTTTGTGACGAGAATAGTGTATGGGTTCTCGTAAATGAGGCAGCACAAAATATTGAGTCCTTATGTAAATTTGGTGTTAACTTTGACAAAAAAAAGAACAGAGATGAATTGTCACTTACTAGGGAAGGGGCACACAGCAAAAATAGAATTATTCATGCGGGAGACACAACAGGTAAAGAGGTTTGCGATAAGTTGATTTCAGTGGTTGAAACAAGGAAAAATGTAAAAATAAAAGAGAGAACTTTTGCGATAGACCTTTTAACAGATACTGATGTTTGTAAAGGTGTTTTGACTTATGATGAAGATAGTGAACAGTATATTTATTATGTTTCAAATGTTGTAATAAATGCCGCAGGTGGATTTGGACAATTGTATTCAAATACGACAAATCCTGAGGTAGCTACTGGAGATGGTGTGGGTTTGGCATATAGAGCTGGTGCTGAACTTATGGATATGGAGTTTGTTCAGTTTCATCCAACTGTTTTATTTCACTCGAAAAATAAAAGTTTTTTAATATCTGAAGCAGTAAGGGGAGAAGGAGCATTTTTGAGAAATATTTTCGGTGAGAGGTTTATGCCTAAGTACCATGAGTTAAACGAACTTGCACCAAGAGATATTGTATCAAGAGCAATTTTTAGCGAGATGAAGAAAACCAAGTCAGATTATGTTTATTTGGACATAACTTTTAAAGATAAAAAGTATCTTGAAGGAAGATTTCCTAATATATACAAAACTTGCCTAACTTATGGTATAGATATATCTAAAGACTATATACCGGTTGCACCCGCCGAACATTATTGTATGGGAGGAGTAAAAGCAGACGAGTTTGGTCGTACTAACATAAATGGTTTTTTTGCGTGTGGTGAAGTTGCTTGCAGTGGAATACATGGAGCAAACAGGCTCGCAAGTAATTCTCTACTGGAAGGATTGGTTTTTGGACATAAAATAGGTGATGAAGTTGCTAGAATATTAAATGGAAGTAGTTTAGTTGATAAAAGCTTTCACCTAAAGTATGAAAAAAAACGTGTAAAAAGAGAACTTAATAGAGAGCAAATGAAACTTGATATCCAAAATCTAATGACAAAGTATGTTGGAATTATAAGGGACAAAGAAGGTATGCTAATGGCAAAAAGTATAGTAGACGACTATTATAATTCTATTTTAGGGATGCCAAATGCAACTATAGAAGATTTTGAGATTCAGAATATGGTGCTATTAGCTAAGCTTGTCATAGAAGCTGCAATTGAAAGAGAAGAGAGTAGAGGAGCTCATTATAGAATTGATTTTGAAAATACTGATAATATTAATTGGAAAAGAAATATAATAAAATCAATATTTAAATAAATTGATAAATTTAGGTAATAATAGTGAGGAAGGGGTAAGTATATGTTTGTTTTATCTGATATAGATAATATAATTATAAATTCAATAAAAGAGGATATGCCATCAGGTGATATTACCACTGACAATATAATTGATGAAAATGCCAACTCTGAGGCAAGGATGATAGCTAAAAATTCAGGTGTTATTGCTGGTCTCGATATCGCAAAAAGGGTTTTTGAGTTATTAGATCAAAATGTTAAATTTGAAAAACATACTTCTGACGGGCAATGGGTAAATAGAGGTGATGTTATAGTAACAATACGTGGGAATACCAGGGCGCTCTTAAAAGGCGAGAGGACAGCATTAAATATACTACAGAGGCTTTGTGGCATTGCAACAAAAACTCGAGAATATGCAGATAAAATAAAGCACCTGAAAGCGAAAGTTGTGGATACTAGAAAGACAACTCCTGGAATAAGAGTGCTGGAAAAGTATGCGGTAAGAGTTGGAGGAGGAACAAACCATAGATTTTGTTTATCCGATGGAGTTTTAATAAAAGATAATCATATAAAAGCTGCTGGTGGTATAAAAAAAGCTATTGATCTTGTAAGGGATAAAATACCGCATACGATTAAGATAGAAGTAGAAACAGAGACAATTGACGAAGTGCTAGAGGCAATAGATGGAAATGCTGACATAATAATGTTGGACAATATGGGTCTTGACATTATGAAAGAAGCTGTTAAAATAATAAATGGAAAAGCAATTGTCGAAGCCTCAGGAAACGTAAATTTAAATTCAGTTGTTGATATAGCTGAGACTGGAGTAGATATAATTTCAGTAGGAAGCTTGACACACTCAGTAAATGCTTTTGATATTAGCATGAAAATAAGCTAGAAGTATTCTAAAGATTTCAAATGTAATTTTTAATATAGTGACTAGAAATAAAAAAAGTGGGTTTTAATAAGACCTGTGGATAAAATTGAAGTTTATCCACAATGTGTCCACACTTTTTTATTTACTAAAAATTTATTGTCTTAATATATGATTATATGAGGCTTTATACAATATTCTATTTAAAAAGATATCCACAGAATTGTGAATATCTTTTTTTGTTAGAGATTAAATATAATAAAAGTTTAACGAGGGCGACAAAAAAACATGTATAGTAACGAATATACTATATTGGGATGAAGTTTTTAAAAAAATAGTTATGTTGCCAAAAAAATAGTTATAGTTTTAAAAAAATAACTACATTATCAAAAATAATGTTAATATTAATTTATATTGATATGTTGTAGAATTAAAGTAAATTGGAAAAATTTAATTCTTTTCTTTTAAATTATTAATTAATAACTATTATGCAGCATATCAAAGTAGCTCTTAAAACAACATTCTATACAGATTTAAAATGTTATAAGTTAACTAAAGGATGTTATTATGTATATAACACATTTAAAATTGTGTTATAATCATTTTTTATGGATTCTGTTTAGTAATTGTTTGAATAAATGAATATAATTATTTAATAGTCGAAATAAGGCTATTTCAAAGAGTAACCTATGCGTTATTTAGGTTCTAAAGACCAGAAAATAAAATTTTTGAAATAGCAATTGGCGAGTTTTTATTTTAAAGTTGCCTAAACTTTTTATTTAAATCATTTATTATTAGACTAGTAACTAAAAAAGATAATGAGTATAATCTGGGATTCTTTACTTAAGAATTTTGGATATATATAAATTTTAATTATTTTGAGGAGGAAAGTTTATGTACGTGTCAAAAATTAAAAAATGCATTTGTGTCGCATTATGTGCATTTCTTTTATGCACATTTTTACCGGCAGAAAAAGCAGAAGCAGCAGGATTTACAGTTAGTGTTGACTCAGTAAGTGGAACAGTGGGTCAGCAGATAGTAGTACCTGTAAATTTTAAAGATGTGCCGTCTGGTGGAATCAGCACAGCGGATATGACCATCACGTATGATTCAAGCAAACTCGAATATGTAAGTGGGTCAGCAGGAAGTATAGTTACGAATCCAAGTACAAATTTTGCAGTAAACAAAGAGAAAGAAGGATCGATAAAGGCGTTATTTCTTGACTATACAATGTCAAACGGATACATAAGCACAAGTGGAACATTTACAAACCTTACATTTAAGGTATTGAGTTCATCAGCAACCAACGCAGCGGTAACTATAGCGAATGCAACGTTTGGAGATAGAAGTTTAAGTAAATTGTCTGCAGATTTGAAGGCAGGAACTGTAACTCTAAACAATGGTGCATCAACTCAACCAACAACAGCACCATGGACTCAACCCACAAATCCACCTCAAAACTCAGCAGGCAATTTTTCTGTTAGTTACAGCCAAAGCTCATGGGGTACAGGTGCTACAGTTAGTATGATTATAAAGAATAACGGTTCTTCAGCAGTCAATGGTTGGACAGTTAACTTTACATATGGAGGAAATCAGAAAATAACAAATGCATGGAACTGTACTTATAATCAAAGTGGTTCTTCCGTGACACTTACCAATGCAGATTACAATGCATCTATACCGGCAGGCGGATCAGTAACAGTTGGTTTTAATATTTCATATAGTGGAACAAATACAGAGCCAAATAATTTTTCTGTTAATTCTTCGTCTGCAAACACAGGAAATCCAGCACAACCTACAACGCCTCCGACACAGCAAACAACTGCACCATGGCCACAACAGACAACACCACCATCAACAACAGGGTTTACAGTGAGTGTAGATTCAGTTAGAGGAAATGTAGGAGAGCAAGTAGTAGTGCCAGTAAGTTTAGCAAATGTTCCGTCAAACGGAATCAGTACAGCAGACATGACAATTACATATGATGCAAGTAAGTTAGAGTATGTAGGTGGAGCTGCAGGAAGTATTGTAACAGATCCAAGTACAAACTTTGCAATAAACAAAGAAAAAGACGGGTCAATAAAAGCATTGTTTTTAGACTATACAATGTCAAATGGATATATAAGAACAAGTGGGGTATTTGCAAACCTTACATTTAAGGTTTTAAGTTCAGCAGCAACAACGGCAACAGTGACCATAAGCAATGCGACATTTGGAGATAAGAGTTTAAGTGGAGTAGCTGCAAAATTGAATGCAGGTACAATAACATTAAACAATGGTGGAGGAACAACACAACCAACAACACCACCATGGACACAACCGACAACACCACCAACAACAAGCGGATTTACAGTATATGTAGATTCAGTAGCAGGAAGTGCAGGACAGCAAGTAGTGTTACCTGTATACTTTGCAAATGTGCCATCAAGTGGAGTAAGCACAGCAGATATGACAATAACATATGATGCAAGCAAGCTTGAGTATGTAAGCGGAGCAGCAGGAAGTATAGTAACAAACCCAAGCACAAACTTCGCAATAAACAAAGAGAAAGACGGAACAAT
>JAEZUI010000085.1 GCA_023421115.1 Bacillota bacterium | reverse complement strand
CTTGACTACTTTACATCCCGCATAGTTAAAGCAGTTCAGACGAGCCCCATGTTGACACGTCAATTGTGTCAAGCTTTACATCCCGTATAGTTAAAGCAGTTCCTCTTTAAAAAGGTTTTTTATCCCTTCGAGGTTATACTTTACATCCCGCATAGTTAAAGCAGTTCCTTGAGAAAATTTTTAAAATTTTTTAATCTAGTAATCTTTACATCCCGCATAGTTAAAGCAGTTCGATTTCTTGCACTACAACCTCATTAATATTGAAAACCTTTACATCCCGCATAGTTAAAGCAGTTCAGGGACAATATTATTTGATTTCATAAAACTAAATAACTTTACATCCCGCATAGTTAAAGCAGTTCCCCCCTCTTTGTATTTTGTACCCCCATGTTATAGTACTTTACATCCCGCATAGTTAAAGCAGTTCAATCTGGACAATTATAAAACTTGTAATTGAACCAACTTTACATCCCGCATAGTTAAAGCAGTTCTTGACTTATCTATGCTTACATTGATTAAGGGTCATTACTTTACATCCCGCATAGTTAAAGCAGTTCCCATTTTTACAAAACTTTAAAAGGCCCTATTTAAGCCTTATTCAGAACTTTCTCAATTCCTCAAATGTAATCAAACTGCAGTAAACCTCTTATAATGCTTGTAACAAAATTCCATATTTCTTTGTAGCACTTATTTTTAATATATTACAGGACTTACGCATAAAAAACACTTTGCTGCAAAATCACAAAATCAATTCATCTAAAGCCTTTTCTTTTCCAATTTTGTTCTTAACAATATTTTTCGGATTGTCTATTGTATAGATATACACTGAATCTTCATTCTTGTCAATTATTTTACCAATCTGTCCTATACATTTTTGTAATTTACCTTCTGTGATCTCACCTTCAAAAACAGAATTTTGTGTCCAAACTAAATACTTTTTAAGCAATTTTCTTACTTTATTAATTTTCTTAACTTCAATATCATAGGTTAATACAACAAACATATTTACCACCATGCTTTCAAAGGTTTGTATATATCGTCATCAATTAGGTACTTAATAAGTTTATAACATTCAAGCCGTATAAAACTCTTATAAGAAACATTTCTATTAAGCTTCCTGTGTCTTATTGTAACTGCAAGTTTATTGTCATATTCGGTAATAAATTTTCTTCTACCAGAATCATTTAACATGCAAATTCCATCTTTTATGTTGAAATCCTCATTATTAATAATCCGGTTATTAACAAGATTAAATATTACCGGATCAACAATCAAAGGTTTAAATATCTCAGCAATATCCAAACTAAGCGAAAATCTTTTGGTTGATGGTTCATGCAAATAACTTATACACGGATCTAGCTGAGTATGATAAATTTGTCCAAGAACAGTTGTATACATAAGACTATTTCCAAATGATATTAATGTGTTAATAGGGTCGCTAGGAGGGCGTCTCTCCCGTTTTCCCATGTGGAATCCATCTCTAAGAAAAAGATTAAAACTTTTATAATAAGTATTTCTTATACGCCCTTCTATACCCATTAATTCATTAATTTCTCTAGCATTGTCTACAACCTCTTTTTCAAGGTTTTCATATATATCCTCCGTAACCTCTTTATAATTCTTGAGATTTCTCCTAATATGAAACTTTGCACTTTCAATAAAACATTTAGCCAAATAAAGTCTAAATTCTTTGTCTAGATAATATTGAGACTGTTTTACTGTCAAAAATCCTGATACACTTCTTTTTCTAGGATAAAAAGAGCCGGTATAAAAACCATAATAGTTATAAAAATGCAACATTAATGAATATTCTGAAATGTAGTTTATAAACTTTGTATTTAGGTCTACTTCACCAAATATATGAAGGCAATCAATTTGTTCAATTGGGAGTGCTCTCCTTGATTCAGCAATATCTTCAAAGTATATAGTATTGTCTTTTCTCTTAAGCCTACCATTACTTGAAATATAATAATCCCTACCCATCTACATCTTCCTCCTTTGTATAACAAAACTCATAATAGGAACATTTTTTACATATGGTATTTTTCTCTAACGAAGGAGGTTTTTCCATACTGCATATGTGTTTTATTTCTACAAGTGCTTTTTCAATTTCTACTTCATCCCTATCACTTAATTCAACAAATTCCTGCTTCTTTTCTTTAACATAGTTTAAAATTCCTTTTTTCTCAATACCTCTTTTTCTTAAGTAATAAAGGTAATATAACAGCTGCATTTTATCTGAGTTTGACATTCTGCTAGTTAGCTTTATCTCTCGAACAAAGTCACCATCTACAATATCCAACTTAAGAATATCATCTATCACAACTTCTCTTGATTTTTGTCTTGAATAGGCTGTCTCATGGAGAACTTTCCCGCTTAATACCCTGTCACTCAAGTGCTCCATGGTTATGCCTTTAGAATAAAGCCACAACTTCCTTTTGCATATGTAGTAGTAATTTACCTTTACACCTTGGGTTTTATAATCTTCAAAATCAAAGCTCATAAGCATCACCTTATTAATTTTGGCCTCTTACACGTTTACCATATTCTGTTATTAACCTCAGACTTGCTTAATTCATTTCTATTCTTTCTTTTTAATCCACTTTGCTTATCATATTCAAAGTCTTCATAGATAGGAATTTCCATATACTTCGATACTTTTAAAATTTCATACTGTTGTTTATCAATCTCGTAATAATTGACTTCCAGTGTAAACCCATTTATGAGATCAATAATTTTCCTCCTTTCCTTTTTATCCTCCTCGATACTAATTTTTGATATAAGGTTGTCTATCTCAGTTTTATTTGAGATATAAACACATGAAGGAAGTATTGTTAACTTATCAATGTTTCTGAACCTTCTTTTCACCTCTGTTTTGTCTAGTTCATGCGTCCTAAATGACTGAACATATTCGATATTACCTAAAACCTCTTTATAATAATCAGTATACCTCAATTTCTCAGTACTATAGACTTTTTCTATGATATTCTGTTTTTCTGTTTCAGTTATAATACCATCAACATATTTAAGTGCTTCCTTGGAAAATTCAAATATCTTTTCATCAATGAATTTGCCTACACCGCTGCATTTTTTATCCCCGCCATCAAAAACATAACAATTATAACCCTTCTTATCCCAAATCCTATTCCTATAACATCTCCCCATCCTTTGGAAAAGGCCGTTTATATCAGATAGTTCTGTAAAGAGAATATCAAAATCGATATCAAGTGATGCTTCTACCACCTGTGTTGCTATCCATATTCCTAAATCACAACAATCTGCCTTACCGAACTTCACTATTTCATCTTCCTTCTCTTTTCTATCCTTTTTTATAAATTTACTATGAAACAAATTAATATTCTTACATTTCTGGCTAAATTCCCCATTATTCTTCAATTCTTCATATATTTTTTGTGCTGTTTTTACCGTATTGCAAATTATCAGTATTTTGTTGTTATTATACTTTTCGATAACAAAAGAAGAATCTATAGACTGATTTAAAACTTTTATGCTATGCCTTTTTAATTCATCATTTATAAAAGGTTTTGGCTGTTCAAAATTAACTCCTGTATCTTTCAATTGTTCTCTCAAAAGATCCGTAACAATTCCAGGTAAAGTCGCTGTAAGAATTGCAAACTTCCCGCCAATTCTCGAAATATATGATAGCCCTATAATCAGATATGCAAGTAAGTCTGGAGAATACATTTGTACCTCATCAATAACAACTTTGGAATAACATAAAGTTGCAAGTTTGAGTTCAAATCCTTTATATCTAAAAACAAAGTCAAACATTTGATCTAATGTACATACCGTAACAGGCAATGATAGTTGCTTAGTTTTATTAAAGTATTCATCGATGTCTTCATCATCGTTAGTATTTTCGATATATTTGCTATAAGTATCCGAATGTAGAAGTCCTATTAATTCTTTGCCTTGAATACCGACAATTTTCTCAGTAACTCTTTTGTATATTTCATTTATTGCAGTTTTCAAAGGTAAAGTGAAAAACCCTTTATTATTACCTATCCATAAAAGTCCTGCCTCAGTTTTTCCCATACCAGTTTGTGCAATGCAAATAACATTCTTCTCACTATTATCAAGCATATACTTTTGTAAATCATTCCATTGATAATTTAGCCCTTTTAGCTTTTTAAGGAGAAAGTCATTATTTGCCTCCACATCAATACCAGCACTTGATGCATAATCAAGCTTATTGAGCAAACCTTTTATTTTTACGTAATCAAAAAAGTAATCTGAATCTTCATAAATTCTATTATTGGAAAAGTATTTATTGCTTATCTTTCTAATAGTGGTTATATTTACCTTTTCATATACAAAGTTTTCTGCTTCAATTTTCAGAGCCTCTACCTCTTCTTTATAATTGGGTGCATCATAGTCACCCCTTTCATGATGGTAGGCAATAGCTTGAGCAAGTATCTCAATTTCATGGTCTGTAAATTGCTTTTTCAACTCATTTTTGTCTAAAAATGCTAGGCTTAATAGATTGTGTGCTATTTCATCAGAATACCTTTTTCCTCCTTCAATTTTACTTTGAAACTTCAAATTCATTTTTCCTAAATCATGGTATAAACTAGCAACTTTTAAAAGTTGCCAGTTTATTGCCAAGTTAGGATAAAAGCTCTTGATTAATTCCAAGTTTTTAAGCAAGTTATCTGTATGGATTTGTATCGTTTCTTCAGGACTTGACTTTGCAAGATAATTATTCACATGATACCCCTCACTTTCAAACTGCAAAAACAATGTTTTCATCTTCATCAACGAGAACGCTTTCATCCTCAATTGCGGATATTCTAGAAGAATATACAACCTGAACTTTTTCCCACTTTCTAAATACTTTTGGACTTTTCTCGGTACCATAATTTACTTTCTCATAGTATTTATTGATATTATATCTTGTTCCCTTTTGTTCAACCCCCGAAGAGCCTCCAATAAGTTTTACTGTTCCATTCTCAAGCATTTTTGTAGGAATATAAGCAGTATAGTTTTTATCAAGCTCAATATCCTCTTCCAATAATTTTTCTTTTACATTTACGGTCTTTACTTCTTTTATTACTACAAGATCCTCCCTTCTACCAAGCGAAGGAAATTCAATTGGAAACAAAAACGCTCTCTCAATCTCCTCAATTAATGACTGATTCTCAGGAATTATATGAATTAACAGTTCAACCTCAGTTAACAACTCACAAGTCGCAACACCCCTGCTAACACCAAAACCATTTACATCCAACTGATGTCTTCCTGCTTCAAACCCCATACCTGGTTTAAATTCGTATCTTGTAAATAGGTCATTAACTTTTGACAGATACTTCCCCTGAACACTTATTTTCATTGCATTATATTCTTCATAACCACAAATGGAGTGTATCATCCCGCTCACTGTTGAATATGGAGGAAGTGGATATGTTTCTTTTAATTGAAAACTAGTTGGCACCTTATAATTTACAAGCTCTTGTTCAAGTTTCAACCTAACAGCTTTCATAATATTCGCTGACCTTTCTCTTTATATTTTTGAAGAATTCAGGCATTGAAACAGCATTAAGTTTTTCCTTTATTTCTTTGTCATTACTGAACTTTCCCTCAATTAGCCCACAAAAAGTATCTTTTTTAATAAAATCAAACAGCACCCCCTCAATAGTTGATACAAGTACCCTATTATCTTTCACTTCAAGCGCATTTTGAAAAACAGGGTTTTTAACATCATATACTCCACCTATAGTAAACAAGGGTTTTAAATCTTCTCTTCGTCCCCTTATATCCCTATATAATAATGAAACGGTGTCTAATAATTTATTTACTCTTCTTGCTTTTTCAGAATTTTCTAATGAAATATTATCTCCTTCATCAACACCAATCTGATCAAGATCTGCTGTTATTGTGTACCTATAATAAGAACGATGTATCTCTGATTGAGCAATATTCATATTTTCTTTTAATCTATCTGCAAGTCCCTTGTTAGTCAAGAAATCTAAGTCTCCTTTAAATGTTTCTAGAGAAACTGCATTTGATAGCCTTACCTTTGCTGAACGAGTTGCACTTCCTTTTCCCTTTTCAGTTTTCATATATCCAAAGAAATCTATTTCGGGATAATCTTTGATAGTTGAATCTGGTGAAAACTGTATTACCTTTTTGTCTCCGCTTCCTTCAGCATTTACTTTTGCGGTAGCTTCGCTCAATTGCTCAACGATATTATAGCGAATTGCCTGTCTTGAAATATATGTATATTGATCTCCATTTCCCCTTGCCATTTTCTTCAACGATGCTACATTTCCAATTCCTTCTCCGTAATTAGCACTTTCAGCTTCAAATATCATTGATAATATTAATCCTTTTGGTTTCATTGACTTTTCCATTATTTATCTCCCCCATCTGTATTTTCAGTTTTTTTACCATCTATCAAACAAGTAACAAAAGCATATCCTATTGTCTTAAAAACATTATCATCTTTCAAACATTCCGTAATAAATGTTGGTACCGGTTTACTTGTATATAGATAGCAATTTAAAATTGTATCCATAAACATGTTTTTATTACTCGTTTTTAAAGCATTCAAAAGTCTATAGGATATACCATTTAGCTTATTCTCCGAATTTTTAGATTTATAAGCTTCTCTTAGGTAGTAACCTGCACCACTTGCTGTTTTTACAATATCTTTTTCCGTTACTTCCATATACCCAACTCCTTTCATGTATTTCAAGTTTATTTTGATTAAATTCCTTATATGGCTTTCGTTGTATTTTGCATCTTTAGGGCTGGTTATTTTTATAACAATAACCTTATGAACCAGAATAAATAAGTTTTCATTGTTCAATAAACTTTTCATCACTTCATCATATAACCTAAAATATGTTTTTACTTCTTGAAAGCCAGTTTTTATTAGACTATTTAGTTCCTCTTTGGAATCATACAAAACTTTAAGAACATTTTTTGATAAAAGATTGAATCTATATTTTTCATCCTCATAACGAACTACCTGAATATCTGCAAGTTCATACTTTTGACTGTCATTAATCCTTTCATGCAGGGCTTTTATCATTGTCCCAAAAGCATTATATATTCCTTTTGAATCTTCATTGTGTAAAATTTCATGCTTAATATTGTAGTTGATTTTTTCAGAGCTATTTACGCTTTGATTGTCATTAACAAAAATTCCATTTCCATAAACTGTTGTAAAACCAGCTGGAACACATAAGTATACAATTTTGCATATAGGACATATCTCTATATCACTAACAAAGTTCCAAATATGAGATGTCTTTCTGGATGTGTCAAAAAACATTCTGTTAAGAAAGCTTAGTCCTTTATCTATTTTTTTTATTTCTCTTCCACATTGAAAGCAACACAAGTTAAATTTTGTATTATTAGATAAATACTCTTTTACCTCATTAACGTCCAATGCTATATCCAACATATTTGTATTGAGATATTTATCAATTATTGCATTTGGAGCTTTACTGGCTTTGGCCTTTTGGTCATAATAGCCAATACATTCAGCTTTCAATATAGCATCTTTACTTTTTATCAATAAATCTTTTAATTCCTTTAAAATTTCTGTATTTATTACTGTTATTTTCTTGCTTGGCTTCTCCAATTTTCTCAAGTCGATTTGGTCTTTTATCCCTTTATAGGCGGAGTTAATATTAACTTTAGATTTGATAAAATCAATATCCTCTCCAACTTCTTTTTCCTTAGATTCATCAATTTCAATATTGAGTAGTTTCTCTATTTTATTTAGTACTTTTGAAAAAACCATCGTTTCTTTATATGTATCAATAAAATATCTAAAATACTTTTCTTCAAAGTTCTCTAAACCATCAGTTTTTATTGCTATTTCCTGACCATTGATATCAACTTTATCATTAGCATGCTTCAAAATATTAACCAAACCACTAATCCCAGCATTATAAAGCCAATCAGCAAGACCCAACTTAATATAGTCCAATTCCTCACCTCCCATCTAATAAACTAATTCAAGCATTCCAAAGCCTTGGTTTCTTTTGAATCCAAGTCCTAACGATAATAGATCCCTCAAGTCTTCAACATTCCCACACAGTTTAAAAATGCCTTCGTAAGAATTTACGCATAAATAGTTTTTACCTGACCTTTCTTCAAATGCCTTGATTTCTTGTCTTACTACAACATTTTTCATCTTAACATTTTGAAAAATGAGCCTTTCTTCAAGTCCTCTTCCCCTATAGTTTTCAAGAACTTTTCCAGCAATGTAATTAAGCTCGTTTTCATAACTTTCATCATCAATCTTCAAAAAGTAATTCTTGTTATTCTTGATACATATTGGAGATAACGTTTTAAATATAGCTTCACTAGAATCCAGAGATTTCTCTTTCAACATTGAAATCCGTTCCTTTTTTACACAGAAATCCTTGTACTTAAACTCACTAATCTTTAAAAGACCATTATAAACATACAAAATGAATTCAGTATCTGGAGAGCTTATCAACAGCGAAATACCATCTTTGACAATTACAATATCTCCATCAATATCAAAACCTCTCATCTTAACAGAAAAGCAAAAGTTCTTACTCTTTTTATTTGCCTTTCCATTAAAGTTATAAAGCTTATCATAATACTCTAGGTCAGACTTTTTTAAAGCCTCTTTTATCAAACTAACAAACATCATGTTATGGGAAATTGGAAGTCTATCAACCTTAAAATCACATTTTAATCTCACTTTTGTCACCTCCTTCCATTGTTGTTGATTCTATTTAAATTCTACACCATTAACCGGACACAGGAGAGCACATATATAAATTTCTCATCTTTTCAATTTCATTTCTAATTTCATCTACAATCTCATCAGGTTCCAACACAATTACAGAGGCTCCCATACCTAAAATCCAGGTTTTTATCTCCGTAAGCCCTCTCATCTTTGCCTTAAAAATAATAGTTCCATCCTTTATTTCAGTAATCACCTGATTTTTTACCCATACTTTTTCCTTTATTATCTGTGACATAGGATGCATTATCTTGAGCTTTATATTGTATTCCTTGCCCTTATATATCCCAAAACAGTTTTCCATACTCTCTTCAGGATCAAAGCTTTCATCCTTTAGGAAGGTTTCATTCATAACCTCATAATTCTGTATTCTGGAAATCTTAAAATCGCGGATTTCCTCTTTCAATTCACAAAAACCTATCAAGTAAAAGTCCTGCTTATACTGCATGGTTACATAAGGCCTCACAATTCTGGTTAATTTGCCGGAATTTAAAGAAGTGTACTCTATTCTAATCTTTTTCCTTGAAAGAACTGCTGCATAGATATCTAAAAACTTCTTTCGCTCCACACTCAAGTCAATATTGGAAATTGTTTCTTTTGCCATGTGATTGCAAAAATCAACCTGTTCCTTATCTCTTACAGAATTAATTGCATTAATTTTTGCAACAATATTCGATATATCTTTAGAGGCTATATGTCTTGAATCTTTAAGATATTTTTCTACTAATTGAAGTGAATTTTGTTCTTGAACTGAAAAATTAAGTCCAAGCATTAAATTGTCGTTATAAAGTTTATATCCTCCATATTTTCCTCTTTCTGAATCAATATATATTGAGGCATATCCCAGATCCTCACGATATCTCCTTACTGATCTCTCGTCAACCTCAATCAGTGATGCAATCTCGCTTATCTTCATTTTCCCGTTCGCCTGTAATAAGATATACATCTTTATTGCATTTCCAACCTGGCTCATAAAACGTCCCCCCAAGTAAACAATTTATTACACCAAATTACAATACTTATATATATATATATATGACATAAACTTTCACAACAACTATATCATTTATTATATGTTATGTAAATACATAGAAGGAATATATTTGCTACAGCTGTGACAATAAAACAGCAAAATAAAGCCCCAATTAAGGTGTAAGCCTGTTTTAGTGTCAAATGACGCAATTACTTGACCTGAGCAT
>JAEZUI010000275.1 GCA_023421115.1 Bacillota bacterium | reverse complement strand
CGGTAAATTTTACAGATCCAACAGGATATTTCTCCATACCGGAAATGTTGGTATCCTTCGATATTAATGGAGTTATAGGTACCATTAGATGTGTATCACTTTCAGCCTTGAGAAACGCTGCAATAGGCGCGATATCTGGTGCAGTATTTGGAGGAATAGACGCAAAAATAGGTGGCAGAAATATAATAGAAGGTGTAATAAAAGGCTCAATAAGCGGAGCAGCATTTGGAGCATTAGCCACATTTTCAGAGTTAAGGCTGATACTAGGTGTGTTAGGTGTAAAAGGTGGAATAGAAGGAGTATTTGCGGCAATAGAAGAAGGGAATTATAACCTTGCTGCATGGAGGGCTACAACAACTATATTGGCAATTGTGGCATTGAAAAGTGAGTTGTTCGATAAAACTATTTGCTTTACAGAAGATACATTGATTTATACAAAAGATGGGTACAAAGAGATAAAGGATATAGAAGTTGGTGATGAGGTATACTCTGAGAATCCTGAGACAGGAGAGAAGGGTTTAAAGAGAGTACTGAATGTGTTCGTAAATACCACAAAAGAGCTGATTCACTTAAAGGTAGGAGAGCAGGAAATAAAAACAACAGAAAATCACCCATTCTGGGTTGAAGGTATAGGATGGGTTGATGCGGGAGATTTGAAAACGAGTGACAGGCTTGTAATGTACTCAGGTGACATACTTGAGGTTAAGGAAGTGTTTGTTGAGTATCTTGATAAGCCAATAAAGGTTTATAATTTTGAAGTTGAGGACTGGCATACTTACTTTGTAACGGAGTATAATGTATTTGTACATAATGCCGGATGCGGTGGTAGTGGAGTTGGTAAGGGTGGTAATAACTCACAGGGTTATATTCCAAAGGATGCAAATGGTAACCCAATTCCTCTTGCAAAACAAAGAGTAAATGGACAAGATATACCTTTGCCAGATCCTGCTGCCCAAGGACATCCTCACACTGTTTTAGGGGGTAAAACGAGTTCTATGACAGGCGAAATATATAGACAATCGGCAACTTTTCCTAAAGGCACATGGCCTTCGGCTAATGGACAAAACGTACCTTGGAGTGAAGTACATTGGTCTAATCATGGACGTGGTGATCATTTAAATCCACATCAACATATATTTGAATATAATCCCGATAAAGGCGGATGGATACGTGGCGAACAATCATATTTTTGAAGGTAAATAAAGGAGGGATAATATGAATTTTATAATTGATGTTTTAATACCAAAGAGTGAATTTGGCAAACTAAACTTATCGGAATTATTAATAGAATGGGGTGGAGAGTTCTTTTCTCAAGATCCCCCTAAATATGAAAATAAATTAAAGTTGGTTTTTCATCAAGTTACAGATATGAGTTATTATCAAAGTTTTATTGAAAAGGATTTTGATGTTAATAGTTATGTTGCATTAAGTTTGGAAGGAAAGCAACTTTCAGATTTGGAATTTTTGGTAAATAGTAATAAAGAGCAAGATGTATTATGTAACGAAGTGACATCGTTTTTGAATGAATTATATAATACATTGAATTCGTTTAGTGTTTTTTTATTTCGTGACGAAGAGTGCATTGATAATAGATATCGAATAAATAATCAAAAAGAGTTGATTGGGCTTATTTGTAATAGTCTTAATTGGTCATCTCCAGAAGGTGTACTAATAAGTAAAACAAATGGTTAAGTTATGCGTTTCGGGCATGTTTCAAACTATAAAAAGTGTTCAATTTTCCTGAGATCGTGACTTATGATAAGTCTGAGTCTGAGTAAAAGCCGGGAGCAATCCCGGTTTTTCAG
Organism: Bacillota bacterium; assembly: GCA_023421115.1. GTDB lineage: Bacteria > Bacillota > Clostridia > Acetivibrionales > Acetivibrionaceae > Acetivibrio. Next base: position 2,213 of record JAEZUI010000275.1, on the reverse strand, counting down.
TATCTGAAAATAAACATTTGTATATTTTCCCGGATTTGCCCATATTTAAGGCTAATACCGGAAACCAGCAGAGAATATCAAGAGTCCACTCCCGCTAAATTCAAAGCAATTTGATATACTGTTTGTACGGGAGTTGGTGATGGTAGTAACTTGCCAGCAGTAATTGATAGACGAGTAGCAGCAATACAAAAGATGCAAAAGTCTGCTATTGGGGAAGGCTCAGGGCCAGTTATTGAATTATCTGGAAAGAATTTAACAGACACAAGTCCAATAAATATTCCTTCCACAGCTTCAGTTAAATTCCAAAACAAGACAGGATACCAACAAGTCCAATATAAATGGTCAGATGGTACTTACTCATACAAAGCCAGATGGCACACCAGAACACCAGGTGCTCCGATCAATCAAGGTAACACTTGGGTTATTGAACGAAAGATACCAGGCCAAGGTGCTACATTGCCTGTTAATGAAGTTATGACAGGCCAAAATACATGGACACGATATAAAGATTGGTTTGATGCAATTACTGCAAGAAAAAATGGTACGGCTACACCTCTACAAGATCAATTATTAGAAAGCGGGCATTGGTCAGAGAAATAATAAGCTGAGGAGTGATTAATGGTGGATACAGTTGTAGATAAATATTATGTAGGATTTGAAGGTGAAGGTGAAATTCAATTTATACGTTTCTTAAAATCCGGAGATAAATATATTTTGAGAATTTGTGAAGGATATTTCTTTAGAATAATGGATGCTATGAAACCGCAAATTAGTAAAACAGGGCTATATTATCAATACAGTGCCCTTAAAGGATGGTATGAAAAGAGTCCATGGCAAATACCTGACTTGAAAGAAGCATTAGAAGAAATTGAAAGTACTAATACCAAAGAATTTGACACAGAAACTTTAAATGTATATAAAGATATTTGTCTCTTATTAAAAAGTGCCCAAGAGTCTAAAGATGAAGTGTTTATATCCGAGGAATAACGTGCATCGAATTGAATAAATGACCAACAATTAGACACTAAGCCGGGAGAAATCCCGGCGTTTCCATTACCCGAAAATAAATATTTATTCCATCCAAACATCCAAACTCGATCCTATACAGTCTTTTTTTTCTTATTGGACTGTAATCTATGGTTAGTATTTGAATTGTTAGTTTTTGTAATACTTTCATTAGATTCAGCAGTAAGTTTAGGTTTTTCATCTATTCCAAGGAGAATATCTTCAAGCCTTCTAGCAAGGGTTTTCATTCTAAAATAATCTCTATTTATAAATTCAAGGAAAATATTTTTGAAAAATGATTTGATCATAAGAAGAACAACTGCAATTGTAATAATAACTGCTGTAAAAGTATAAAATGTTCTCATACCTTCTTCATAGGTAGTAATCCCTTTGTATATCCAACCAATAAATTGAGACCACAACGGAATAAAAAGCATTACAAACACAGAAGGTATAACGGGTACTTTAAACTTTTGGCTTTCGGCATGTTTTTCATACCTAGTAATTAGTTTTTCAACTTTGCTGGTGGTATACCAGTTCAATTCAATAAGTTTATCTACAATTTTAGCTTGTACGATATCATAAACACCTATACCAACACTGAATCCCTTAATATCTGTGGCATATTTATCATATATAATATTTTTAGAAAAACGTGCAAGTAACCAAAGAGATAGCCAAAATAAGCCTATATAAGTAATTGAAATCAAAAACAATGCTAACGAATTACTAAGAAACAGTTTTGCAGCTACAAACAGGCCTATTAAAGCTGTTACTATGTTAAAAGTTACAATTCCAAAGAATTTAATAGGTATGAATCTAAATACAAGATTATAAAGATTTGATATTTTTTTATAGTGCTCATAAAAATCAAACATTTTTGACACCCCTTTACATGATTTGATTAAAATAACTTTAAGTTACTCTACGTAGCTGGTCCGGGTAAAGCAAATTTCCCCATTTATTAGAATAGCTGACGTAGCCAATAATTAATAATCTTCGAAGCATCTTTGAAGCATCTTGCAAAGAGTCTGCATCGTAACTTGCAGAGTCAGGGCAAGAATAGAATACGATAAATATATTGATGTATTCTATTCTTGTCCTGTAAGTAATGCTTAGAATCTTTATAAAAGGAATAATTAAAAAGACTATTTTAGCTAAGCCCAATGATGAAAAAACTTCTATTACCCAAGACAGTTGCCATAATT
>JAEZUI010000169.1 GCA_023421115.1 Bacillota bacterium | reverse complement strand
TAAGCCCTATGTATGGAGCAGTCATCATTACAACGGAAAATGTAGTCAATATACCTTTTCCGCCTTTGAAACCAAAGTACAAAGGCCAGTTATGACCTAAAATTGCACCTAATCCTCCAAAAAACATACCCACATTCCATGGAACTTCAACCGATGTTATACCTAAAACCTGTATATCCTTTAGGATAAAATAACCTATAAGGCAAGACAAAACACCTTTTAATATATCACCCAAAACAACAAAGAGTGCAGCCATTTTACCGATAGTTCTCAACGTATTTGTCAAACCCGCATTTCCGCTTCCGTGTTTTCTTACGTCTACTCCGTAGAATTTACCTACAACAAGTGAAGTATTTGCACTTCCCAACAAATATCCTATCAATAAAACAATAACGACCTTAACAATAAGCCCCAAAACTATCACTCCCTGTCTTTCTTCTCCCTAAGCATAAACTTTATTGGTGTCCCTTCAAATCCAAAACTCTTCCTAAGTTGATTTTCCAAATACCTCTCATAGGAATAATGCATAAGATCAATACTGTTTATAAACAATACAAATGCAGGTGGCTTTACACTTGCCTGAGTCATGTAATAAATTTTAAGTCTTTTACCTTTGTCCGAAGGAGGTTGAACCATTGCAGTAGCTTCATTAAGCAAATCATTCAAAACTCCTGTCGAAATCCTCATAGCAGACTGATTGGCAACATATTTTATAAGCTCATAAATTTTATTAACTCTCTGCCCTGTCTTTGCAGATATAAATATAACTGGGGCATAAAGCATAAAACCAAGTTTTTCAAGCACAGTCTTACGGTATTCTTCCAAAGTACCAGTGTCCTTTTCCACTAAGTCCCACTTGTTGACAACAACAATTGAGGCTTTTCCCTGCTCGTGAGCATAACCTGCAATCTTTGTATCCTGTTCTGTAACACCGTCTTCAGCATCAATCATTATCAGGCATACATCTGACCTCTCAATAGCTGTCCATGATCTTATAGCACTATACTTTTCAATATTTTCGTAAATCTTGCTTTGCCTTCTTATTCCTGCAGTATCTATAAATATAAATTTGCCCTCTTCATTTTCTACGTAAGTGTCAATGGCATCCCTTGTAGTACCAGGTATATCACTTACAATAACTCTTTCTTCACCTAAAACCTTGTTTATGAGAGAAGATTTACCTGCATTCGGCTTTCCAACAACCGCTACTTTAATTACCTCTTCATCGTATTCTTCGTCCATTTCATCAGGGAAATGCTCATAAATCTCATCTAGTAAATCTCCCATCCCAAGCCCATGAATAGAAGAAACTGTCATTAAATCCCCAATCCCTAAATTATAAAACTCATATACCTCAGCCGGAAGCTCACCTACTCTATCAACCTTATTTACTACAAGAATAACAGGCTTTTTAGATTTTCTAAGCATAGTAGCCACTTCGTTGTCCGAAGCAGTGAGCCCATCCTTCATATCAACCATAAACACAATTACATCAGCAGTTTCAATGGCTATTTCGGCCTGACTCTTCATCTGCTGCATAATCCTATCTTCCGAGTAGGGTTCTATACCGCCCGTATCTATTAGAGTAAACTTTCTACTCCTCCACTCAACCTCAGTATATATTCTATCCCTTGTAACTCCTGGGGTGTCTTCTACTATTGATATTCTTCTTCCGGCAAGATAATTAAAAAAAGTTGACTTTCCAACATTTGGTCTTCCAACAATCGCAACAACTGGTTTTGACAAAATATTTCCCTCCAATTATATATATCAATATATTGAACTCAAGTTAGTATTTTACATCGAGAACCTAAGATTAATAAGCATACACACATGATTTCTCGAACATAAAAAAACACAAAGTAATTATCAACAAACATGCAGCACAATATATTATAAATCTATTCCAAGTATTTTTACAATAAATTCTTTGCCACTATTATCTACAATACTGACTTTAACATCAAGTTTTTGCTCAATATCACTTATAGTATAGTCGTCAAGCAAAACTTCTTCTCCGGATCTTAACATAGATCTAGAAAGAAGCAACTCGTCCCCAAGTTCTTTGCCTTTCAACTGTTCAAGTATATCTTGGCCTGTAAGCAGTCCTGTCACTGTAACATTTTTCCCAAAAAAGTTATTTTCTATTTTATAAATATTTATATTTAAGTTCTTATATTTCTGTTGAAGCTTTTGCGCCATTTCCTTTATATGCAAATAAGAAGAAACTCCGGTAGCTATACTTATATTTCTAAGCTTAAATTCCTTAGTATCTTTGGCTCCTTCTACTTTTATCTTATTTTTTTGCTTCAAAGAACAGTAATCGAGTTGTCCTATGTACTCCATAAACTCCTGTTTGAATTGGGCTATGAGTCCGACTCCATTCTCAATCTGAGGAAAATCTTCATAATCCCCATAATCAGGAATTTTATATCCTGCCATGATATAAAATTCGTCGGCAATATATACGATTCTTGAACCGAACTTTTCCAAAAACTTTTTCTGCCAAGTTTCTATCTGCTCTATTACTTTAGCAGAAGATTCCCTATCGAAAGGTTTTAAACAACTTAATCCTTCTCTATACCTTGTAATGCCTACAGGAACTACTGAAACACTTTTAACTCCCGGATAGAGAGAACCTAGCTCATTTAAAGACCTGTCCAACTCTTTTTTATCATTTACTTCCCTACACAAAACTATTTGACAGTTTACTTCAATTCCTCCATCAATAAGCTTCTGTATCTTTTCTACAACATCACCTGCATTTTTATTTTTAAGCATTAATACTCTTAGATCCGGATTTGTTGTATGAACAGACACATTAATAGGAGACATTTTATACTTTATTATTCTGTCTATATCTTCAAAACTCATATTGGTAAGTGTAATATAATTTCCCATAAAAAAAGAAAGTCTCGAATCATCATCTTTAAAATAGAGAGTATCTCTCATACCCTTAGGCAGCTGATCTATAAAACAGAAAATGCATTTGTTTTTACAACTTTTAGCATCATCTATCATCAAGCTTTCAAATTCAAGTCCAAGGTCTTCATACTCTTCTTTCTCAACCTCTATTTCCCACACTTCACCGTCTTGTTTAAGAATCTCAAGCATTAAATTTTCATTGGTAATTAAAAATCGGTAATCAAAAATGTCTTTGATTTTTTCACCGTTAACACTTAAAATTGCATCACCTGCCTCGATTCCAGCCTCTTCGGCTATGCTTCCAGGTAAAACGCTCTTAACAGGTATAACTTGTTCTTTCAAAGGGTACCTCCAGATCTAAACATACTCTAACATATTTTTATACATTAAAAGGCCTGTCGAAAAATTTCATTGTCAGACCTTTAAACAAAAATACAATTGTAATAAACTTAACATCACCTTCTAAAAGTGTATCAAAAAGCGACTTAAACATCTAAACAATTAGTAAAAAGCAGCAGTTTAAACTGCTGCTTTTTACTAATTTATTAAGATCCAACTTTAATTACCTCTTTACCATCATAAAAACCGCATTGTTTACAAACTCTATGTGGCATCTTAAGATCGTGGCACTGTGGACACTCTACCAAATTAGGTGCCGATAACTTCCAGTGAGCTCTTCTGCTACCAGTTCTTGCTTTTGACCATTTACGTTTTGGATTTGCCATGTATAACACACCTCCTCATCACCATACAAACGTCACTTGTATATAAATTAAGTAATTTCTATTTGTTGAAGAAATTCTTAAGAGCTTCCATACGAGGGTCTAACTCCTCTTCGCTACAACTGCATCTCTCAGTATTAAGATCAACACCGCACTTAGAGCATAACCCTTGGCAATCAGCTCTACACATCTGCCTTGCAGGTAAATTTAAAATTATATTATCTTTTAATACTTTATCAAGTACAATGACTTTATCGTTATATATATAACAGTCATTATCCTCGATTTGTCCCTCCTGAGCGAATTCTTCCTCAAGGTCTGCTTCCAAAGATGACCGGACATCTTTTAAACATCTCGAACATTTAACCAAATAATCCACTTTTAAATGCCCGTCCATTTTTACAATGCCACCCATGTTAGTAAATTTGCAATTTAACTTAACCGGTGTATCAAAAACAAAGTCATCCTCTAATTCATCAAAGCCTTCGAGAACTTCTTCCCTATCAACATCAAGTGCTGCACCGTTAACCTTAAGTATATTCGATATATCAACCTTCATATAGTCACCTCTTAAACCAACAGAAAATATTATACTAAGTAATGAAACTTTTGTCAATAACGACACATAAGGAATTTTTCAGTTTCAACGGTTAATTAGATTTTTTCGCTTTTGTTAACAATAGTCAACAGGAAAAACAACACTACCATGAAAGTTAATTTTTTCTATGAAGAGCAAAACTATTTTAATAACTTTTGAGTCTCTCTTGCGATTGCAAGCTCTTCATTCGTTGGAATTACAAGAGTTTTAACTCTTGAACCCGGTGCGCTAATATCTATTTCTTTACCAATCACTTTGTTCTTTTCCATATCTACGTCAATTCCTAAGAAATCCAAATCTTTTAGTACCTTACTTCTTACCAAGTCATTATTTTCGCCAATTCCGGCAGTAAATACAACAGCGTCCGCGCCATTCATTATGCCTATATAATCACCAATAAAACGTTTTACTTTATAGCAGAAAATATCCAATGCGAGTATCGCCCTATTATTTCCATTTTCAGCCGCTTCCTGAACATCTCTAAAGTCACTGCTTACACCTGAAACCCCAAGTACTCCAGACTTTTTGTTCAGGAAATCACTTATATCCTTAACAGTCATTTTTTCCTTCTCCATCAAAAAGGATATAACAGCAGGGTCGATAGTTCCGCTTCTTGTCCCCATAGCCAGACCTTGAAGTGGAGTGAATCCCATTGATGTTTCTATAGACTTTCCGTTTTTAACAGCACATATGCTTGCTCCATTGCCTAAGTGACAGGTAACTATCTTTAATTCTTCTATAGGCTTGCCAAGCATTTCAGCAGCTTTATAGGCTACATATTTGTGTGAAGTACCATGGAATCCATATTTCCTCAAACGATACTTTTCATATATTTCATAAGGAAGAGCATATATATATGCATGGGGTGGCATTGTTTGATGAAATGCAGTATCAAAAACAGCTATCATCGGTATATTGGGCATAATCTGTTGGCATGCTTCAATTCCTATAATATTTGATGGGTTGTGCAATGGTGCAAGTTCAACACACTCTTTAATTGCATTCATTACATTAGAATCTATTACGACTGAATCCTTAAATTTTTCTCCTCCATGAACAATACGATGCCCAACAGCTCCTATCTCGGACATACTAGCTATAACACCGGTCTTACTATCAGTAAGAGCACTTAGTACCTCCTGTACAGCAACTTTGTGATTATACAAATCCTTCTCAATAATAACAGTGTCGCTTCCGGTTTTTGAATGTTTAAGAAATGAATGCTCAAGACCAATTCTATCACACACACCCTTTGCAAGAACACTTTCGTTTGTCATATCAATAAGCTGATATTTTAAAGAGGAACTACCTGTATTAATAACTAATACCTTCATTGTAACATCTCCTATTCTATATTTAAGACTGAATTATTATCAATCCCTTTAATATCTTTCCTTAAAATTAATAACCTTAAAAGACTTCCGCAGTTTGTTTTTAAACCTTTTGAGCCTGAACCGCTGTAATTGCTGCAACTCCAACAATATCCTCCGCACTACATCCTCTTGAAAGATCGTTTACAGGCTTTGCAATTCCCTGTGTTATAGGACCATATGCTTCAGCTTTTGCAAGTCTCTCAGTGAGTTTATAGGCGATGTTGCCGCAATTTAAGTCTGGGAAAATCAATACATTTGCTTTTCCTGCAACTTTGCTGTTAGGAGCTTTTGATTTAGCAATAGCTTGTACAAGAGCTGCGTCTGCCTGCAATTCACCGTCCAAAGCAAGATTTGGTGCTTTTTCCTTTGCAAACTGAGTTGCCTTAACTACTTTTTCCGTCAACTCACTCTTAGCACTGCCATAAGTTGAATATGACAACATTGCAACTTGAGGCTCATCCTGAACTAATTGTTTAAATGATTTAGCAGAAGCTAATGCAATCTCTGAAAGCTGATCTGCATCGGGATTCTCAACTAGTCCACAGTCCCCGTATATAAAAGTTCCGTTGTGACCATATTCACAATCGGGAACTACCATTACAAAAAATGCCGATACCAACTTTGTTCCCGGTGCTGTTTTCAAAATTTGAAGAGCAGGTCTCAATGTGTTTCCGGTTGAATTGATTGCACCTGCTACCATTCCATCTGCCTGCCCCTGCTTAACCATCATAACTCCGTAATAAAGTGGATTCTTCATCGTCTCTCTAGCTTCCTCAATTGTCATTCCCTTAGATTTTCTGAGCTCACAAAAAGCTTGGGCGTATTCCTCAAAGTTCGAGGAACTATAAGGATTCTCGATTTTAACTTTTGACAAATCAAGATCTCCTGCTAGCTTTTTGATTTCAGCTTCACCTCCTACAAGTACCACCTTTGCAACTCCCTGATTTGAAATCATGGACGCTGCAGTTACCACCCTTAAATCTGTACTTTCCGGAAGTACAATAGTCTTAATATCAGACTTTGCCCTCTCAATAATTTGTTCTAAAAAACCCATTGTTTTACCCCTTTCAATCTATTTATTCGATAAATAAAACTACTATAAGTTGTCTCCCTAAATATATCTACCTTACCGTTTATTATCTGTAAACTTCTTTATGTACATACCTGCTCTACATATTAGTATACAAACAGGCTCATTATTTAATGAATATTACAACGAGAAACAACGGCCAGATAGAGGCATTCCTTTGTCTGATTTGCATTTACTTACACATAGGTAATCCAAATAATTCAAACAATAATTATCACCAGGTAATAGTACTAGATACCTTAGAAACACTATTCTATCAGGTATTAATTATATACAAAATGTTTATTGTATACAAGATTGAGTTCGACTATTTTTTCTCTTTTACACAACTAAGCTTGAATTAAGTCCTAATATTTAGCTTAATCTTGAAGAAGTAAAAATTTCTTGGAACACAAAAACGCGGCCCACTTACAGCCACATTATGATTATTTTTCCAGCACTTCTTCTTTTACTATAATTTCATAATCCTTACCCTAATTATATCATTTTGTCGATTCTTCCGGTTACATCTTTGCTAAATCTATCAATATATCCTTTAACATATTCTGAGATACTCATATTTTCATCCCTAACAAGGGGAGTCAAATCCATACCATAAATTACTGACGAATATTTATCTACATTGAAAGAAGATAAAAACGTCGCATTTGACTGCCGGTTTCCGCAAACAGCCTGGTCATACCTCTTTCCACCGCAAATCTGAGAATCAAAAACACCTAAAATCGATTGTGCTATATTTGGGTGTCCTGATACGTTAAAAATCACTTTTTCGTTATCGTTTATCCAATCCATTTTTCCCCACACTTCACATCCATATAGCTTTTCCGGCCTATATTCAATGGGCAATTCCCGTATTGCACGAATGAGTTTTAAGGTTACACCCACATGTGTACTGTGCTTATCTGCTAAATTATGAGTATATATAACTTTTGGTCTTGCGATGGAAATAAGTTGCTTAATATCTTCTACAGATTCTCTATTGTGCTTGTCTTTAATCTCTCCACTCTCATAATCAAGCATTGCCAAAAATCCATATTCTCCAACAAAGGCTGCTTTTTTCTGCTCCATCTTTCTAACCTGCTTCATTTCTTCGCTGGTATAGTTTTGATAAATGCCACTTCTTGGACTCCCTGATCCATTCGTAACAATAACAGCCATAAACCACTCATCTGCTCTACCGAAGCACTTTTGTATTCCATCATATGCCATAATTTCGATATCATCCTGATGAGCAGAAACAGCCATGTGTGTTGTACGTGAAATGGCTTTATCAATGGCAATATTGTCATAGATAAAAAACTCCGCACCACTTTTATTAAGTTTCATATAATTCACCTTTACTATTTATCATTATTTACTATTTTATGATACACTACATTTACATAAAAAAATCATATTCAAAATAATAAGCTTTTCATCTAGAAAAAAAGACCCTAAAAGAGGGCCATTCCTCACCCCTTAAGGTAAGGTAATATATATCAATAAGTTTAAGTGTACAGTAAATAATTATAAGGTTTAATTAATACCACGTCAACCAGAAACTGTTAACTATCTTTAAACATCAAACCTGTTATTATTAATATTACAACAAAAAATCGCCAAAGCTTTTATTTTAGCATTTTTTTAAAATCTTCTTCACTAAGAATCTGTACTCCTAAATCTTGAGCTTTAGTCAGTTTGCTTCCTGCATCTTCACCGGCAAGAACATATGAAGTCTTTTTTGATACACTTCCCGATACTTTTCCTCCATACATTTGGATTATTTGCGTTGCCTCATCTCTGGTCATCGTTGGCAAAGTACCTGTCAATACAAAGGTTTTTCCAGAAAAACGGTCATCCTTTCTTGTAACAGAAACTTTTGACTTCATATTTATTCCAGCTTTCTTAAGCTTATCTATCAGTATGCCGTTTTCCTCTTTAGAAAAGAATTCAAGCATATCTCGAACCATAATATCCCCAAAATCAGGCAACACAATCAACTGCTCATATGTGGCAATTTTAATAGATTCAACATCCGGAAAGCTAGAAGCTAATACCCTTGCAGTTTGTTTACCAACATTTCTAATCCCCAAACCGGTTATAAGCCTGTCAATATCATTCTCTTTAGACTTTTCAACAGCTTTGAGAAGATTATCGGTAGACTTTTCCTTACCCACTATTCCTTTACTTATAAGCTCCTCACGATAGTCCTTCAAAAGGTATATATCCGCTACATCTTTTATATACCCCTCAGACATTAAGGCCTCTACCGAACTCGGACCTAATCCTTCTATATTCATGGCATCCTTAGATGCAAAATAAATGACTCCTCTTATTGCTTGAGCCAAGCATGCTGAACCGGTACATCGTATTTCAACTCCATTTTCCTCACGAAGAGTCGGAGCTCCGCACATAGGACATCTATCAGGCAGAATATATCTCTTTGCTGTATCCGGCCGCTTATCGGGGATGCTTTTTAACACTTCCGGTATAATGTCCCCGGCTTTTTGTATAATTACCGTATCACCAATCTGTATGTCTTTTGAATCAATATAATCCTGGTTGTGCAAAGTAGCTTTAGACACAGTAGTTCCAGCTATCTTTACCGGCTTTAGAATTGCTAACGGAGTAAGCCTTCCTGTACGACCGACCTGAACTCTTATGTCTTCAACAACCGTTTCCTTTTGTTCTGGTGGATACTTAAAAGCTACAGCCCATCTAGGAACTTTACTTGTTATCCCCAAACTTCTACGGTCTTCTAAACTATCCACCTTAACTACCGCACCATCTATCCCAAAGGATAGCTGCCATCTGTTTTCTCCGATCTTTGAAATACAATCCCATACCTCATCGGCAGTTTTACAGATCATATAATCAGGGCTAACGGGAAATCCTTGTGAAGAAAGCCACTTCAGACTTTCGGAATGGGATGTAAACTCTCTTCCCTGACTAATTTCTAGGTTGAATACATATATATCTAGGTTTCTTTCCCTGACAACACTTGGATCTAGTTGTCTTAAAGTACCAGCAGCAAGATTTCGGGCTGTCTGATAAATCTTTCCTCCTGTCTCCTCTTGCTTTTGATTGGCCTTTTCAAAAGCTTCATTTGACATATATACTTCTCCACGTACTTCCAAATAAGGCAGTTTACTAGGGATTTCACGAGGAATGGATTTAATCTCCAATAGATTTTCAAATACCGATTCTCCAATCATTCCATCACCTCTGGTAATACCTTCTGTCAGTTTTCCGTCATAATATCTTAAAACAACAGAGAGACCGTCAACCTTTCTTTCCACAACAAAAGTAGGGCTTTCCAACTCTTGTATCATTTTATTTACAAAGTTATATACTTCTTCCTTTGAAAAAACATCCTGAAGACTTATTACAGGGACATCATGCTGAACTTTTCTCAATTCACGCTTAACAGTCCCTCCCACTTTCTGAGTAGGTGAATCATACACGGCAAACTCAGGGTATTCTTGTTCAAGCTTTCTTAACTCTAAGGAAAGTTGGTCATACTCATAATCCGAAATCTCAGCATCATCCTGATTGTAATACCTATCATTATGGTATCTTATTTTCTCTCTTAACTCTTCAATCCTCTTCTTTATATCCATATACCCTCCGACTATTATGCTTTTTTCTTTTAGAAATGGCAAATGTTCATTTACTTTTTAGGAACCACCTTAATTAATAACATATTTACCGAAACAACTGCAATAGCCAACCAGATCCCCCCCCACACAAGTGTAGGAAAACCGGTCAACTCAGAGAGCCTTACTATATCACCTGGAGGCTCCGTGCCCCATCTTTTAACTATTGAAAGCTGACCGTTTAATTTTAATAGAATTGTATTGACAAATGTATCATATATTACATATGCTGCCATAGACATACCGATAATATCTATCATCAAGTCATTTAAGCCATCCTTTTGTATCATTAATATCAAAATTACAATTCCAGAAAAAAACAACGAAGTAACCAATGTTCCAATTGTAGAATTAAATGCTATTGATATACCTATATATATTATTGCAATACTTCCAACCGTATACTTTTTTGCTTTTGTTTTTTTCAAAAATAGTATAAGTATGCAAAATAATATGCTTGAAATGTATCCGCTGTTTGCTATAATAAAGCTTGCAACCCAGCTGTCTGCACCGAATAATATATCTCCACTGTTCTCATATATCCTACTGAAAGCCGATACTCCAAAGCCAAATAATGCTGATGCCAACGCATGCCCAACTTTATGAAAAACTAAGGCCACTGCTTTAAAAGGTCCTACAACTGCCTGATTCCACAAAACAATCAGGAGTGTTAAAATCAAAAGATACTTCCATATATTCTTCATATGTACCACCTAAACTAATATTTTCTCTTTGGAATAACCTCAATAGAAATTATACATTTATAAAATAAAAAAAGAAAGGAATTTCCTTTCTTTTTTATGATTACACTTCTTTCGAACGAAGTGAAAGAAGGAAAATCGAAGGAGCTCGATGCCCCGGAGATTTTATTTATCTTTAATCCATAAACATCCATTTCCCGTTTTCATCTTTTTCCGCCTTCATAAACTCTAAAGCCTCAATCACAGCTTCTGTTAAAGCTTCTGCTGCCTTCTGCCTGAATCCATCATCTGTAAGCTTTGCTCTGTCAGAAGAATTTGACATATAGGCAACCTCTGCAATCACTGCAGGCATATTTGTTTTTCTTAGCACTACAAGATTTGGTCTAAATATTGTGCCGTTGTCTACAGTCTTCAATTTACTTACAAGTTTGTTTTGAATAATAGAAGCAAGTTTCTGTCCGTTCATCTTGTTTTCATCAATATTAACAGGAGTACAGTACAAAGTTTCAGTACCCTTATACCCTGCATCATTTGGCATATAATTATTATGCACACTTATAAAAAGTGCTGCATCTATATTATTAGCGATATTAACCCTTTCATCTAAGCCTACATCAATGTCCTTGTCTCTTGTGTAAATCACATTAATACCTAGCTTTTTAAGTAATTTCCCCATTTTTAAAGATATATCCAAATTCAGTTCTTTTTCGTATAAATCACCTTTTGTGGCTCCTAAATCTTCTCCTCCATGGCCGGGATCTATTACAACTATAACCTCTTTTGGAATTGGTGTGGTATTTTCATCTTCATCAGATGTACCTTCTCCATTTTCTCTACTGTTCTCAACCCCATTAGGTTTATTATTTATGTTCTCTTCATTGTTTTTGATGTCCTTGATACTTACACTAACAACAAAAAGCAGCATAAAAAAAATCAGCACAAACAAAAATCTAATTTTCATTGGCAATTTTGCATATGTACAATATGACTTTTTAATAAATATAAATATTTGCTTCATTTTTTACCCCAAGTGTTTATTTTAATCCCTTTTCTAACTAATTATCCTACAAAATAAGTTTTTTTTCCACAAGAATTTATTTACATGAAGTTTTCTAATTTAGGTGATTCCAAAAAATACTGAGTCATTTTTTTTGCTTCGAATTCCTTAATCTCATTATCAAAAGGCTCCTTCCACGATTAGTTTCACACACAACAGCTTGCCCTCGATCCTCTATTCCAATAAAACCTTCTTTTCCTCTTCAAGCTCTTTTTCTATTTCCTTTCTCATCTGTTCAATTTTAGCATACGAATTCCCACTACCTAAAAGCGACTCCCAAATTCCTTTAATATACAATTCACGCGCTTCTTCATCCAATGGAGTCATCTTATATTGAGTCATATTTATTGCCATATCAACTAACATAGGATACACTTTTTGTCCCTCAAAAAAATCTTTTTGCTGGGATAAGTATTCTTCATTTTTTATTGCAGGAATATACGAAGGCACAACGTTACCTGTCCAATTCACAGTAGTTACAATATGCTCAAGAAGCTTCCATGCTTCTTCTTTATGTTTACTCTGACTATTTATGGATAATCTTGTATCCGTGCCCCAAGCTGCAACTCCTAAAGGTGCCTTAGTAGCTCTCCATTTTCCTTTTTGTTCTGGTGCCATTCTTTCTAATTCATCCATGGAATAAGATGGTAAAGAAATCATAACAAGCTTATCCTCTCTCACTGCTTTTTTACCTGAATCCTGCCAAAAGTTCTTATTTGATATCAAGTCATTATCATATATCTCTTGTGCCATATCTATAGCTTTTGCATAAAGCTCTCCTTCTCGTACATAATTAAATTCTTCATCAAAATAACCCATTGTTGCACCGACGATATCTGTTATGTCGGTAGGATATTGAAATATGTATTTATTCTGTTCTTTTAGTTTTTTACCTATTTGTAATATATTGTTTGGATCTTCAATGAACTTTCCGAATTCTTCAGGTTCTGATGGGAAACCATTTTCTTTCATTATATCCGCTCTATACATAGTTATATAAGGAGCTGTTGAATATGAAAGCGACAATAATTGCTTATTATCAAGAGACAAACCACTTTCCCAACCTATAATGTCATCCCTATATTTCCCAGCATCAAAAGGTTCATCCAGTAAATTCTGAAGAATATTGTCTATTGTATATTGTCCAAAGAAATTACTATCAAAGACAAGTACATCAGGCCCCGTACCGTTTGCAAGCGCCTTCATATATTCTTCTTTGCATTCATAAAAAGGAATAATTTTTTCTTTTACTTTTATACCAGTTTTCTCTTCAAATGTACTGATAGCACCGCCAAAGCTAAACCAACCCCACATTTCAATTTCAACATCCTGATTTTCAGCTTCAATTTGAGCGTCTTGCCCTACATTATCAGTCGTGTCTATAGTCTCCTCCTGATTTTCAAACTTTTTTGCACATCCTATACTCAAGGTCAAACTGAATACTAACACTGTTATTAAAGTTAGTTTTAATACTTTTTTCATTCTAAAACTCTCCTTTCAACTATTAGTTTGATACATACATCCAAAATTGAAAGCTTCTTATTAATTTTTCAAATTCATCTACAGGCAGTGGTTTTGAAAATAAGTAACCTTGAATTTCATCACACTCTAACAATGCCAATGTATGAAATTCTTCAATTGTCTCAACACCTTCTGCCACAACTATAAGTCCCATAGAATGCGCAAGTTCTATAATAGCTTTCACAATTGAACTGTTTATTTTTTCCTTTGAAATATCTGTTATAAAACTTTTATCTATTTTTAAAATCTGTATTGGAAGTTCTTTAAGTCTGCAAAATGATGAATAGCCAATCCCAAAATCATCGATTGATATGTATACTCCCATATCTCTAACTTCCTGCAAAACTGATATAATATACTTTGTATTTTTTATAAGGAAACCTTCTGTAATCTCCAATTCCAAACATTCAGGTTCTATACCTGATATCTTCAATGCTTTTGAAACCAATCTTACAACATTGTTTCCATAGAATTGTCTAATGGATAAATTTACCGAAATGCGCATTTTAGGAAACCCCATATTCTGCCATTGTTTAGTCTGCTTACACGCTTCAATGAGGACCCATTCTCCTATCTGATTGATTATTCCTGTCTCTTCAGCTAAAGGAATAAATTGTGCCGGTGATATCATACCCCTTTGCGGGTGATTCCACCGAATTAATGCCTCCATACCGGTAATAGTCTTTGTTTGAACATTAACTTTCGGCTGATAATAAATAACAATTTCATTTCTTTCTAATGCTTTACATAGGCTTTGTTCCAACAAAAGCTTTTCAGACATATTTGACTCGGCTATTTCGGAGTAAAACCTGAATGTATTGTCCCCACTTTCTTTTGCAGCATACATTGCAAGGTCCGCGTATTTTAGTAATGTTGACTTTTCATAGGCATCTTCAGGATATATACTTATTCCTACACTCCCTGACACATACAATTCGTGCACTTCATCCTTTTGATTGATGAATACAGGTTCTGCAAGCATTTTATTAATATAAATCGCGGATTTTTTTGCTATTTTCATATCAGCATTGTTTAAAACAACAACAAACTCGTCACCTCCAAGTCTTGCCACAAAACTGTCATCCTTTAAAAAACAACTTAGTCTGTTTGCAACTTCTTTTATCAACATGTCTCCATATTCATGTCCAAGTGTATCATTTATCTGCTTAAATCTATTCAAATCAATAAACATAACAGCTATATTTTCGCTCTGTCTGATATTTAGAAGATTCTCTAGATAACCGTTAAAACTATGTCGGTTAGGTAGTCCTGTCAACGCATCATTATAAGCTAAGTGCCTCATTTTTTCCCTTGACGATTCTAATTCTTTTGTTTGGGATAAGAGTTGATTATTCATAATTTTTGCTTCAGTAAATAAATCCACAAGATTATCCGACATAACCTGAAAATTCGATACTAACGAGTTGACCTGGCTAATAGATGTACGGGGCCATTCAATCATCTCCTGCCTCTTAAGCTTTTCCGGAAGACCCGTTGAACTTTTGGTCAGTTTTGAAAGATCTCTTGATACAAAATTGCTGGTCATCGCTGAAATAATCGCGGATATAAAGCAGAAAAGCAGCAATATTAAAAATTTATTCAGATAGGACTTCCATACATCCTCTGCGTAGTTTGATAATGGCACTTTAATCTGTAGTTGAATATCCACCACATCAAAGGGTATAACCATTATATAAAAAGCTTTGCTCCAACGGCTCAGATCTGTTGTTATACCTTTGTATTCAGGATGCCACTCATATACATTATCAGCAATCACCGAATAAAATCCGCCTTCTTTCCAATTATAAACATCTCCGTATTTATCATCATTACTGGTAAAATATATATTACTTTTATTATCTGCCAGCAATACTTCAACTGAATTATTCAATGGATTACTGTTTATGGTTGTCTTAAACTTTTTTATGTATATTGGAGATTTAAGACGAAGCTTTCGAAGGTCATTGTCTTCCCAAGTCTTAAGTTTTTCAGTTATATTGATATTAGTTGAATTCATATTTTGAAAAATATCAGACTCTAAACTAGACTTCGAAAACCATGCATCAACAAAGGTATACACTAAAAAAGGACCTAAAACTGCGGCTACTGTTAAGTGAAATATCATTTTGTTCAAATCAACAGGATTTTTGTCTATATAGCCAAAAATCCTTTGAATTGGCATATATGAAATTAAAAGATCCGCTATAAGAACATTAATAAGACCATTTATAACTATATTTGATACAATAAGCAACCCCTCAACATTAACAGTATTTCTGCTCATATAAAACACTAAAATTGCAGAAGGGCCTCCAATAATAAGCCAATAAAAAGCATCAAGCACGAATAAATTACGCTGCTTTTTCCTCCATAAAAAACCTACGGTTAATACCTCAAAAAATATAAAAATCGTATAAATGCTTCCATTGAACAAACTCCAGTCAAATATATTGATTATCATAATGGCAGAGGAGGCAACTATCAATCCATAATACCTTAATATTATAAAGATAAACAAACTGCTCATAGTAAAGTTTACACCATAAGAAAATGGAATATCGTATTCCCTGCTAATAAGACTTATAGCTAGAATAACTAAAAATATTATTAAATTTGTAGGTGACTTTAATGATAAATTTGTGTCAGAATTATTAATTGTACTCGCCTACCTTTCAATAAGGTGGTTTCTAGTAGGTCTTCAACCTGTAAAATAAGATTGCAAGAATAAAGATTCATCGTCATCGAAGAAATACTTCCATGTAAAATAACCCGGACTAGGGAAATACAATATGCAAATTGAAGAATTCCTTCGCCGCTCTTTAAACTTATTTATGAACGATTAAACTATTAGTTCCTGCTCTAGGATACCTAATAACATAATTCAATAATTTTTTCAAAATATGAAAATAGGAAGTTATTTTTTCGTTATCCCTTAGTGGGTAAATAAGAGTGTTCTAGATGTCTAAGTGGTCTTACGATATGCCCTTATGAATTTGCAAGGTTAATTTTAATATAATACTTATATTCAATATTCGACACATAGTAAAAAAAATCCTTCTTATTTATAATCTATATACATTTGTTTGTTCGTATGTAAATACTATATATAGTCAAAAAAAGGCCTCTTAGTCCGGCCCTTTCTCAACAGTTTTAGATCTATACTTACTGTATATATCTGTCTACATCGTCTAAAGTTATTCCCTGATGAAGAGCAATATTTAATCCATTAGCTATAACTTTTGCAATTCTGTCTACTACATCGTCAATTTCCTTAGGTGTTACGATAAGATTTCCTACATATGGTTCTAATACTTCTTGTATTAACTGGTATTTTTCATTTCTGTCGATACTCTTGAGCATATTGTAAAATTGTTTATCTTCCTTAGCCTCATTAATCAAATTGTCTATAACAAGATCTATGGTGTCATTTGCCATTGTTGCAGCATCCACAACCGTCGGAACTCCTATTGCAATAACGGGAATACCTAATGTATTTACAGAAATCTCCATTCTCTTATTTCCTACACCTGAACCGGGAGAAATTCCTGTGTCAGCTATTTGAATAGTTGTATTAACGCGTTCCATTTTTCTTGAAGCGAGGGCATCAATAGCTACTACCACATCGGGTTTTATCCTTTCAACGATTCCCTTTACTATTTCTCCGGTCTCAATTCCTGTTATTCCTAACACACCCGGAGCAATCGCACATACAGGCCTTACACCTTCGTCAACTTGCTTTGGCACATATTCCAAAAGATGTCTTGTTACCATCAATCCACTCGTCACCTTTGGTCCTAGTGCATCAGGTGTTACATTCCAATTCCCTAAACCAACTACTAATACAGTTGATTTTTCTTTAAGCTTCAAAATTCTCACAAGTTCTTGTGAAAGTGCTTTACAAGTATTTTCATACAACATCTGGTCATTTTCGTTTAGTCTCGGAACTTCAAGTGTTATATAATTCCCCATAGGCTTTCCTATTGATACCTCACCAGTTGGAGACGTCACTCTTACCCTTGTTATCTTTATGTCTTGTGTACCTGCATTTTCAATTTCTACACCGGGTAAATCCGGCGATGGTGAAGCTAACTTTGCTTGTTCCTGCTCCCTTACAAATTCATGAGCTTCAAGTGCCAAATCTGTTCTAATACTTCTACTCTCACTCATCAGTCTCATCCTCTCATCTTTTTCAATTTAAAAAATGTATTGTCTAACTTTATTATTTTTTCACAACTTTTCATTTTAAATACCTTGCTTTTTATTTTCTTTCGTGTTAAAATACTTCTTGTTAATTAACTCGCAGGAGGTGAATGGATTGCCAAATATAAAATCAGCTATAAAAAGAGTAAAAGTGTCTAAGACTAAGACTCTTAAGAATAGTATCAAGAAATCAGTATTGAAGACTACTATCAAAAAGTGTAAACAAGCAATAGCTAGTAATGATGCTTCAGCTGCTACTGTTCTCAAGACTGCATTTGAGGCTATAGATAAGTCAGCAGCAAAGAATATTTTACACAAGAACACCGCTGCGAGAAGAAAGTCTAAGCTTGCTAAGGCATATAACGCTGCAAATAAAACCAAATAGCAAAAAACGTACATAAAAGTACGTTTTTTTATTTCGTTTTTTAAATTTCCAAAAATACTTCCAACTTAGGATTAAAGATTCCGTATTCACTGTTAGAAATCATTTCAGGTATCTTTTCTCCCTTGTAGGAAGCATGCAAGACCTAATACAGAGAACGTGCATTTTTGCATTAGGTATCATTAGAAAAAACGCTAGCCGTTAGCAAGCTTATTTATAAGAAGTTCTGCTGCCACTCTATCATTTATTCTACCTGTTTTTATCGCAAGATCAAGTTCAAATGCTTCCTTAATTCCTTCCTTCAATTTATCGGTACTAAAGCTTTTTGCCTGTGAGGATACTTTACCTCCCGCATAGGGCGTAATTCCTATTTTTGCACAAGCGTCCTTAACGCTCATGCCTTCTGTACTAAGAAGCTTCATCTCTAATACATGCCTTAATTGTCTCGTAATCATAAATAGTATTTTAGGAAGAGGTTCTCTTAATATAATCATATCATTCAAAAGTTTAAGAGCTTTATCAAGATTTTTCTCAGCTACCGCATCGGTCAAATCAAATATCCTGCTCTTTACCGATTTTGTACATACTTTTTCAATATCTTGTACAGTAATCTTTGATCTCTCCCCTACAAACATAACCAGTTTATTTACTTCATTGAGTATTTCTGTCATTCCCTGTTCACAAATCTCAATCAAATATGAGGCATCTCCTACACTTATTTCCTTTTTATGAGACTTTATGGCTTTTGCAACCCACTTAACCAATTCTGCAGGCTTCTGAAAAGGAAACTCTACTATAAGTCCGCTCTTTTTGATTGCATCCACAGTCTTTAGTCTTTTGTCAATTTCTTCCTCATAAAACAGAAGCACCGTATAGGATGGCAAATTTCTTAAATATACAATCAATTCGTCCTTTGTACTTTGCTGTTTTGAGCCCTCTTTACCAGACTTGAACAGACCCGAATTTTTAACAATAACAAGCTTTTTTTCAGAAAAAACCGGCATGGTCTCACAAGCTTCTTCTATTTTGCTCATCTCAAATTTTCCTTCTAATACAAGTTTGTTCATAGCCGAAAGATCATTTTCAAGAATAGCTTTCTCGATATTTTCAAGATAATATCTCTTCAAAAATTCTTCGTGCCCATAAAAAAGATATAGATTTTTAAGATTATTACTTTTAAGGTCTTCCTTTAGAACATCTACACTCATATAATTCACCTTTGTCTAAATTTTAAACTACATCTAATAATGCCCTTTCATAAAATAACCTATCATCCTAGATATCTTATCAGTGAAAGAATCAGAAAGTTATTTTTGTTATTCCTTACAGTTCTTTTTATTTTGATGTCTCTACCATACGTCTTAAGGACTATTGCACCGTCATAATCGGTACGAAATTTCATAATTTGTCGTTCCTCAATTATATTTAATACAGCCTTAGACGGATGTCCAAAGTTATTTTTCCCGACACTTATAACTGCTATATCAGGATTTGTACGTTCTAAAAAAGTTACGGTGGTTGATGTATCAGACCCGTGATGAGCCACCTTCAATACATCCGACTTCAAATCTACATTATCCTCTACAATAAG
>JAEZUI010000167.1 GCA_023421115.1 Bacillota bacterium | reverse complement strand
CCAATTTCTAAGGTGATTTTGTACATTTTAGTCTATTTTTATTTCCTGATGGACTTTTTGAAGTGGACAAGGATTTATCAACCAGTTCGACATATTCCGGAGTAATTCTCTGCACCCGACCCTGCTGGATGAAGCTGTTTTAGAGCTACTACTATAATATGGTTTTCGATAAAATATAAGCATAAATTGTTTTTAATGTTATTTTATTGGCAAATAGATTCCTGCGTGTGATAACTTTTTATTACCATCATATAATATCTTTTCGTCACCATCATATATTTTTTCCTCATCTTCTGCTTTTACTACTAAGAGCAAATAAAGGCCAACATTATCAGGGTGATCTGTATCAACCGGATAATCTCGTAGCAAAAAGAAGTATTTTTGTTTATCGGTGTTTACGTCGTAATATGAATTGACTTCTTTTTTTACATGTCCATAATTATTTTCTTCAAACACTGATGGACCACTTAGTTTTTTCCACGAATCAACTTCACCTTGAATAAAATCAAACAATCCATCTATGTTATCGTCAAAATCAACTGCTTCACTCAATGCTTTTTGGGAAAAGAGAGATTTTAAAGAAGCCTTGTCTTTATTTTTAATGGCTTCAATCACCTGCTCCAACTTGGCAGCTGCTTTTTTTTCATCGTTATCTCGGTTAAGCCTTCCTACTCTTGAGCCTCCCATTGAACAAGAACTTAAAAACAACATACATAGTATAGTTATTAAACAAATTATAAGCTTACGCATAGACTGTTTATTCCTCCCTGCTAAAATGTTAATGTTAGTTTATAATTTCCTGATATCGACCATTTATCTTTATTAGTCAAGTAGTCCCTTGACTTAATAAAATCATAATACATGCTCTCTCTGCCAGTAAAGTCAACTGTAAAAATCACTGTCAATTCACCTGCAGCTACATCCTTATATTCTGGATTAAAGCCTGTTATCCACCATTGATTATCTATAGGATTGTAGTCAATTATATCCTCACCATTATATGATAGTTTTAATGACATAGGAAAAGTTAGATTTGTACTATCTACAAGCCAGTGCTCCGTTGAAACACCATTTACTACCAGTCTTTTGTATATTCCTAACTCAGCACCTGCACCTAAATTTACATAATCGCCCTTCCATGCCCAAAAGATATACTCTCTGCCGCCAGAATTAAATGTAAATTTTTCTTTCGCCATACTTGTTCCTAAATCAAACACCTTATCGTATAAGTCATTGTATCCGCCAATTTGCTGCCAGCAATCGCGTCTTGCATGGTACACTCCATCCTGATCTTCCTCCATCATTAAAAAGAATGCACCTAGATCGTCCGTACCCCTATTACCAGAAGTTATCCTATTTAGAAAGGAATCTAAACTTTATCTAATGAATCTAAAGCTGCTTGTAGAGAGGTACCATCCGTCCCTTCAATCTGTACTATATTTGAGCCTGCAAGCACTCCACTGTTACCAGGTATATTTCTTCCTTTTACCTGTATGTTGTATTTACCAACAGCTGGTATTACATAGTCATATTCCAAATTTATAGTATTAGTGTTACTGTCTCCAAATACTGTCTTCTTCCATTCTCCATTGACAAATACTGCTAAGTGGTGACAATTAGTCCCTTTTGCAGTTATTTTTATCGATTCTCCACGCTCAAGCTCAGTTTTAGCAGTAGGAGTAATCAAGGTAACCTCTGGGTTCTTCGTATAGAATTTATTATTTTGTAAAATATATCTATAACTCCAACTATTTCTGTCAGGCTGTGCATTTTCCTCATCCCATGGAAGCGACAGCTTATTCCATGTATTTTTACCTACTTTACCGTCGTCAGGTGGTATATTATTCTCTTGAAACTCTTTAACTGCTGCCTCTGTGAGACTTCCATAGGTGCCAAACTCCACATAAGTATTCGTATTCGGATTTATCGGCATTTCCAACCATCCAAGTGATACTAATATTTTTTGCAAAACAATGACGTCATTTTCAATTGCTATTGATTGTTAACTGTAATTGCAAACCAGTGTCAGTAATTCCGCTAATATTCTCCTTGGATAATACTTGCTGTGTCTTTCCGTCTTCTGAATTAACAGGCACTACATGAACTTTACAAAAAAGACTTGAGGTAGACAGCATATCATACATTGGCTGTGCAGAAATCATTACTGTTCCTGCTTTTTTAGCTGTTATTATTCCATTAGTCACAGTTGCTACATTAGGGTCACTTGTAGACCATTGATATGAATTTTCATATCATTCTGTTCCTACTAAACATTAAATTTTATCCCCTTTACATCACTTATTCTATCTTTTTTATATTATTGTTATTATTGTGTAATAAATAATACAAATAAACCCTTTAATAGAAATTCTATCAGATTTTCTTATTTGTGTAAACACTTCAAGAAATATGAATATCCAAAAATTCTACAATAGGTTTTAGTAGAGTATTTCTTTGATACCAACCTATTGGGGTAGAATATTTATTTCAACTAAGAAATTCACTTATCCCGATATTAACCATTCGCTTTCAAAATTCCACCAATATTTCAACCCCAATTCAACCCCTAAAAACAACAAAAACCCTTGAAACCAAGGATTTTCTTTCAACAAGACCATTAAATACCTTTACAAAAGCAACTTTTAAATCATCCTCATAAAAGTGAGGAGTTTGACACTTATTTCTATATCTCAGTGCTTGTCATACTGTTTAGCCGAAATGAAGTCAGAACTCAGTATAGATATGAGCTTATAAATAGAAATCTATTGAGAATATAGACCTTTTATTTCTAGATAATGAATGGTATTATCCTTTATAACAGCTTGAATTTTATGTTACTTAATCTTGATTGTTATGGTAATTCCTCTTATAATATTTAGTAAATGTAATGTTTAGAAAGGTTGTGGTTTTTATAATACTTAATATAAAGAGTTATGAGTTTATTTTAGATGCCGAGCAGTATGAAACAGCTAAAGACTTGGATTGGAAAATATGCAAAACTTCAAGCTCACTTACGCCATATTTAAACGCTAATGGTAATAGAAAGTGTTTTGCAAAAGTATTATTTAACCTGTCACCTGATATAAGTGCATTTCATAAAAATGGCAACCCACTTGATTACAGAAAAGAGAACTTAATCTTTTGTAATAAAATGCAATTTGCATATCTTTTATCAAGCTGTAAGAGAAGAGATAAATCGTCAGGTTATTATGGTGTATATTTTAGAAAAAGCCATAACAAGTGGACTACATCTTTAAGCTGTAATTCAAAAAGTATTTCATTTGGTTTCTCTGATGAAAAGGATGCAGCCATAGCAGCTGATTATTTAGCAAGATTAAACTATGGAGAAGCAGCAATGCTTAATTTTCCCGAATTAAGTTTTGATCAAGTAAAAGAGGCTTTTATAAAATTGCAGGTTAAGTATGGCTTGACAAGGGAAGAAAGGATAACCAAATCTCAACAAGGAGTTCCAAAGAAAACCAAAAATAAATCCTCTAAATATGTTGGTGTTAGTAAAGATAAAAACAGGTGGAGAGCATACATTAATTTTAAAGGTTGCAGGATGAATCTTGGCAGCTTTAGAGATGAAATTTCAGCTGCAGAAGCCTATGACAAAAAGGCCAAAGAGTTGTATGGAAAAGACGCAAAGCTAAATTTTGATTAGTTTGTTTTATTTTAATTCAAATTAAATCAGCTTTAGCATTCCTTGCTATCTTTCCGTAAACTCTTGTACAAATTTTATATCAGAAAATCGTGATAAAGAAGTTGCTAAAAAGTTCTTCAAAAAAGCATTTAAGTTAGCACATACAAAGGAGCCTAGTGTTATCACAATTGATAAGTATCAAGCTACACAAATAGCCATTGATGAATTAATATTCCGGTGATTTATCCTTCAAATATAATTTTCCTTATTTCTTGAATTTATTATTCGAAAAACTAAATTATTGATATTTTACAAATTGAATTGCTTAAAATGACTTTTCTTAAAAACAAAAATGATAACTTCATTTTACCATAATCTTCTTTTTATTGAAACACTTTTATCAAAAAAACACCAAAAACAAACCTAATTAAGTTACAAACCTGTTTTACTGTCAAATGACGCAATTACTTGACCTGAGCATTAGAAGAAAAGCTACGGGGCGTCGAGCCCCTTCGCTTTTGCCTCTTTCACTTCGTTCGAAAGAGGCGGAAGCTGTTGC
>JAEZUI010000139.1 GCA_023421115.1 Bacillota bacterium | reverse complement strand
CATATTATCAATTATTACTTTTAATTCCTTGTTCTGACCTGGTCCGCCGAATAATAATGTCTCATCTTCGCCGCCACCATGCATCAGATACACAACGTTATACTTTTTAGAAGTATCAGACTGGTTATATCCGTAAGGAAGATAAACGTAATAATTCTTAGTAGCACCATTCCAAGTGTAACTTAACCTTTCAATAGTACCTTGCTTTGAACTAATCGACTTGTACTCATTCGGAAGTGGACTATAAATTTTCTCACCTGCTGCAGATACTGGTAGTTTAGCAGCAGCCACAATGCCGAGAAGCAAAATACTTGACAGAACAAAACACAACCCCTTTTTAAAACCTTTTTTCCAAAACATTATAAATCCTCCTTTAATATAAATTATTACTCCCAAACCCTTATTACCAGGGCTTGTATAAAAATATCTTCCATTATAATTGCGCTTTTTTTAGATAACAAAAAAATCAGCACTAAAATGGAAAGAATATTTCATTCTCATCGTCTATTTATTTTGCAAAATAAAATTTTACATCCCAAATTGAATTTTGCAAAATAAAACCCATGTCAGCTCATATGTTGCAAGTAGTCTTTAATGTAACTTCTTTATTGCAGCATATCAAGAGTAGCTTTTATTATAATTATACAGCATTTTGTAAAAATATAAAAGTAGTTTGCATTATATTAACTCATACGAAATAGCGAAGTGCATATTTACTGCTCCGTCTTTATTTAGGTACGGTGCATCTACTGCAATGGTTAAGTATATTTATTTTTGCATTATAATATCTCCATATTATTAAGATTCGTATATCATTTCATTTTTCGTAGTGAAATAAAATAATTTATACAAATATTTTTTAATTAGGTGATTCCAAAAAAATAACTGGTCAATTGCCATTTCAAAAAATCTGATTTGATGGGCTTTCTGACTTAAATATTGTATAGGTTATTTTTTGAAATGGCCTTATACTTTCGTTTAGTCTTCTTCTAAATGACTTCTTTCTTAATTGCAATTACTGCAAGTTGTGTTCTGTCTTTTACTTCAAACTTGGTTAATATTTCACTGATAATATTTCGTACACGCCCCTCACTAAGTTCTATTTCCTTCGCAATTTCCTTGTTGCTTTTACCATACACAATAAGCTTAATAATTTGACGTTCCTTTTCAGTCAAAAAAATTTTTTTTATTGAATTGCTAGCTAACAATTCCTCTTTATTAAAAATATCTTTTTTAAATGTACTTATAAATAAGCTTTTATCCATTACAGTAAGACCGCTATGTATATTTTTTATTGCATTTTTTAAAGCCTCAGGATTTATATCTTTTGATATATAACCGTCCGCTCCGTTTTTTAAAGCTTCTCTTGTATTACCATCATCACAGAAAGACGTCAGGATAAGTATTTTTATATGTGGATATTTTGATTTTATAAGGCTTGTAGCTTCTATTCCATCGCATTCAGGCATTACAATGTCCATTAATACAACATCCGGCTGATAATTTTTACATAATTTAAGAGCAGTACGTCCATCTCCTGCAAGACCTACCACCGTAATTTCTGAATCATTTTCTATAAGTTTTTTTATGCCTTCCCGGATAACTTCCTGATCTTCCACCAACAACACTTTTATCAAGTCAGTTTTCCTCCTCATTCAATAGGTATATTTACAACAATATTAAATCCCGAACCATCATTTGAACCCAATTCAATTTTACCATTTAAATCGGAAACTCTTTTTGCCATTCCGGAAAGGCCCATTCCCTTGAAAATATTACTACAACCCATGCCATCATCTATACAAAATATCTCTACATTTGTAACATTGTCAGCCCTTCCATGTCTAAGAGAATTTGTAAGTGATTCCTGACATATTCTAAAAATAGTTTCCCTATGAATATTAGTGGTTTTTGGCTTTCCGATTATAGACAAATCCACATTAACTCCCGATGCCTCAAACTCCTTTATAAGAATCTTAATATCATGAACCATATCATAGGCTTGATCATCTCCTTCAGCCATGCCTTTAATAGTTTTACGGATTTCATTAAGGCTCTTTCTGGCTATTTGTATTGTGTCTTCAATTTTATGTACAGTTTGTTCCGGATCTTGTGAATATACCATTTTTCCAACCTCAAGATGGGTAAGCATAAGTGTCATCGAATGTCCGATAGTATCATGCAGGTCACGAGCAATCCTATTCCTTTCTCGTGTAACTGCAAGTTCTGCAACCACTTTATTGTAATCACTCAGCTTTTTATACATTTCTAAAAGCACAATGTTTTTACCTGCTAATTCCACATTTGCCAACTCAAGTTCTTTTGTTCTTTCCTTTACACTTTTTTCAAGAGTTTTGTTCCACTGCTCAATCTGATTTTTTGCGCTCTCAAGTTCTTTATAATATTTTTTCAATGAAGAATATAAAATTGCATTTTCAATTGATATACCTGCTTGAGCAGCAATGAACGTTAATATTTGAAGATCATCCTTGTCAAAAATACCTGTTGAAAATTTTCAAAATTTTGTTACAAGATTTATTTTAAAAGAATCCACTTGCAAAACAGCTTAATTACATACATAAAGCTTCAAAACCATTGAAAAACTCCTTCTATTGCCTTCTGTATTTCCCTAAACCGGATTTTTTCAATTGGAAGTGTTCCTCTGAGGTCAATGAATCTTTATTCCAGGAATCCTATTTCACAGGTGAAAAAAATGATTTTGATTACTTTTTTATTAGGTTTCATTAGAAGGTGATTTAAATAACTTCGAATGGTAGGTATTATTGTTTTAAAGCTTGAGTAAAACAAAATTACCCCGTATTAGCTTTATATAATGCTAATACGGGGTAAACCTCTTTGAGCTTCTTCTATGGCCCTTATCAATGATTTTAAGCTCATTTATGAATTTATCTATTAATCTTTGAATATCTGGACCTTCTTGGCCTCCCACTAAAACAAAAGCTTTTCCACAACACCCAACACATTTGTCTGTATTTGTTCAAGTTTATTCTTTGCAGCATCTAAACCCTTATCGGTAACTCCATAGTAAACCTTTATTTTAGGTTCAGTTCCCGAAGGTCTTACACAAAACCATGATTTGCCATCCTTCATTTCATAATATAAAACATCCGACTCAGGCAAATCAATCTTTTCCCTATTACCTGTGCTTATTTGATACCTTTCACCTTTTTGGTAATCCCTAACGGCCGCAACTTCAATTGCACCAAATTTGGTAATCTCATCTTCCCTTAACTTTTCTAAAGCAGAATTAATTTTGTCTAAACCTTCTTTACCTTTAAGGGTGTATGATTTAATACCCTCTATCGTATATCCATATTTGTTCAATAATTCCATCAAACCATCATAAAGAGACATATCCCTTGATTTATAATAAGCTGCCATTTCAGCAATTAACATAGATGCAACAACAGCATCTTTATCTCTTACAGATGTACCAGCTAAGTATCCATAGCTTTCCTCAAAGCCAAATAGATATTTTTTATCTCCATTTTCATCAAGGAGTTTGATCTTCTCACCAATAAACTTAAATCCGGTAAGTACTTCTAAAAGTTCCACACCATATTCTTTCGCTATCTCCCTTGTAAGCTCAGTTGTTACAATAGTTTTTACAACAAAGCCGTTGTCAGGCAGATTCCCCTTTGCCTTCTTCTGTGAAAGAATGTACTCGAGCAGCAAACAGCCTGTCTGATTTCCCGTAAGTGTAACATACTCACCTTCCTTATTCCTTACAACCACACCTACTCTATCGCAATCAGGGTCGGTACCGATTATAAGATCAACGTTCTGTGATTTTGCAAGCTCTATTGCAATTGTAAAGGCTTCTTTTTCCTCAGGATTAGGAGATTTTACCGTTGAAAAATTCTTATCCGGAAGTTCCTGTTCTTTTACAACAAGTACGTTCTTAAAGCCAATCTCTTCAAGAATACGTCTAACAGGCTTATTTCCTGATCCATGCAGAGGTGTATATATAATTTTAAAGCTATCACCTACGCTTTTAGCAACGTCTGGATTTACACAAAGACTTTTAAGCATGGATATATAAGCATCATCAATTTCTTTGCCTATAATCTTTATAAGACCCTTTTCAATTGCTTCATCTTTATCCATAAACTTAACTGTTGCTATATCTTCAATTTTGTTCATAAAACCAATTACCTGATTGGACTCCTCTAAAGGAAGCTGTCCCCCATCTTCCCCATATACCTTGTAGCCGTTATACTCTTTAGGATTATGACTTGCGGTTAC
This sequence comes from Bacillota bacterium, assembly GCA_023421115.1. Lineage (GTDB taxonomy): Bacteria > Bacillota > Clostridia > Acetivibrionales > Acetivibrionaceae > Acetivibrio. The sequence continues at coordinate 4,536 of JAEZUI010000139.1, read as the reverse complement.
AACAATTCCGGCAGCAGTCTTTAAGTATCTTACAGCAAAGGATAACTCAGGTACAGGCCTCAATTCATCAAACAAATACGCCTTCACTCCATTACCTGCAAATACTTTAGCAGCTTCAAGGGCAAACTCCGGAGACATATTTCTTGAATCAAATGCAATAGCAATGCCCTTTTGTGCCGCACCTATACTATTTATAAAATCCGCCAAGCCTTGAGATGCTCTTCTTACAGTATAAATATTCATCCTGTTTGTACCGGCACCTATAATTCCTCTTAGTCCTCCGGTACCAAAATCAAGATATTTATAAAATCTATCTTCAATTTCCTTAGAATCATCTTTTATCTTCAGCAATTCTTCCCTTGTTTGTTCGTCAAAGTATTCATTTCCCAACCAAAACTTATACACAGCATTGCTAGACATATATCAATCTCCTCTTTCATTTTTTCAGTATTTAGTATACCATATTTACCCGATTTTACAACTGCAAACACAAAAATCGATTGCATATTCTATCCTTATACTAAATTATACTAATAACACTAACTTCTAGGCCGACAGAACGCAAACCACATTTAAATTTCTATTCCCATAGTATTACAGAAATTAATTTGAGTATTTTAATAATAAGCAAAATAGTTTATAATAATAAAAGCTGTGGGTATCATCACCCACTCAGGCCTTTTTATTTCTCATAAGATGGCATAAAAAAATAAAACGGAAGTGATATAATGGATAAAAGTAAAATAGACAGAATAAACGAGTTGTCGAAAAAATCCAAAACAACAGGTTTGACCCCTGCCGAAAAACAAGAGCAACAAATGCTTAGAAGTGAGTATATTAAGGATTTTAGAAGCAGCTTAAAATCTACACTTGATACAATTGTTGTAGTAGATGAAAAGGGCAATAAAAGGCCCTTAAAGGAAAAGAACAATACTGCACGTGAAAAGCATTGATTTAGGTACACCTCTAATGAAAAAGTGTAAATTATTAAGATTTTATGCGAAATTATTCATATGAGCTATATATTTTACAACAACAACCTTATTAGCAGTTTATTATGGATATTTTCAATAATTCTGTGTTTTAACATCTGTACAATGTATGCTATAATAAAAATGTAATACATTCTACCTCCCTTAAACCTAAGGTATAAGGAGATAAATGGGCTTATGAAACAGGGCAAAATCATTGAAAAATGATGACGCAAAGCTGTGGGTCTAAGTTAAGGATCAGTGTCCTTGATATGATTGCCAAGCCGCCATTAAAAGTTCTGTTTAATCTCTTTCAAATATATTGGGAAATAGGTCATATTGATTTCCTTATACCGCTTTTTTTTTAAGATAATTACAAATATTTTTATACAAAAAATCAAGTGGAACAAATTCTACTTGATTTTTTATTACGTCTCTTAGAACGAAGAGAAAGAGACAAAAGTGGAGGAGCTTGACGCCCCCGAAACTTTTATTTCCCTACTTCGTAAATGTATAAATTACTCTAATTACTACAGGTCCAATAAGCACTGAAAATATAGTTGGAAAAATAAACAAAACCATTGGTATAAGCATTTTTACAGGTGCTTTCATAGCTTTTTCCTTAGCCCTCTGCCTTCTTTTCTCCCTCATTTGCTCCGACTGAATTCTTAGCACATTACCAATACTAACTCCTAGCTGGTCTGCCTGTATAATTGAACCTACAAATGTAGTCAGATCATGAATGCCTACCCTGTCTGCCATATCCTTTAGAGCATCTCTTTTCTGTTTTCCTACTTTCATCTCCTGAAGAACATTTTCAAACTCATAGGCAATAGGCCCCGGCATCTTGTCAATAACTTTTGCCAAGGCACCATCAAATCCAAGACCGGCTTCAACACTAACTGTCAGCAAATCCAATACATCGGGAAGTGAGTTTGAAATTTGTTTGTGTCTTTGTGCTATTTTTTTGTTTAGCAACAAATTCGGGAACAACAATCCTAAACATATCTCAATTATTCCAATAAATATTATGCTTCTTATATCCAACCCCAAATAGTAACATATACCAGCTGTTATAAACGGCAATACCACAACTACAATAACCTGAATATTTATCCAGTCCTTCATTAATAAGTTAAAAGGGTTCCCCGCTTTAATTACTTTTTTCTCAAAAGCAAATTTGAACTCCTTAGGGGTCACCTTCAATATTATTTTACTGATGTCATCTAGTATAGGACGTATTACTCTCACAAACAGCGGCTGGTTTAATTCATAATCAAGGTTTTTAATATCTTCCTTTGCAATTCTATCTAGTCTTATACTTATAACCTTTTTATTTCTGTATAATACTCCCACAAAAGCATAAACAATAAGATATGATGAAATAAAAATCGAAATCAAAAGCAAATACATAATCATAACTTTACACCTCACACTTCAATTTTTACAATCTTTCCGATAAAATATATACCAACAAACTCCATAAACACCGAAAATCCGAGTATTACAAGACCTATTGGGTCTGTAAAAAGAACCATTACATGGCTTCTATTTATAAGAAATAATATTAATGCTAGTGCCGGCGGAAGCAATGCAATTATCATTCCCGACATTCTACCTTGAGCAGTTACTGTTTTTACTTCACCCTTTATTCGTATCCTTTCTCTTATGGTTGAAGAAATATTATCTAAAACCTCGGAAAGATTACCCCCAACCTGTCTTTGGATCAATACAGCGGTTACGACCAATTCAAGGTCATCACTCTTGACGCGGGCAACAAGGTTTTCAAGTGCTTTTTCCGTGGTGGTCCCAAAATTTACCTCTTTTTGAAGTTGGGTAAATTCTTCTGCCATAGGACCAGTCATTTCTTTACTTACTATATCTACAGCTTGAAAAAAACTATAACCTGCTTTTAGTGAATTTGATATAAGTACAATAGCGTCGCTAAGTTGTTCATTTAAAAATTTGATCCTCTTCTTTATCTTTATTTTCAGGTACAAAGACGGAAAATACCATCCTACAATTCCACCTGCAATAGCAACTAAAACAGCAAAAGGTGAAGAACTTGCCAATGCAAACATAAAAGTACCAAATGCGAAAAAGAGTATAATGCTAACCGTAATATACTCCTCAGGTTTTAATAAAATGTGTGCCCTCTGCAGTTCAAGCTGAATTCTTTTCTTATACCCATCTAAAGCTTTTGCATCCTTTACTCCTCGTGCAATAAAACCTAAACCTACTTTAAACTCTTTCTGTTTGCTTTTTCTCTTTTCTTCTAATCCTATTTCTACTTTATTGGTATACTTCGCCAAACGCATAATTGGAGTCTGTTTTCCTATTAGAAACTTTAATATTTGGTATGCAAACAGCAAAACGCTTAAAAATGTTGAAATAAGAATAAAATTCATCATATAAAAGTTCCTTCCTTCTTTATTGTAATTTAGGGAGTAAACAAATCAGCAGGAAGCATAACACCAGCTTTTTCAAATTTCTCCATAAATTTAGGTTTTATTCCCGTAGGTACTATGTCACCAATTATTCTTCCTCTTTCATCTTTTCCCGCTTGTTTGTAAATAAATATGTCCTGCATGGTAATTATGTCGCCTTCCATTCCTGTCACTTCAGAAATATGAGTAATTCTCCTGCTTCCATCCTTCAATCTCGATTGTTGTACTATTATATCAACAGCCGATGCTATCTGCTCCCTTATGGCCTTTACCGGAAGATCCATACCTGCCATTAATACCATTGTTTCAAGCCTTGCCAGCATATCTCTCGGAGTATTGGCATGGCCAGTAGTAAGTGAACCATCATGGCCGGTGTTCATAGCTTGAAGCATATCTAAAGCTTCTCCGCTTCGAACCTCTCCAACAACTATTCTATCCGGCCTCATTCTCAGTGAGTTCCTAACAAGATCCCTTATTGTTATGGCACCTTTTCCTTCAATATTCGGAGGCCTTGTTTCAAGCCTTAAAACATGCTCCTGACCAAGCTGAATTTCGGCAGCATCTTCTATAGTAACTATTCTCTCATCTTCAGGTATAAAGGAAGAAATAACATTTAATGTTGTTGTTTTTCCGCTTCCTGTTCCTCCTGAAACGACGATGTTCAGTCTAGCTTCAACGCAAGCCTTCAAAAACATAGCTACATTTGGAGTGATAGTGCCAAAGTTGATTAAATCTTTTACGGTATAGGGTTTTTCTGAAAATTTTCTTATAGTTATACTTGGCCCGTCCAAAGCTAAGGGAGGTATAATAACGTTAACACGAGAACCATTTGGTAATCTTGCATCCACCATAGGAGAACTTTCATCAATCCTCCTGCCCAATGGAGCAACAATCTTCTCAATCACATGCATCACATGCTGATCATCTTTAAATCTGACATCCGACAGCACAAGCTTTCCCTTTTTTTCAACATATACCTGATTAGGTCCGTTTACCATTATTTCCGAGACCGATGTATCGTGAATTAGAGGATTGATAGGACCGAAGCCTATAGTTTCATCTATTACTTCCGATAAAATTTTCTGCCGCTCATTTTTTGTTATATATGAGCTTTCCTC
>JAEZUI010000065.1 GCA_023421115.1 Bacillota bacterium | reverse complement strand
ATCTATTGTGTTTTTGTATATTGCCCAAGTGGCTTTTAAACTGCCTACATCTTTACTAGCCTGCTCCCAATTTAATATAGAAGCATTTAGTACAGCATTCCGGATGTAATACCTAATCCGCTTGATTTCGGGCGATGTTGGAGTTTTATACAGCATATAGAAGTCAGGAATAAATAAATATAAATTATTAGCAGCTAAAAGTGTTTTGTTTTTGTCTTTAGTTACAATAGTCGAAGTCAAGTTGTTTAAAGTATTATCAAAATTGTCAATTAATTCTCTTCGTGCATTCTTTTTAGTAGCAGAGGGGATATATCCATTCCACTGGTAATGCAATTTGTTTATGGTAGAAGTGATTTCTTGCCAAGGGTCTTTAGGTGCAACAGCCTTTTCTTGGCCGGCTTTGTTATTGCCCTCTTCTGGTTTTTTTTGTTCTTCACTGTTTTGACCATCTTTTTGTTCTTCACCATTTTCTTTGTTTTTTTCTTTGCTATCTTTATCTTCGCCTTTTTGTCCTTCGGACTGACTTGGTTTATCTTGATTTTGTTGTTTTTGTTCTTCTTCATCTTTTGTAGAAGCAGCAGGTCCTTCTAAAGCTTTGATTATTTTTTCTATACTGCTTTCTATATTTTCAAGATCTTTAGGAACCTTGTCCGATTCTTCGTTACTTTTTACCTGCTTTGCTTGTGCTTCAGGGGGTTGCTTGTTTTGATTGCAGCCGCAAAGCATAAACATATAGGTTATAAGAACTATTAATGATATTTTAGATATGTGTAATTTTAGGTTCATATTATTTTAGCGGCTATGTTTTGTGAAAAATTCAATGAATTATGTAAGGTGTTTTTCAAAAACGTATAGCCGCAATTACCTCCGTTTCAATTTGTATTTTGGCTTAGGCCATTTCAAAAAATAACCTATACAATATTTAGGTCGCAAAGACCATCATGGAAGATTTTAAGCCTCCAAACATAGGAACATTATTTTGCTACGCAAAAAATGCAAACCAGATTTTTTGAAATAGCAATTGACCAGTTATTTTTTAAAAATTACCTTACTATTATTATTTCAAAATAATGAATTAAAATACAGTTTGCCTTATCTAAGGTGTAAGAAAAAATTACATAAAGGTTTTTTTCTTTTTCTGTCAAATTTATTATGTAAGCATGCTATAAGTTTGTCTACTGTAAAATAATCTTTTTTGCGAAAAAGTATTTTAAAGAATGTGAGACAAAAAAAGAATAGGAAATACAGCAGACAGGTAATAAAAAAATAGGGGGAAACAGTTAATGAGTATTACTGTAAGTCTTTTTTCAAGGAAGGTTGGAGAAATAAGGGGATTTTTAGAGAAATACTATCAGAGAGAAATTAAATTGGACAGTGATGTTGGACAATGGACCTATATTTACAACAGACCTCTTGAAGCGATTGATATGATCAGTACAGTAATAGACAATAACCACAGGCATAAGATTAATCTTTCCATTCAGGTTGATCAAGGAGATGTACATTTGGTTACAGGGGACAACTGCAATGATATTATAAAGGCACTGTTGCATGTATATTACAAGGATGAAAATGGATGACAAGTATTAATTTATAAGTTTTAGGCAATACTTTATTAATAAATACAAATAAGTTTTATTAATAAAGGAGAGTTTTTATGGAAGAATTTGATATTAGTGTAGATAATAGAACGGAACTAGGGTCATCAAGATCAAGAAAACTTAAAAGAGTGGGAAGAGTCCCGGGAGTTTTGTATCAAGGGAGAGAGAGTTTACCGATTGAAATGGGAGAAGATGAATTAAGACACATATTAGTAGGTAAAATGGAGCAAAATTTAGTGTTGAATGTAAGTTTTAATAATAGGAGATTTAAGGCAAAGATTAAAGAAGTACAGAGGGAACCTATCGGTGGAGAAATTCGTCATATTGATTTGATGCCTTTAGAAACAGAGGGTTACATACATTAGGTAAACAAAAATTGGTGCTGAAGATTTAGTGCAGCACCATTTTTAATGCATTTCTTAGGTCTTATCATAAGTTGATTTATTTATTTAACTGAAATATAATATTTTTAATATAGTTTGTAATGAAAATTGGGGGGAATGACGTTTTGAAAACACTGCAACTTGAAGGAATAGAGAAGCTGAATGAAAAGTTTATGGATGAGGCGCAATTAAGGTTGGATAGTCTTACAAAACCCATTGGAAGTTTGGGTAAACTTGAAGAAGTTGTCAAGCGTATTGTGGGCATTACAGGTGAAATGTACCCAAAAATTGACAGTAAGACTATAATAATAATGTGTGCAGATAATGGAGTTGTTGAGGAAGGGGTAAGTTCCTGCCCTAAAAGTGTAACATCTTCGGTAACAAGAAATTTTACAAAGGGAATAACCGCTGTAAATGTATTGTCGGGATGTGCGAAAGCAAATATTGCAGTTGTTGATATAGGTGTTGACGATGACCTCAATTGTGAAGGAATTATAAATAGAAAGATTCGAAGGGGAACAGCGAATATTGCAAAAGGACCTGCAATGGAGCGGGATGAGGCTATAAGAGCAATAGAAGCAGGTATTGATATTGTTAAGGATTTGAAGGATAAGGGTGTAAATTTGCTAGGTACCGGAGAAATGGGAGTTGGAAATACTACAACAAGTAGTGCGGTATCATCAGTGCTTATGGGAGTGGATGTTGGATTAATGGTTGGAAGAGGCGCGGGACTTAATGATGAAGGACTTGAAAATAAAATAAAGGTAATAATGAAAGCAATAGAAATAAACAGGCCAGATCGAAAGGATCCCATCGACGTGTTGGTAAAAGTGGGAGGCCTTGATATAGCGGGTCTTGTCGGATGTTATATAGGTGCTGCAAGATATAGAATACCCATTCTAATTGACGGATTTATTTCTGCAACGGCTGCATTATGTGCAGTTGCCTTAAAGCCCGAAATAAGAAATTTTATATTTCCATCCCATGGTTCGGCAGAGCCTGGTAGTAAAAAAGTCATGGAGGCTCTAGGAATGGAACCTTTCTTAAATCTTGAAATGCGTGTGGGTGAGGGTACTGGAGCTGCGATAGCATTTCAGTTAATTGATTGTGCTTTTGCAGCATATACTAAAATGGGTACCTTTGGAGATGCACAAATTGAACAATATATTCCCTTGTAGAAGGACTTTGCTTAATTTTGAAGAATATTATAGATTGAACTCAATAAGATAAGGAGTGGTTGGATGAACGGTGGCGAAAAGGGAAGAACAGTTTGTAGTTTTTGTGGGGAAGAAATATCTTTAGATGCAAAGAGATGTCCTTATTGCGGTAGTCTTCTTAAAACAGAAAAAAGTGTGGATATTGATGAGGTCAAAACTGATAGTGTTAATAATGACGGTTCACCAATGAAGGATAAAGATAGATATTTTTCAGAAGGCCGATTTGACAATTCAATAAATACTGATAATAATGTCAGTTATTTTATACATGAAGAAAAATACAACGAGAAAAATAGCGGGCTTTTTGATAATAAGCCTAATGAGCAAATAGATGAAAATAGAGGACTGTTTGATAGTAAGCCTAATGAACATTTAGATGAAAATCGCGGAATGTTTGATAGTAACCCAAATGAGCAGCTAAAAGGAAATAGCGAGCTGTTTGATAATAAACCTAGTGAGCAGTTAAAGGAAAATAGCGAATTATTTGGTGTTAATTCTAATGGTCAAGTTGAAGAAAGTATTGAGAAACAGGTAAAACCGGATAACATCAATCAAATGCAACGAGAACCAAGGGCTGTAAATAAACCTGAAATGGGAAATGTGTTAAGGCAACAGAGGCCCACTATGGCAAGTGTCCCCGGTGCAGGTGCTAGTGTAAAACCTTCTTTAACTAATGCAATGAAGGTGTTTATAACGACTATATGCAATTTTATACCTGGAATAGGTCAATTAGTTGGTGTCATAATAGCAATTGTATTTATGAACACTGAAGGAGATACCGATAAAAGGTCCTTTGGAGTGGCTCTTTTAGTTAGTTCAATTGTTGTTTTTGTGTTATGGTCTATTTCATGTTGTACTTTGGCAATTGCCTTCTCAGAAATGTAGTTGGACATTGGTATTTAAAACATGGAGATAATTTCGAAAATATATTTTTTTATTGGTAGTTTGGTGTGTCACCAAATGCCAGAACGGACTATATATATTGATGGAATTCCTCTTCCTTTTTGCGCTAGGGATACGGGCATATATATAGGTGGGGCTATTGCATTGATATATTGTATTGTTCGCGGAAAACTAAAGTCCGATAAAGCCCCATCAATACGAATAAGTATAATATTGGCGCTATTAACCGTTCCTATGATGATCGATGCTGTTAGTTCGTATATTTCAATAAGGCAAACCGATAATACTGTGAGATTGATGACAGGAATTTTTTTTGGTATGCCGATAGTCCTTTTTCTGATTCCGGCAGCAAATTATAAAGTTTATGATACAAATAAATTAAAAGTAATTGATGGCTATTTGGATTTGTTACTATTGTCTTTTATAAATATTTGCATATGTATTATTATTTTAAAGTCTGGTATACCCATATGGTGGATAGTATCCACTGCAAGTTTATTAGGTTTGGTGTTTATAATTACAAGACTTGGCTATACAATAATTAAATTATTGAATATAGGAAATCCGAAAGGAAGAGTTATTTATGCCTTTGCATTAACCACAATAGCTTTTGGGGGCTTGTTTATTTTAAAATACTACGTATTAGAGTGGTTAAGGCTTTTGTGATATCCCTAAAAAATAACTGTTAATAAGAAAATGAGTGTAAGTACTTTTCAAGAAACATGTGGAAAGATTAAGGTGAAGAATTGATGACAAAAAAGCTTTTAAGAGAAGAAGTTGCCTCTCATAGAAAGAATGAAAATAGGGAAAGTGTAGAAAGTAAAAGTATTGAAATAACTGGAAGGGTTATTAATTTAGTACCCTTTATAAAAAGTCAGTCAATAATGTGTTATATGGATTTTAAAAATGAGGTAATGACCCGATATATAATACGTTATTGCTTTGAACATGGAAAAAGAGTGATATTGCCTCTTGTAGATAAAACTGACGGTTTAAGAAAGATTATACCTTACGAGATTATGGATGAAGAAAGGGATGTAATACCTGGAACACTTGGTATTTTAGAACCCAAAAAGGATAGAGCAAAAATCATTAATCCGGAAGAAATCGATGTGGTAATTGTACCGGGAGTTGCATTTGACCTATATAAAAATAGGGTGGGGTATGGTGCAGGACTTTATGATAGATTTCTTCGATCGGTTAAAAACAGTTGCACTAAAATTGGAATTGCCTTTGAATTTCAGATATACGATGCTGTTCCTGTTGAAGAACATGACATACCTCTAGACTTTGTTATAACTGAAGAAAGAATTATATAGCAGAAAGGATTAACACTACTGTGAACAACAAAACAACGGTTACTGGTGCAAATAAGGTTTTTTTGTTTGTAGCAATCATAAATATTGTGTTCTCCCTTATCGTTGAGTTGGTAGATATAGCATATGGCGGTTTTCTTAATGGCAATATGTTGCTGCTGTTGTTAATGATACAGTTTTATTGTGTTTTATTTCCAGCATTGTTTTATATGATCGGAAATAAAATAAATATAAAGGAGACACTGAGATTTAACAGTCCGGGGATATTGCCTTCATTTTTGATAATATTGATATCCGCTCCTGCCTTTTATGCAGCTTCAGCTTTGAATTCAGTTGTTATATATATATTGCAGTTTATCGGTCAGGCTCCGGAAGACACAGTAATACCGTTACCTCAAAATCTCGGTGAAGTATTTATTTCAATACTTGTAATAGCAGTGGCTCCTTCTGTATGCGAAGAGATTTTGCACAGGGGAATTTTGTTAAAAGCATATGAAAACAGGGGAACTATGAAGGCAGTCGTTATTTCGGGTATAATGTTCGGAGTTTTTCATTTTGACATTACCAATTTGTTTGGACCGATACTTTTAGGGATACTGTTTGGCTACTATGTGGTAAAGACCAATTCAATATTTGCGGGTGTAATAGCTCATTTTATGAATAATTTTTTGGCTACAGTACTGCAATACTTAACCAAAGATTTGGAAAATGACTTGAGTTTTTATACATTGGAAGACTTAGGCTATACTTTGATGTTTGGAGTAATATGTGCTGCTTTTGTTTTTATGCTTTTAATAGGTTTTAATTTGGCCACAAAAGGAAAATATAGTATTAGAGCATCTAAGACTACTATTATAAGCGATGTGCTTTCAATAGTTTCCCATTGGCCTGTGGCTATTGTAATTGTTCTATATACAATGTTTACTGGACTATATTTACTGACCTATTTATAAGGCGTTCCGACATAGTTACCGGATGGATTGTTTTTAGAAATGTTCTAAGCAATACGGATTGGGGGAATAACGTTGGATTTCGATTTTGATTTGAGACTTGTTCAATCCAATAAAATAATACTTACGCCTCAATTAAGGCAAGCTTTCGAAATTCTGAAAATGAACTCGAGAGAACTTGCTGAATATATACAAGATGAGTTAGAGACTAATCCTGCTTTAGAAGTTAATCCAAGTGATATTAAAAGCAGGGAAGAAGTTCTGCTTCCTATGTATTATGAGGAGGGTTCTAGCAGTACAATTAGTGATGAGGATGTTAATGAAGCAATAGAGAAATTTTCTGTTGACAGGTCAACTTCGGTAATTTCACTTAAAGAACATCTCTTGCTTCAGCTTCATACTTCCGATGTCGTGTGTAGAGATATGGAGATCGGCGAATATTTAATTGACAATGTTGACCGTAATGGATATTTGTCTGTTAATATTAGTGAAGTTGCTTCTTTCTTTAACATACCGGCAAAAAGAGTTGAAAGGGTATTAGAACATATACAGACCTTTGATCCACCGGGAGTGTGTGCTAGAAATGTAAAAGAGTGTCTTATTATTCAGCTTATGCAAACAGGTAATAAAGATGGAGATGTTATGGAGGTAATTGAAAATTATCTTGAAGATTTAGCTGATAATAAGATAGTGCAAATTGCAAAAAGTGTAGGGATTAGTGTTGAACGGGTGAATCGGATACACGATATCATACGTTCCTTAGAGCCAAGACCGGGCCGAGAGTTTTACGAATATGAAGATACAAAGTTTATTGTCCCAGATGTAATTGTAAAAGAAGTTGGTGGAAAGTTTAGGGCAATTATAAATGATGAAGCACTGCCCATAATAAACATCAGCAGCTATTACAAAGGGATTTTGCAGGATGATATAAGTATTGAAGCAAAAAAGTTTATTCAATCCAAAATAGAAAGTGTTAAGTGGCTGATTAAATGTATTGAGCAGAGAAAGATAACGCTATTTAAAGTGACCGATTGTATTGTTAAGTATCAAAATGAATTCTTTAAGATGGGAAAAGAACATATGAGATCCCTGACAATGAAGAATGTAGCAAAAGATATAAATATGCATGAGTCTACTGTCAGCAGAACGGTAAGCGGCAAATTTCTTCAATGTTCCTGGGGTGTTTTTGATATGAAGTTGTTTTTTCAGGGGAGGGTATCTTCAAGCACATTGGAAGATATGACAAGTGAGAAAATTAAGTCCAAAATAAAAGAGATAATAGATACGGAGAATAAAAAATCTCCGCTAAAGGACAACGAAATTGTAAACCAGCTTATAAAGTACGGCATGGAAATATCACGCCGGACTGTTGCAAAGTACAGAAACGAAATGAATATACCCGTTGCAGCAAAGAGGAAAAAGTATTAAAAGGGCCATATCGGTTTTGGTGGGACAACTTCTTCACCTAGATAGCCAAGTATGCCATTCTCGCCGAAGAATTCCTTTTCTAAATCCTTAATTCTTTGCTCGGAATAGTAAGTTATTTCGCCTACCTTTTTTACCCGGTCTGAAAATTCTCTCAAAGTATCAATTTGTTTTCCGGTAAGAGCGGTCTGACATTCATCAGAATTAAGAATTCTATTTAGTTCGGAGGCATATTCATAACCGTCATCAACGTCTTTTAGAGCCGTTTGTAAAAAGTGCCTAAGCTTTTCGGGAATTTTACCGTCCATTTAATCACCCTTGTATATTTATTTCAATATATAATTATACACATAAAAGAAGGATCTATTCAACAGGGACAATTTTTATTATTACAAGAATCTGCATATATATTTCCTAGTAGAATTTTAATGGTGTCTTTTAATAAAAAATGAAGAAAAAAAAGGGCTCAAGAGTTGTGGTAAGAAAGTTTAAAAGGCAATTTGAGGTGGAGGAAGTTTTGATTAAAATAGCAAAGATATTGTTAAGGGATAAGAGTTGAAAGGATGTGTGAGATATAAATGGGGATTTATATAGTATAGGCATCTACGTCAGGGAAAGCAGAGATGATAATGAACAGAATTACGAGACCATTGAAACACAGAGAGGGCTATTGGAAGACTTTATTGAGAGCAGGAATTTAGGCAGTGTAGTCAGGACTTATGTTGATGACAATGTGTCGGGGGCCGGATTTGAAAGAAAAGGGATTGAAGAGCTGAAAAATGATATATCCAAAGGCGTTATAAATCTGCTTGTGATTAAGGATTTATCGAGGCTCGGGAGAAATAACGCAAAGACCCTTCTGTTTTTGGATTACCTCGAAGAAAACGGTGTAAGGGTAATTACCTATGACGGTAGGTACGACAGCTTAAAGGACAATGACACCGTTGGGATTGACACTTGGTACAATGAGAGGTACATCAAGGACATATCAAGAAAAATCCGTGCGAATATAAGATTCAAGATACAAAAGGGTGAATACATAGGAAATTCACCTTTTGGTTATTTAAAATCTCCGAATGAAAAAAACAAACTTATGGTAAATGATGATGAGGCTACGGTCGTGAAGGAGATATACAAGTTATATCAGGAAGGGTGGGGCTATAGCCGTATATCAGTTTATTTAAATCAAAAAGGCTGTCCTTCACCTTCACAAAGCACCTGGAACCCTGTCGGTGTAAGGCGGATTTTGTGTAATAGAGTGTACATCGGGGATACGGTGCAGGGAATAAGTGAGAGGATAAGCTTCAAAAGTAAAAAAACCAGACGACTTCCTAAAGATAAGTGGGTTATAACCGAAAATACCCATGAAGAGATAATAGGTGAGGAGGAATTTTATAAGGTTCAGGGGATGATGAGCGAGAAACAGACAGATTCAGGACCCCATAAAGGAGTTATACACATTTTTAGGGGGATTGTATACTGCGGCAGATGTGGAAGTGTAATGTTTGCAAGAGCTAGAAAAGACAGACCTATGGCATATATTTGCAGTAGCTATGGCAAAAAAGGCAGATCCGATTGTACCAGCCACCATATTAAGGAGGAAGAGCTTCTTGATATTGTGGTTGAGGATTTATTAAATTTTATTGACAATGTAGCTGTTGATTCGAAGTTGACGCAAAGGCTAGAAAAGGTGTTTTCCAATGATGATAGTAAAATTGAAAGTGAGAGGCTGGACAAACAGCTTGGTCTTAAGCTTAAACAACAGGAAATACTGTATTTAGACAGGCTTGAGGAGAAGATCTCAGAGGATTTGTTTATAAGAATGAATAGACAATTGGAAGAAAAGGTGGAATTAATAAGATCGGAGTTAGAAGCTCTTAAGAAAAGAAGCACAGTTTTAAGGGAGGGAGCAGAGATAATTGGTATGCTAAGGCATCAACTGCGAGCCGGTGAGATTACAAATGAGATAATAAGGACAGTAGTTGGTAAAGTTGTAGTATTTGATGTCGGGGATGGATATCCGGTAGAGATTTGGGGAGATTTGGTGACGTTAGAAGATAGAGAGAGGCTTAGTGAATTTGGGGGGGTAGTTGTAGAGTATAATTATTAAAATTATCTTAAACTTTTGTTTACACCAATCATAATAGATGCGCATAACAAACTTACAAAGATAGGCATGTATCTATGTTTAGCCAAGGTATTTTTATTTACAGCGGCATTAAGGTTGAAAAAACTGCATGCTTTTATCGGGTTTATTCATTTTGAAATTAAATAACAGAACAACTTCCAAGCATAATTCCCAAAATTACCGCAGAAATATTAGCTACAACACCAGTAATAATGAGAGACTTTCCAAGTTCATCTTCTCTTCTAGCTATATAAATACAACCTAAAATAATACCAACCAATGGAATTAATATTGATACTACATACATCCAACATCCGCCATCGCTAGAGGTTGGGGTTGCGTAATCAGCACTTCCGGTATAAACTGACAATCTTGTGCCACATTCTTCACAATTTTCGGATTTTTGAGAAAATATCAATCCGCATTTAGGGCAAATTTTTTTATATGTACTAACTGAACCTATAGATGCTTTACATTTCCAGCATTCCGTTCTATTTTCACCATTTAACTCATTACACTTAGGACAAGTCTTCATTTTCATTACCTCCTAATATTCTTAGTTATACGAAAAAGCTTTATACGAGCCTTTTAGCAGATCATGCTCATATTGTGTTTTTTGAATTGATTACCTTAGAACAATTTTATCACAATTTTCTTTGATATTAAATTAAATATATTAAGGCAAGGTGCATAAATATGACAATGGATAATATTGTATCTCGATGATTTAGGCTATGTGAAATACAACAAACTTGAATCGTTTTTTGGATTAAGAGAATATTATTATTTTGCCAGCTTTATTAATAATCACCACTGTGATAAAATTAGTATAAGATTACTGGGGGGAGTGGTGATACAAATTATGATTAAGTCGGTTTTGTTTCAACGACAGTCAAGCATGGTGAAAATTGTAGTATTCCTGTTCATAACTGCATTGGTTTTGTCTTTTTCGTCTTTTGTGTACGGTGCAGAGTTTAGGTATGGGGATGTCAACGGGACAGGCAAGGTAGACTCAATTGATTTTGCATTGATGAGGAGTTATCTATTGGGTAATATCTCTGAGTTTCCTGTTTCTAATGGGATAAAGTCAGCGGATGTGAATGCTGACGGAGGTGTCAATTCAATTGATTTTGGTTTGATGAGAAGCTTTTTACTTGGTTTTATCAATAAATTCCCGGCAGAGGATGTACCCGTAGTTACACCTACACCGACAGTTGCTCCTAAAAAGGGGAATGTTACATACACACTTGTAAAGGTTTCGAATCCTACATCGGATCAGCAAGATGCGTATAATAGAATTGAGAGTGCTATGGATAAGGCAGTGGAATTCTACAACCAGTACACCACAATTACAAAAGCTTTGACTATACGTTATGAACCTTCTGTTTCAACTGCCGACGGGAATATAAACGGTTCAATTAGATTTGGTTCAAACCGCAGTTATATGAATCATATCACTGCTATGCACGAAATCGCTCATACAGTTGGTGTGGGTACGTCAAGTAGATGGACTTCCTTAATAGTTAATAAGGTTTATGCCGGTGCAAATGGGACGGCAGCGATAAGGGCTGTTACAGGAGATAATAATGCCAAAATTAGTGGTGATAATACTCATTTTTGGCCCTATGGACTAAATTATACCAGTGAGGTTAAATCGGACCAGGATTTGATAAATCACTGCATAATAGTTGATGCAATGAAGAAAGATGGTATATAGAATTAAAGGGTTAAAAACCGGCATGGTGTAAAGTGTCGGTTTTTCTTTTTTGTTTAAGGACAAATTCTGCTACAGATAATGCTATAATAATCTCGAAAAAAGCAGGAATAATTTACAAAAACGTAGAATTTAATTTATTAGGATTTTCCATTTTTAAAGATTATAACCTCTTATTTGAGTTTGATTTAAACTAATTTTCAATAATTGACTAGGAGGGATTGCGAATGGAGCGATTAGTTGAAAAGCACAAAGTAGACAATGTTGTACATATGTACTTTGCTTATATGCAAGGAAGATATTTTCTTGAGATGTTAAAATCTTTTGCACAAGGAAGAGGTTATGGAATGGAAAGTGCTTGTTGCGTATTTTCCTTTGAGTACCAACCAAAGGAAGATGGATATTTTGGTGATAGTGGTGTTCTAATTAGCAGAATGTTTCCAAAGGAAGAATTTGTAATACTCTCATACAATGAATTTTACAGATATTTAGTGGAGGAAAGCAAAAAGTATCCAGAGAAAAGTGTAGAAATAAACAAATATATGGAACAAATAAGAAAAAGGTTAAAACTTTAATACAAAACCCTGACTGTAGAACAGAAGTACAGCTTCGGGGTTTTTATATCTACTATTGACGTTAAGATATTTGGTTTTTGGAGTTTTGAAGTGAATGAGCCCAACAAAAATAATATGTGTGCATGAAATATTTGCAGTTATTGCAGCACTTTTTTGTGCATAAATTGAGAGGACAATATTATTTTAACCACTTATACTTTAATTACAAGGAGTTGATACAATGGAGTGGCTAGATAGGCTGAATCAATCAATAAGCTATATAGAGAATAACCTTGGAGATGAGATAGACTATGAGCAAGCAGCAAAAATTGCCTGTTGTTCATCTTTCCATTTTCAGAGAATGTTTTCATATATAGCAGGTGTTTCATTAGCTGAGTATATTAGGAGAAGACGCATGACATTAGCAGCATTTGAGCTTCAGAATAGTGAAATAAAGGTTATTGATTTGGCTTTGAAATACGGATATGATTCCCCGACTTCATTTTCACGTGCGTTTCAGAACATACATGGTGTATCGCCATCGGGTGCAAAAAAAGAGGGAGTTAATCTCAAAGCCCATCCACGTATGACCTTCTTGATTTCAGTTAAAGGAGATGTGGAGATGAATTATAGAATTGAGAAAAAAGAAGAATTTAGGATTGTAGGTGCAAAAAAACATTTTGATTTGGATGTTGAAGAAAACTTTAAAGAAATACCAAGATTTTGGGGTGAAGTATTTCAAAACGGTATGTTTATAGAGATTAGTAAGTTGTCGAATCAAGAACCGTTAGGGGTGTTGGGTGTTAGTACTTGTATGAATGGCAAAGACTTTGATTACTATATTGCATCTGCAACAAACAAACCAATTCCTGAGAATATGTACGAATATCAAGTGCCCGAAACGACTTGGGCTATATTTGAATGTATAGGAGCTATGCCAAATGCTATACAAGAGCTTCAGAAGAGGATTATAGCAGAATGGTTACCGACCTCCGGATATGAGTATGCAGATGCACCGGATATAGAAGTATATCCTGAGGGAGATACAAGTTCCCCACATTATAAATGTGAGGTTTGGCTTCCTATTACAAAAAAATAAAGAATACCCTTTGAAACACTATATTTTATGAAAAAAGGAACGGTTACAATATCTGCTAGGGCTAAAGTTACATTTGTCCAGAACTATGTTAAATTGACTGAGGAAGAAATTGTCAAAATAATTAATGATAACCAAAGTAAGCTTAATCTATCTGATAAGCAAAAAGAAAGATGGCATAAGAAATGTTTATGTTTAGTCGAATTTAAAGACGTAGAGCAATTAGTTCCCTTAGGGTTTGAACACCAAGGTAATATGGATGATTGGCTAATTATCGAGAAAATAGAAGATGTAGTTGTAGGTACAAGCATACCGTATAATTATGAAAATTCAAAGTTTAAGTAAAAAGATACCGGCAAGGGTTACCATAGGCAAATTTGACGATAGAATAGGGGAAGCAAAAATGGATACACAAATTATCATTGTGTTAGGACTAAACTTTATTATTTCATTAATTGGAACTTTGGCATATTCCGTAAGACTAGTAGGTGTGAGAACGGGCAAGATAGCAGTTTCCTTTGCCCTATTCAATGTCCTTATGCTGATTTCTTAAATTATAAAAAATTGCCCAAAAGACTTATGGTGTTTAATTTATTAACAGTAGCTATAATAACAGTCGGAGCGTTGGCACCTATTTATGCAGGGAGTATTGAGCCTGATTTAAGAGCAACCTGTATTACCTTATCATCTGTAATAAACGGATTTGCAACCATAATTATGGCCATATTTATTGACCCGTCCTTATCTATTATGACCGATGATGTGATAGAAGGTAAAACTTTAGAAGATGATTTCCGGACATGTGTTGTTGGAATGGTTGCAAGTAAAATGTTAGGAACCTTTGCAGCAATATTTTTATTAATTCCGGCAACATATGTTATAGTATTTATTGCAAGAGTTATATAGTGTTTTACTATATTGAACTCAAATCATGAGTGTTGGAAAATAGCGTTATTTCAAGAATTCTAAGTTGAAATATAAATGCACATCCTAGTTGTCGAGGGTGTGCATTTTTAGAGTGAAGCATTTATATGAAATTAATCTCAGCCAACGATTTTAGCTATATTTATTACGAATATATCTTATTATTCCGGGGGCTTTAAACCAACAATAAAAGATTGGAAGCTATCAGAAATTAAATAAACATTATTATCTTCATCTGATTTGTCAAAATTGAGTGAATGATCCCAATAATATACCCCACTATCCTCAGTATCATTTATTAAAACAATGAAGCCTGCTCCAGGGTCACGTCCAATGATTATAGCATTTGGCAGTAAATCATCTTGATACTCATCATTCCAATCCCTTAGATCGAAATCAACATCATTAACAAGACCAAATAGAACATCTAAGGGGATGTTTTCAGATAACTCCTCTACCCAAAATGTGCTGTATCCCAATTTGGATGTTCCGCCATTATATGTACTTAAGAATTGCTTATAATCATCCATTAATGTAAATCCAATTTGTTTCTCAAAATCATCGATCATTTGTTTGGTTGCTTTGCCAAAGCTTACAATATTCATTACATGTTCTCCTTTCACTTTTTCACTTTAGACATTCCACCCACATGTGTAAATCTGGAATGGAGTTTAGCATTTATTTCTTGCATTGTAGTTCCATCTTGATGGTGATGCCAAGTGCTACTTGCGTCTTTTGGACCATTTGGGGCTAATTTATCTGCTTTAGGAAAATCTTTATTCCAGCCTTCGAACTTATCAATAGGTACTTCTTGTTTTACCATTCCTGCTGACTTAAAGTATGGGTATCCATCTGGATAACTTACTGAATTGCCTTCCCAGTCATGATAAGTCCAAGTTCCAGTCTCATCAATTGTAATTTTGCCACCTTTATTAATCCATTTTTCAGGATCTTTAGACATTTTAGGTTTTGTTTCCAGCAACTTTTTATCAATTTGCTCTTTTGAAGTTATTTCCATTTTTGTCGTAGCCGTTTTCGTAATACTATTATCCTTCATTTCTTTCTGCTTTGCAATCCTATCAGTAAAACTCATTGCAGACTTACTTATGGATGTGTTTTTAGCTACTGGAGTTTGTTTTTTCGCCACCTCAATTTTTTCATAAATCTCTTCAAGTACACTTGATTCAACTGTACTTGGTTGTCTAGCTTCGCCAACACACTCAATATCTTTTCCCCCAAACTGCCTAACATAAAGAGTAAATGTTCCGACACCAGCATAATTTGAATAACTTTCTGAGTAATCAACTACAAAAGCTTTAGAAAAACAAACTTTTCGCACTAATTGATTATCTTTTGTATATTCTACGGTGATTTTTTTATAACAGTCGGGATTACTTGCAGGAAGTAGAGCCCATTTATAGAGAAATGCTGTGACTTTATCAATGTCAATTTTTCCTATTATTATCATTGAATTCTTTGGATCATGTCGCATTTCGTTATAACTAGGTGTATCAACATTAAATGTTACGTGCTCTATACATTCCTCTAATACTGCATCTGAAATAGTAACTTTATATGACATCTATGCACCTCCATTTATGTAATTAAAAATGCCGTTTTGTTAGTTCTTCATTAACTTAAACACAAACATAAACAATACAATTAAATAGATATTTCAATACATTATTGGAATATAATTCAATAAACAGCTTAGCATATTTTTGCCAGCTGGTAAATATATAGTTTTACTTTTGGAGTGTATACTCATTATGTATTGTAATTTGGTAAATTAAAGTAGTATAATAATAAAAAGCTTTAATGGTAGGATACGATTAAAGTATGTGTACTTTTGAGTAAAATTTAAATAGCTGATAACAAACCAAATAAATATGAAGGAGAAATTCCTTTAATAATTGAAATGGAGAGTTCTTAATGATAGCAGGAGAATTAAAGAATAAAATCGATAGTTTGTGGGATGTTTTTGCTGCTGGAGGATTGACCAATCCCCTTGATGTTATAGAGCAAATTACTTATCTTATGTTTATTAGGGATTTAGATGATGTTGATAATATTAAATCAAAAGAAAGCATAATGCTTGGAACGCCATTTAATAGTATATTTGATGGTCAATTTCAGGTTGGAAATAAGAAAACTTATGGCAAACAGTTTAAATGGTCATCATTTAGAGATTTTCCGGCAGCTGATATGTATGAAATAATACAGCTGGGTGTATTCCCATTTATCAAAGGATTACATGCTGACAAGAATAGTGCGTATTCAAAATATATGGGAGATGCCTTGTTAAAAATAGAAACCCCGCAGTTGCTTTCAAAGATAGTAGATTCCTTAGATGAAATATATGAATTGGTAAAGAAAGAACAGAAAAAGGATGCAAAAGGCGATTTGTATGAATATTTACTGTCTAAGATATCTACTGCCGGACGTAACGGTCAGTTTAGAACACCAAGGCATATTATCCGAATGATGGTTGAAATAATGGCACCAAAGCCAGAGGATACCATTTGTGATCCTTCCTGTGGTACAAGCGGATTTTTGGTTAGTGCTGGTGAATATTTAAAAGAAAAGTATCTTGAAGATATATTTATGAATGCAAAAAACAAAGAGCACTACAACAATGAGATGTTTACCGGTTATGATATGGACAGGACAATGCTCCGTATCGGTGCAATGAACATGATGACCCATGGAATTGAAAACCCTAATATTGAGTATAGAGATAGTCTTTCGGATCAAAACAGTGATGTAAATAAGTATTCCATTATATTAGCAAATCCGCCGTTCAAAGGTAGTCTGGATTATGATATTGTTTCGACGGATTTATTGAAGGTTGCAAAAACAAAGAAAACTGAATTGCTATTTTTAACACTGTTTTTACGTATGCTTAAGGTTGGAGGCCGTTGTGCCTCTATTGTTCCCGATGGAGTATTGTTTGGTTCATCAACAGCTCACAAGGATATCCGTAAGGAGATAATAGAAAATAATCGTTTGGAAGCGGTTATTTCCATGCCAAGCGGTGTATTTAAACCTTATGCCGGAGTTTCAACAGGTATTTTGATTTTTACCAAAACCGGACATGGCGGAACTGACAAGGTTTGGTTCTATGATATGCAGGCTGATGGGTTTAGTTTGGATGATAAGAGAACTCCGGTGGAACAAAATGATATTCCGGATATTGTAGAGCGTTTTCACAATGTTGTGAAGGAAGAGGGAAGAGAGAGAACAGAAAAGAGCTTCTTTGTGGATAAGCAGGAGATAGTGGATAATGGGTATGATTTGTCTATTAATAAGTATAAGAAGGTTGAGTATGTGGCGGAGGAGTATCCCGAGCCGTTGAAGATACTAAAGGAGGTTCAGGAGATTGAGGTGCAGATAACCGAAGGTTTGAAAGAACTGGAGGGGTTGCTGGGTGAGTAATTATAATTGTGTTATGATACCAGAAATGTTATTTTTTCAGGAAGGTCCAGGGGTAAGAAACTCTCAGTATAAAACGGAAGGAATAAAATTACTTAATGTAGCAAATTTACAAAATGGAGAAATAGATTTGTCTACATCTGAAAGATATATATCAAAAGAAGAAGCATATGGTAGATATAACCACTTTATGGTAGATGAAGGAGATTTGATTATAGCAAGTTCAGGGATAAAAGTAGACTATTTTGATAAAAAAATGGGTTTTGTAAGAAAAGAACATCTCCCCCTATGTATGAACACAAGCACAATTAGATTTAAAACACTTGATAAGAATAAAATGGATTTGAATTTCTTCATGTACTATTTGAAAACTGAATATTTTAAAGCTCAGTTAGCGAAATTAATAACAGGATCTGCTCAGTTAAATTTTGGACCAAGTCATTTAAAACAGATAAGTGTTCCGGTACCACCAATAGAAGAACAAAAGAAAATTGCTGAAATATTAGATAAAGCAAGTAATTTGATTTCTCTTCGAAAGAAGCAAATTGAGAAATTGGATTTGTTGGTTAAAGCTAGATTTATAGAGATGTTTGGAAATCCAGTCTTGAATTCGAAAGGGTGGGAGATAAAGGATATAAACAGTGTTTCTGAGTTGATTGTTGATTGTCCACATTCAACACCTAAATACTCTAGTGAGAATACAGGATATATGTGTATACGTACCACAATATTAAAACCTAACTATATCAATTGGAATGAAGTTGATTATATTTCTGAAGCAGAATATAATGCTAGAACTAAAAGATATGTACCAAAACAAGGAGATATTGTTTATTCAAGAGAAGGAGCAATATTAGGAATTGCATCAATTATAGATAGAAAAGGTCATATAGCGTTAGGTCAAAGAATAATGCTAATTAGTGTAAGTGATTTGATGATTAATCCAAGATTTTTATGCTTTTTAATGAATAGTGAAGGAGTATTAGAACAAGTTAAAAACCTTATCGGTGGTTCGGCTTCACCACATATTAATGTTTCGGATGTTAAGAGAATGACGATTATCTATCCTCCAATAGACCTTCAAAACCAATTTGCGGACTTTGTCCAACAAGTTGAAAAACAAAAAGAACAATTACAGCAAGGCCTTGAAAAACTAGAACTGACTTACAAAGCACTAATGCAGCAATACTTCAATTAAGAGGAGTGTTAGCGTATGACTAACTTTAATTTTCTTAAGACAGAACCTAAATTTGCTCCGTTTGCAGATGTAGCTATTTCTGCTGAAAAAGTATATTCCATTGATTATGCTACCTCTGTGCTGAATTGTAGGCGTGCAATGGAGTTTGCGGTCAAATGGTTATACAGTGTCGATAGCTCATTAGAAATGCCGTACCAAGATAAATTAGCGACCTTGATGAGTACTGATAGTTTTAAGGATATTGTTGGACCGGATATCTATAAGAGAATGGATTATATCCGACTCATAGGAAACAATGTAAATCACAATCCGAAAAATATCACTAAGGATCAAGCTAAATTAGCTATACAGAATTTATTTGTATTCATGGATTTTATAGCATATTGCTATGCTAAAGACTATACCGAGCAAACCTATAATGAGAAATTACTTGAACAGGTAGAAGTAGAGCAAATAAAGGAAATACCTGAAGTAGATGTTGAAAAGTTAATCAAAGAAAATGCCAATCTAAAAGAGCAATTAACTGCCAGAAGAGAATACAGAGAAAATACATACGTCCAAAAGCCATTGGAATTAACGGAATTTGCAACACGTAAAGCATATATTGATATAATGCTCACTGATGCAGGCTGGGAACGTAGCAAGAATTGGATTGATGAATATCTAATCGAAGAAATGCCTAATCGTTCAGAGTTTGGAAAAGCCGATTACGTATTATTTGGCGAAGATGGAAGACCGTTAGCTGTTATTGAAGCAAAGAAAACTTGCGAAGATGTTACAAAGGGACGACAACAGGCAGTTCTTTATGCAAATTATTTAGAGAAGAAATTTAAACGCAGGCCTGTAATATTCTTAAGTAACGGCTTTGAAACGAGAATCTGGATAGACGGGAAAGAAGGATACCCGGAGAGGCCGGTATCGGGAATATATTCAAAACGGGATTTGGAAAAGTTATTTAATATAATGTCCATGAGGACACCATTGGATAATATAAAAATAAAAGATGTTATCACCGACAGATATTATCAGAAAGCTGCTATAAAAGCTGTTTGTGAAACCTTTGATGATCAGAATCGAAGAAAGGCACTTCTTGTAATGGCGACCGGTAGTGGAAAGACGAGGGTAGCCATTTCTATAGTAGATGTGTTGATTCGTCATGGTTGGGTAAAAAATGTACTATTCTTATCAGACAGGACAAGCGTCGTTACCCAGGCAAAAAGATCGTTCCATAATCTATTGGATGATTTATCCCTTACAAACCTATGCGAAGAAAAAGATAATGTAAATGCCAGAGCGGTTTTCTCTACTTATCAGACAATGATAAATTGTATTGACGATACAAAGGATGAGGATGGAAGCAAGCTGTTTACCTGCGGACATTTTGATTTGATTATAGTGGATGAAGCTCATAGAAGTATTTACAATAAATATAAAGACATTTTTACCTATTTTGATGCTATGCTTATAGGTCTTACAGCTACTCCAAAAGATGAAATTGACAAGAGTACATATCGTATTTTTGAATTGGAGGGCGGTGTGCCAACTCATGGCTATGACCTGAAGCAAGCAGTAGAGGATAAATATTTGGTGAATTTTTGTGTAGCTGATACAGAATTAAAGTTTATGCAGTCAGGCATTTCTTATAATGACCTTCCGGAAGAAGAAAAGGAAGAGTATGAAGAAACCTTTATAGCAGAAGATGGATCTGTGCCCGAGAGAATTGAGAGCTCTGCATTGAATGAATGGCTATTTAACAAAGATACAATGCGTAAAGCACTATATACGCTTATGACTTATGGCCTCAAGGGGGACTATGGAAATAAGATAGGAAAGACAATTATATTTGCAAAAAACCATAACCACGCTGAAGAAATCTTAAAAGTGTGGAATGAGGAGTACCCCAATTACCCACAGCATTATGCAAGAGTGATTGACAATTATACTAATTATTCTCAGAGTTTGATTGACGATTTTTCATCTCCAGAGAAGATGCCTCAAATAGCTATATCGGTTGATATGTTGGATACTGGTATTGATATACCTGAAATTTTGAATCTTGTGTTCTTTAAACCTATCATGAGTAAATCAAAGTTCTGGCAGATGATAGGGCGTGGAACCAGACTGTGTCAGGGATTGATAGACGGAAAAGACAAAGAGCGTTTCTATATTTTTGATTTCTGCGGTGTGTTTGACTTTTTTGATGTAAATAAAAATGGTAAAGAAACTGGCTTGGCAGGTTCATTACAAGAAAGGCTATTTAATATACAGGTCGAACTGGCATATAAATTACAAGACTTGGAATACCAAACAGAGGATTTGATAGCTTTTAGAAAAGAGCTGGTACAAAATCTGGTGGGTAAGGTAAATGAACTGAATCGAGAAAATTATGCAGTTAAACAGCATTTAAAATATGTAGATGGGTACAGCAGAATAGAAGATTATAATGCTTTGACCTACGAAACGACTTTGCAGTTGGCAGAGCATATAGCACCATTAGTGCTGCCGGACAAAGATGATATTTCAGCTCTTCGGTTTGATAGTTTGATGTATGGACTTGAATTAGCCTACTTGCTAGGGAAAAAATACAAAAAGGCCAGAACTGATTTGAATAAAAAGTTATCAGCATTAGCTGGATTTGCTACTATTCCTGAAATATCGGCTCAGAAAGAGTTTATTGAAAAATTATTACATACTGATTATATAGACAATGCCGGAATCAATGAATTTGAAGCTATAAGGACAAAACTACGTGATTTGGTGAAGTATATCAAGCATGACAAGCGTGTGAGTTATACAACGGATTTTACCGATGAAATTGTTTCTATAAAATGGCGTGAGTATGATCTTTCAAATGATGATTTAGAAAACTACAAAGCCAAGGTAGAGTATTATCTGAAGAAACACGAAGATGTTTTGGCGATTGCGAAGCTTAAAACCAATAAACCGCTAACAGGGAGCGATGTTGAGGAATTAGAGAGAATTCTTTGGAAGGAAGTTGGAACAAAACAGGACTATGAGAAAGAGTATGGGGACACTCCTCTTGGTGAGTTGGTGCGTTCTGTTGTAGGTCTTTCAATAGAAGCTTCCAACGAAGCTTTTTCGCAATTTTTGGAAGATGCTAATTTAAACAGTATGCAGATTAATTTTGTGAAGAGAATCGTATCCTATGTTGTCAAGAACGGTATGATGAAGGATTTAAGCGTGCTTGGAGAAGCACCGTTTAATGAAATGGGCAGCGTAGCAGAGATATTTGATGACATGAGTGTTTGGATTGGGATACGTAAGGTCATTGATGATATTAATAAGAATGCTGATGTGGCTTAAATTGGATTCTAAATTATTGCAAGGAGGGGGGAGTAATGGCATCAATTGAATATGGAATAGGGATAAATGGGAAAAAAGTATTTGCAGACGAAGCTTTTAGTGGACGAACATATATATGTCCTTATTGTGACGAAGAAATAAATGTAAGGAAATGTTGTGACAGAGATGATTATTTTGCACACAAGTCTATTTATAACAGAACACCACAACAAAGGATGTGTCCTGGTTATACTGGGGAAGGGAAAATTGAAGATAAAGTTGATAGCATATATATTACAAACGGTGGAGTATCATTATATTTATGCGAATACGTGAAAGGTCAATATCAGCTTAAAGCATGTTTTCCACCACTTAGCCAAAAGAGTCAAGATTTATTGGAAGAGTTAAATTCCAAAATTGAGATAATAGAAAACGGAAAAACGGAAGAATATTATGCAGCTGATTTAGGATATTACAGACTTAAAAGTAATGCTGAATGGATAGAGATACAGTGTAAAAACATAAAAATTCCTGAGTTACAACGTAAGTGGGGATGGGGAATAAGAGGTTTGAATTGTGAAAAAGACATCTTTCATTCCAATTATGGCGGAGGATATAGAGTTGCATTGCATTCCAACATCGTAGTTGGAAAAGAATATTTGATAGTGGTTAGGTTTGGGAGAATATCAGAAGTACCAGGAATTACATATTTTCAAAAAGGGAATTTAAGGTTCAACAGTTTGTATAGTATCAATAAATATGATGTATACTCAATGGTTGTTGAAGAGGTTACAGAGGAGGCAATTGCGTATATACAGAAAAAAGGTTATCAGCTAATTGAAAAAAGTGATGAAATTATACCTATGTGGCCCCCGGCAGTAATTGAAGGTAAAGAATTAATATATCAAAAAAGAGATACAAAAGCATTTCTATATCATAGTAAACGCTCAGAGCAAGAATTGTCTAGTATTAGTGGTTATGGATTAAGAGGTGTTCCGGAATATGATAATATTTTTGAAACAAGTACCGACAATAATTCAATTCTGTTATCAGATTTGGAATTTAATAAATTGTCTGGTGAAATAAGATTTATACTAACCCAAAACAGAGACAATTTTGATAATGAAGGTATATTTGAACCAAGCATATCATGGAAAGATGATAACAGTATAGCTAACCAACTTTTTTACAATAAGATTGACTTGCTAAGCAAAAAGAAAGTTTATATTGACTCGGATGTTGATTTTGTAGCTTGTATGATAGATGGCATATATATAAAAAGATCAACCAAAAGGGTATTAGAAGATTTGGACCGAAGTAGAAAGATTGTGATTTCAATGGAACCGTTTGGAATTATGATTATGACAAACGAAAGGCAAGCTGATAAAAATAGTATTAGTTTTACTATAGAGTTATTCATAGAAGAATTGTATAGATGTAATTCTGCCAAAGTACCACTAAACAAAGATTTTTATGAGGCATATAAGTTTGCGGTAAATAACTCAGAAGAATTATTAAGAATATTGGAAAACTGGGCAGTAACAAAGCAAATGCCATATGCCGCTGCGGGATATCTATATCGAATCAAGGAGGCAATAAAAAATGAGTAATATTGATCTTGATATATTAAAGGAGCTTACAGATGAGGATTTAAATGTTATATGCAAAAATGCTGATTTGGGGATGATGTTAGTTCCAATGAAACATTATGGAAAGCATTATAATAAGTATATAAGTCAATTAGGAAGGTTGGACAAAAAGTCATTGTTAGTACAAAAAAACTTACCCCGTTTAGCATATGAATTGTATAAAAAAGGTGATATGAACTATGCGAATTTTTTTGCTCAAGAGGCAATAAAATACAAAAATATATTTCTTAAGATGCTAAAAGAGTTCACGGGCGAAGAAGCCGAACCCAATCAGGTTTCAAACTATACAATCGAAGACTTCAGGAAATTATTCAAGATGATATTAGATTCAGATGACAAAACATTAGATTTAGAATTATTCTTTATGCAAACAAGAATGTTTGATATAAGTATTAAGGATGATATTAAACAGCAAATAGAAAATGAATGGAAGTATTTAAAAGAAATAGAATCTATTAAAAAGGAATTACAGGGTGAATATGCTCAGGATTTTAAGCAAAAAGAATATGAAATAAGAGAACAAGTAGGAAATAAAATAGAGAAATATAAAGAGCAGTTGAAAGTACTTGAAGATGAAATAAAAGTACTTAAGAAAGAGACTGAAGCTAGTGAGCAGGAAATTCAAATACTTAAGAAAGATTTGGATAACGAAAGAAATGAAGTAGCGGAGAAGCAAAGGTTATTGGATAAAAGTATTGTAGAAATAGATGAGTTGAAAGAACAAATAGCAATAATGCAGCTAGATATAAATGACATGGCATTAAGCCTAAAAGAAAGAAATGATAAGGTATACACCAAGATTCAATCTGAATGGTTTGAAAAAAACAAAGACAAGATTATAAGAAATAAGGAGCTTGACCTGAAATCAACACAATTGCTAAAAGAAATAATTGAACTTGAAGATAAGAAAAAGAAAATTGAGAAGAATATATCAGAATGGGAAGAAATTGTTGAAGCGTATTTTACTAATATAGATAAAAAGGTAATCGAACATAAAATAGAATCTATACTCTTTAAAAAAGGATTTAGCTATTCAGAACCTTCCGAAGCTGCAGCGACTTCAGAATTTTGTAGTGTAAATAGTCTGTATGTGCAAAAAGGATATAAAGTTGAAGAAAAATCAGAGTGCAATAATTATGAGGATTATTTAGATATAGTTGAAGTGAATTTACTGAATGCTGGAAATAAAATGCCTGATGGAATGATGAGTGATTGTTTTAATTCTGCTATAAACTCAGGATTATATCCTTTGATATGTGGATATAGAGCAAGAGAATTAGCAATGGCATTAATTGCTTCAAGATATGCAGAAGTGCCCGAAATTATAAGTGTACCGGCAGGTTATGGAAATACAAGTGAATTGGCTATGGCGATTAATTCAGCTGAAACAAATTGTGTAATTATAGAAGATGTATTTGGTAGGATGAATGAAGGTATTATACTTCCAATTCTAAGAAACTCAAATGGAAAAGTTATTTTATTTACTGCTGAAAGTGTTGAAGATATAACACACTTACAAATGCACTATTTTAATTACATACAATTAATGGTTTCAGATAAACATTCAATTAAACAATATAACGACTTTCTTTATGCTGATGCGAATGAAATTTTGGCTGGTACTGAGTATACAGGTAAAGAAGAGGGGTATAAAGTGGCAAGGCAGATATTTGATTATATTGGTATGAATAATTCATATATAGTTACAAGGGGAAGCGTTATTTGTAATCTTTTATCTAAGGAAAAAGATAATAGTGAAGAAATGGCTATATTTAAGCTTTTAACTAGTGAAGTTAAGTGGTTAATAAAAGAAAATGAAAAAAAGAAACTTACCGAATTATTTGAATTAAATGTAAGCAAATATCCGAAAAATTTAATTGAATGCTTAGGGTGATTGAATGAAAGAAAAATTGAGAAATACTCTTGCCTGTGATATGAATATTTTCAAATTTGCCGATGAAACAGAGCGTGAGTATAACCAGAGATTGATTTATTCAGCAGGAGCAGCTTGGACTAAAACTTTGGTTTTTGGAAATTCATATACTGACAAAGAGGAAAATAAGAGTTATATTAATGTTGATATAATGTATATTCAAACACACCTATCCAAAGTACTTGAAGCATTTCTTAAATGTTTTGATATTGACATGAATTGGATTGAAGTTGAAGGGAAAGAAAATATTGAAGAAAAGGCAATGGCTTTAGCGGGACAGATTGTTCAGGAAGTAATATATACATACAATTTGGCACAAATACAATCAAGAAGAGTGGTAACATTGAAAACCAAGTGTTTTAAGCACGGTAAGGATTTGTATTTAGTACGAGGAGAAACACCGAGGAATAAGACAACTTTTTCGGTGGGTGTTGCTCAATGGTTAAAAAGTAATGAAATTGTGGGGTTTGAAGTTGCTAAAAAGATAGTTGATGTAAAAGGTGAGGATTATTATCAAATAATTGATTCTACATTTCCGTGGAGAAGAGTAGAATTGAAGTCGGAATACCTTATATTTGAAACTGGAAGTAGTAAGCCATACTCTAAATGTTGGAAACCTGTTGATTTTGATAACTTACCAAAAGGAATAAGCATATTGAAGTTAGCTGATGAATACAATGGTGGCTATGTGTTAGTAAAAAACACTACAAATGATTTGCAGATGGTCGAACTTGATCCATGGTATAAAGAAGAAATGGAGATTTATCGTATTTTATACGCTTTGAATTATAAAAATCAAACACCGGCATTATTCCATGTATACAGAAAAAAAGATTTTTATATATTACGTTGCAGAGGAGCAGTTCCAAATCATGAAGATAGAATAATAAGATGCTGTTCATGGCCTTATAAGTCATATAAAAATAAATACTTCAGGATAATACCAGAATTTTTGTGGTGCATTGTAGAAAAGGCTATTTCAGAATTAGGTATAAAAATTATCTATCAATAAAGTTGGAGGAAAGATATGAGCGAGTATGGCATAAGAAAAACTCATGATAATTTAAAGAATAAATTAATTGATTATATAAAAGCACAGTACTTAGCAGAAAATGATTTGTTAATGGATGCCTCAGAAGGTTTGTTAACAAAGAAGGGAGTATTGTTTCAAGAACCATATATAGAAGTAACAAAGAATTTCAAAGTTGAGACTCTTGGATTTAAGAATACAAGGCTTGACAATGAGAAAAAGGAAATCTTATCAGAACTTACTCAAGCAAAGCTAGGAGTTTTTGCAACACCTTTTAGGCATCAGGTTACAGCAGTTGAAGAGTATTATGGCGGGAAAAATATACTTGTAACAACTGGTACAGGTTCTGGAAAAACAGAATGTTTCTTATGGCCAATACTGACTGATTTGATTTATGAGGCTCGCAATAGGGAAGCATGGAAACATCAAGGAATAAGGGCGTTAATTTTATATCCAATGAATGCTTTGGTATCTGACCAGCTTGGAAGAATGCGTAAGATAATTGGAAATCCTAAATTCCACGAGCTTTTATGTAAAGATGGTGCGGTAAGAAGGGCACGATTTGGAATGTATACAGGTAGAACTCCGTATGCAGGAAAGAATGATGAGGATAAGAATAAACAATTAGCGGGTTTAATAAGGAAAAATTATATCAATTCCGGTGTATATGAAGAATTATTGAAGATTGGAAGAATTCCTGCTAAGAATTTAGAAAAATTTGTCCAAAATCTTTCAATAGGACTTCAACAGACTGAACCTGAAGACACAGAACTATATACACGTGGTGAAATGCAAAAAATATGTCCTGACATATTGATAACCAACTATAGTATGCTTGAATATATGCTGATGAGGCCAATTGAGGCGGAAATTTGGAACAAAACCATAAATTGGTTGAATGAAGCGGAGGATAATAAGCTTTTGTTAGTAATAGATGAAGCTCATATGTATAGAGGAGCTTCAGGAGGAGAGGTATCACTACTAATAAGAAGATTAATGGACAAATTACATATTGATCAGTCAAAAATGAAATGTATTTTGACAAGTGCAAGTGTTCCGGCTGAAGCTAATGTGGAGTTACAGAGATTTGCATGTGGTTTAACTGGGAAAAACCCTGAAAAGGATATGTTCGTGATTGTAAGAGAGGAAACAGAACAAATTGAGCACAAAGTGAAAGGAAATGTGGAAAAGGCTAAATTCTACTCGGGTTTATCACTCGAAGCCCTTCAAGGGGATTTTGAAATGCAAAGTGAAGAGTTTAAAAAATTAGCTTTTGAGCATGGCTGGAAGAACTTACCTTCTAATGAAAACGAAGCAAAAATATGGCTTTTTGGGAATTTGTCAAAAGATGGATTGTTTAATCAACTTATATTTGAATGCAACAAAAAAGCTAAAGCATTTTCTGAAATAGCTAGAAATGTTTTTGAAGAAGAGGTTACACAGAAACTTGCAGAGGAAGCGTTGGAAGTATTACTTCAGTTTGGTACTATGGCTAAATCAAGTGAAGGAAAAGTGTTATTAGGTTCAAAAGTACATATGATGTTTAAAGGATTGCAAGGTTTATACGCCTGTATTAATGAAGATTGTCAGGAGAGTTATACAGGTATGGGTATAAAGCTGGGATTTATAACAGATGAAAATATTGAAATATGTCCTTGCTGTGGCGGAAGAATGTTTGAACTTATGATGGATAGACGTTGTGGAACTTTGTATTTGAGAGCTTTTATTGATAATGGTGTACAAAATTCAAATGAATATGACTTTTTGTGGACACGACACAATAGGGTTATGAAAAGCTTAAAAGAGATGCATTTATGGATTGTACCTAACAACCGTAAAGATTTTTTTAAATATAATAAATCAAAGGGAAAAGCACAAAAAAATTCTCAAAGGGGATATTTAGATTCAAAATCTGGGTTGCTTTTTAGGGAAAACTCTCATGAAGGTGAAGAAGGATATTTAAAAGTATTAATATCAAATTATTATGATAATGAAAAAAATATATACTCCTTTGGGACGTGTCCTAATTGTGGAAGAGACCATAATAAAATAACTCCATTTATTACTAGAGGTAATGAGCCATTTGCAAATATAGTTAAAGAGCAGTTTGAATCACAAGTTGGTAAAGACAAAAATTTGAATAATGAAGGAAAAAAGGTTTTACTTTTTTCTGATAGTCGACAAAGAGCAGCAACTATAGCGAGAGATATGACAATTGCGTCAGATGGTGATGCCGGCAGACAAGCAATTTTTATGGCACAAAAATTGCTAGATCAAAGCAGTGATGGCGAAAACACTTTAGATTTACTATATTATGCTTTTTTGAAAGTGGTTTATGATAATAAGTTAACTTTCTTCTATGGACAAGAAAAAGAAATGTTTAAGAACCAGTTAAAAAAGTATGAAGAGTTTTATTCATCCAAACAAAAAGTGAGATATAGAAAAATGCGCAACAACATTGGGAATCCGCCAGAAATGTTTTATCAGCTATTGTTGAAAAATATTAGCGATAGTTATAGGTCGTTTAATAATTTAGGCTTAGCACAAGTTGTGTTAGCAGAATCAGGTGAAGCGGGCGATGACTTAAACGAAGATATACTTGAAAAGTTGGAAGTGCTTACAGGTATAAAAGTAAAAGACATAAGAGATATATACAATACATGGTTGCAGTATTTGATAGTCAGGAAAATAGCATTATTCCCTGAAATAGGAGATAATGTTAGAGACAGCGTGTTAGCATATGATAGAGGTGGTTTTGGAATAGAAGAAGTACCTAAATTTCCAGAGTTTATTGCAACAATATTAACAGAGCATGGCATTGATGATAAAAAAATGCGGATATTACTTGATAGATTTGATGGTATGACACAAATTTTGCAATCACCAGGAAGAAACCATAACAGAAAATATATTTTTGCCACTAGAATGGAATTGAAGACTGCTGAAAATTCTAATTGGTACAAATGCCATCGTTGTGCCGGCGTATCTACATATACATTATGGGATCATTGTATATATTGCGGAAGTAAGGATTATATTAATATAATTGATAAAGAAAAGCTAAAAAGATACTCATTGTGGAGAAATCCAGTTCTAGGTGCACTATCTGGTGAAAAGATAAGAAATATTACTACAGAAGAGCATACGGCTCAGTTATCTTATAAAGATACAAGAAAAGATGTATGGGTAACAACAGAAAAGTATGAGCTTGCATTTAGGAATATTACGCTAGATGATGATGAAGAACCGATAGATGTTTTGAGCTGTACAACTACAATGGAAGTTGGGATTGATATTGGTTCATTAACAAGTGTTGGTTTACGGAATGTTCCACCAATGCGTGAAAATTATCAACAGAGAGCGGGACGTGCAGGACGTGCAGGAGCGGCAGTATCATCAATTGTAACTTATACGGAAACAGGTCCACATGATGCTTGGTATTTTAGGCATCCTAGTGAAATTATTTCGGGAACTCCAAGAATGCCTTGGATTGACTCAATGAACAGAAAGTTAGTAAAAAGACATGTAAACTTAATATTGTTACAGGAATACTTAAGAACAAGTAATAAGGGTTTAGATGACATTTATACTATTGATTTTTTCGATACAGATCAAAATTTGAATCATCAATTATTTTTAGATTGGGTTAAAAGTAATGTTCCGTTAAGCGATGAGAGGAAAAGAATTTTGTTACCTTTTGTATCATTTGATTGGAATGAATATTTATATGAGCTTGAAAAGAATATAAATATTGTTGCAAAAAAAGTTGAAAAAGCAACTTTTATTTATACAGCTCCGATAAGTTCTGATGATTCAAGATCAAATTCATATAGACTAATGGATGTTTTATTCTCAGAAGGTATGTTGCCTAATTATAGCTTCCCTAGAAATATTGTGCATTTTTGGATAGAAGATTTAAATGGAGTTGTAAAAGAAAGTCCGGATAGAAGCATTGATATAGCACTTAGTGAATATGCACCAGGGCGATCTCTTGTTGTTAATAAGCAGACATATATATCAGGAGGATTGTTTGACTATTACACTAAATTCCAGAAAGATAAAAGATCTAAAGCAGCTGAAGCTTGGCTTAAACTTGATGAATATAAGAAAAAGGTATCATGTTGTACAAGTTTATCTTGTGGATGGTTTGGAGTAAATGAGACATACAACATTTGTCCATTATGCGGTAGTGCTTTGGAATCTCATACAATGATCAAGCCTTGGGGATTTGCTGCAAGGGAAGGACGTAGCATACCTGAAACACATGAAAATCAAGAAATGTCATATGCTAGTTTACCATCATATTCTTCTATGCCTTCTGGTGGAAAAATGATGGAAGTTGGTTCTGCTGGTTATATAAGAATGGAAAACAGAGAAAATCAGAAATTGGTTATTATAAATAAAGGGCCAGAAGAGGAAGGTTTTAAACTATGTGAGTTATGTGGTGCCATAGAACCTGGAGTTGTTAGCTCTAAAGAGAGAGACAATAGAAGAAGACCGTATAGGTTGCCTTATGTGAAAGATGATTTAATGAAATGCAGACACGAATATTTTGATGTATATTTGGGATATGAATTTAATACAGATATGATGGTATTGGAAATTAAGTTGGATGAAAGCAAGCTGGATTTGCAAGAGTCGTATTCTATATGGGTAATTCCAGCTTTGACAACGTTTGCTGAAGCCTTAGCATTAGCAGCAAGCAGGGAGCTTGATGTGGAATTTAGTGATATAAAGAGTGGTTTTCGTATAAGAAATGTTGGAAATAGCAGATTTGCTGATGTTTATCTCTATGATAGTTTAAGTTCTGGTGCAGGATATGCAGGTAGAGTCTCGAAACTTATAAATTCTGTTTTTGGAAAGATGAACGAGATATTTGAAGGGTGTAGTTGTTCATCATCTTGCCCGAATTGTTTGCAACATTTTTGGAATCAACGAGAAAAAAGCAATTTAGATAGGCACTTGGGCAGTGAT
>JAEZUI010000056.1 GCA_023421115.1 Bacillota bacterium | reverse complement strand
GGGAAAGAAGTACCAGGGTGAAGAGCGACACCAAGCAAGCTTCCTGCTGCCACAATACGGTATTGAGGAGCGTTTTCATTAAAGTATTTCAAGGATTTTAACGCATCTGGTACTTCCTGAACCTCATCAAAAATAATTAATGTATTCTCAGCAAGTATCTTAAATCCTGCTTCTAGCTCCAACCCCAATATTATACGAGGTATATCCAGATCCCCTGAGAAAAGCTCCTTCATCCGCTCATTTCCATCAAAATTTATATAAACAGTGTGGTCAAAATAGCTTTTACCAAACTCTTGCATAAGCCATGTCTTACCAACCTGCCTAGCTCCCCTGATTATCAGTGGCTTTCTATTCGGGTTGTCCTTCCACTTTTTTAAATCTTCTATTGCATATCTGTACATATTTCATCACCTCAAAATATATCATAACATAATTATACACATTATTCAATCGAATTATGTGTATAATACTACGATTTATGTTCGAAATAATACAAATACATAAAGACTCTCACATAGGAACAAGAACATTAAAGAAAACCCGGCTTACCGTTTTATTGGCTTGCCGAGTACTGCCACATCAGCCGAAACTGTATGACCGTCCTTATATAACATATACTTTAAAGTTTAGAACCCTTCATCCCAGTGATCACTTCTATTTTACCTTCTATTTTACCTTCCATTTTACCCTCTATTTTACCTTCCAACCTTGCTTCCATCTTTTCTTTTTTAAAAGCTCTTTCTAACGCATATACCATATTTTTCACCTTTCCTTCCTTTTGAAAAATATCATCGATTTCTTTTTTAACTTCACTTTTCAATCCTCTTGCTATAATGTTCATTATCCAATTCCACATTACATTTGTATCTTCATCAGATAACCCTTGTAACTTTACTGCCACTTCTTGCAGTCTACCAATAATGGCATTTTTAATCAATTCTAACCTATTCTCCTATATCTTTTGCAGCATCGAACATCTTTAACGAAACAATAGCTGGGTATCAATTTTTAGTATTCCTGACTCAAAAGGAAGTCAGCAACGTGCATTGTTTTAATTCCTTCATAATTACCACCTGCAAATTCATCCGTTCGCAACACATATTTAGGATAGTTATCTGCGATTGACAGCAGGTTTCCATATTCTCGCTGTTCCGTTTCTGCTTTTTCAATCCTCTCCGAAATTTGAATATAGATCTTCTCTTCTTTTCTGGATGCCACAAAATCCACTTCTTTATTATCCAGTTTCCCAACAAATACCTCGTATCCGCGCCGGAGAAGTTCCATATAAACAAGGTTCTCAAGCATACTCGCAACAGCGTTTTCATCATATCCTAGAATGCTAAAACGGAAAGAAGGGTCTGCAAGATAGAACTTTTCCTGAGTCTTCAGTATTTCTTTCCCCTTGATGTCATACCGGGAACAGCGATGAAGAATATAGGCATTTTCCAGTTTATTGAGATAACTGTACACCGTTTCGGGATCCATCTGCCTGTTTTGACTCTTCAAATACTTGGACAGTGTTGCCGCAGAGAACGTCTGTCCAACATTTGAAAACGTGTATTTCACTACCCGTTCCAGCTGATCAACTTTTCGGATCTGATTACGCTTTACAATATCCGTGAAAATTGTGGAGTTGTAAATATCCTTTACAACCGTATATGCTTCTTCATAAGAATACTCTTTTAGCTGCAAAGCAGGAAATCCACCCATTCGAATATAACGCCTGAATTCCTTATAAATATCCTCTGGTGCAGTGTACTCTTTCCTAAAGAATAGATACTCCTCAAAAGACAACGGATAAATTCGGAAAGAAACATATCGCCCAGTTAGATACGTAGAGATTTCAGAGGACATCATTCTGGAATTTGAGCCTGTTACATAAATATCCACATCAAAATCCGTCATAAAGGAATTGACCGCTTTTTCCCAGTCCTTTACTTCCTGGATCTCATCCAAAAACAGATAGGTTCTCTGTCCCGGAATCAAATGCTTTTCAATCTCCTTATAAAGCTTTGATGCTGTATCTAACTCTTCATATCGTAAACTGTCAAATTTATAAGAAAGAATCTGTTCAGACAAGACGCCCTGCTTCTTCAATTCTTCGTGCAGCATTGCAAGAATTGTTGATTTGCCACATCTTCGGACACCCGTCAGTATCTTTACAAACGGGGTATCAATGAACGGAACGATCTTATCCATATACTGTTTTCTATATATCATATGGCATCCCTCCAATCTCCATTGTTATTATACCTCGTTTTCTCGTCTTTATCAAATAGTTTGTATGGTTATAACCCTATAAAATATGAACTCTTTGCAAAACTTTCGATTAGATTTTTTCAAAATCTTTATGACTAGCAAGTGTAGCATACAGATAATCATCGTTTTTGTCCTCTGTAAACATATCTTTCACAAGTCCGAACATCAGCTGGTCTAGATCTCGGATGCTTATTCACTGCTGCACATAATCCTAGATGTGCTTAAGTGAGCAGAGAAGTCTAAAAGTCTAAATTTAGATCCAGCTTCACAAAAGACTTAAGTCGACAATTGAGCACAGTATCATAGGGATCAACATTACGGTTCTCAGTGTCCCATTTTACTGAGTCAACGAGAACCGTCCCTATTGCATTTAATTTCAAAAATTTAGATTTAACGGAATTTGTTACCAAAATGTTGTATAAGTTATTATTTGAAACAGCCTAAACTTAGTAATAAGTTACACAAATACTTAATTTCAATTCAATATTTCTTATCTTCTATATTTCTTCTGTACCTTTCAGCTGATAATAACTCACTAGTAATTTTTCCTCTTTCATCTTCTGTCAAATCTTCTTTGTTTTTTGCAGCATACTGAAAAAATTCTAATCCCTCATTAAACTTTATGACATTAGAAAGCATTTGTTTTTCTCTTTTATTTGAAGCATTGCTACTCATTTTTGTTACAATTATTTTCATTTGGTCAATTTTCTCCAATATGTGCTTCTCTTTTAACTTTTCTAAATCAAAATTAGAATCTTTAGGTGTAAATTCATTTACCACACTAACATACAATTCTTTATAAGTATTATAGTCTTCTTCAAATTCACTGTTGCCACAACCCGCTAACAAAAATATCAACATAAATGCAACAAAAATAATCCTTATTCTTTTATTAATCATATTTTTATTAATCTCCTTAATTTTTATTTAATTTATCAATTGCTTTTAACGTAGATTTCATTTTAGCATAAGACTCATCATAGTTCTCATTCATATCTTTAACTTTCGTCCAATAGCTCAATACAGC
Source organism: Bacillota bacterium (assembly GCA_023421115.1). GTDB lineage: Bacteria > Bacillota > Clostridia > Acetivibrionales > Acetivibrionaceae > Acetivibrio. The sequence goes on along the minus strand of JAEZUI010000056.1, from coordinate 9,769 downwards.
TTTCTTAAACTTCTCATTATCTTGAAGTCTATCATAACGAACCTCTGTTTTATTTTCATATGAACTAATATGAAGATTAATCTCTTTAATCAATTTCTCTCTTGGACCTTCTTGCCATAAAAATCGATCACTAGAAACCAGGTACTTATAGTACGATTTGTCTATAGACGCTGATCTTTGAAGTGCTATAGACACCTCCTTATTCAACGCACTATTTATACCTAAAAAGTCTGGAAGATTATCTATGCCTGGCTCTTTACTCCACGCCGTATCCATTGCTGTATATACAATTGTGCCCACTAGAGTAGCTGTTTGCTCGCCTCCTGTAGCTTCTAATGATTTTTCATATGCTTCCTTAATTGTAGCTGCAAGATCTATGGTATTAAAAAATCTTGCAACTTCACTTACTTTATCTACCGCCTCTTGATATTTATTATTATATACAGCAGCCCAAGTAAATTCTTCAATTTTAAATGCTGTTGGCCATTCGTAAAGATAATAATCGCTAATAATATCATCTAACTGTTCTCTTGCCATTTCAATGGCAGCCTTTTCTATAGGGTCAACAGCAGCTGAACGAAAACTTGCTTTGGAAAGCTTTTCCAAATTCTCCTTAGTAGTTAACTCTTTTAAATACGGAAAATCTACAGTCTTATCCTTTTCCTCATATTTTGGCATTGTTGCTGAATTTGGGTCCGTTTTTCGGTAGTACTCTCTAGCTAAGCTAGTCGACGAAATTGTTGAACTTGAATACCCCACCGGATCAATATCTATAGTAACTACTTTTGGCTTCACATACCTTTTGGCATTACCACCAAACAACTTATCCCATGTTTCTTGATCAACAGTACGTCCATCACCTTTTACACTATTTAGCTCTTTAAACTTTCCAACTGCAAATTCAGTGTTTTTATGATACCACCCATCTTGAAGCAGTCCATTACCAGTCTCACCAACATAACCTAATTTGTTCAATCTTTCTTGCAGCTTTAATACCAATCCCTTAATCGGATCTCCATCTAAAGGTGCCTTATTTGAATATTTTAATACTTGAAACACCACAACATCTGCTGCATTCTTTTCCTCTATCGGGGTTGTATTATTAATTATACTGTTCTTATTTGTATCATTTGACTTAGCTGTATCATTTGATTTAACTGGAGTTTCTATTATTTTTACAATTTTCTCAAGAGTTTTCACCCTTTCCGAAATTGCTTTATTAATAACTGGTACTTTCACAATACTTACAAGAGTCTTACTTAATGATATTTCTTTTTTAACTTTATTAACTGTAGCTGCCACCTGCTGCTCAACTGCCTTTTCAACAGCTTTACCTAAAGCATTATTTACAAATTTGCCGACAACTCCACCAAGCATCTTTGCAGCATTTATTGTAAAATGACCACTAGGATCTATATACTGTATAGGATCATTCTCGCAATAAGTATACAAATTAAGACTGAGAGGATTGTTATCTTCACCCCAATAGCTGTCCTCGCTGACAAACCTTCCTGTATATGGATCATAATATCTTGCCCTTAGGTAGTATAATCCGGTCTCTGCATCATAGAACTCTCCTGCATATCTTATAGCTGAACTATATTTCTCAACAGTGAGTGTAGGATTCCCCCAGATGTCATAATCATAGCTATTTTCGACTGCTCCCGACTCACTTACTGTCTGAACTACATCGCCATGACCATTAAACATATAGTATGACAACTTGCTTGCAGAATCAAGCCTTGCTATATAGTTTATTCCTCTAATGTATCTCGTTTTAACACTATCTGCTGCATCTGTTTCAAGTATAACATGTTGTCTATCATAGAAATAATTCGTTATTTCAGCATTAAAATTTGAAGTTGATCTCTTTACATTTTTGCTAACTCTTAGGTCATCTCCATTATAAACAAACTCAGTTATTGTTTTGGCTCCACATTTGATCATCTCAACTTTTATAAGCCTATTAAAACCATCATACTTATTTAACACCGTCTCAGTATGATTGTCAACTACTCCGATAGTATTCGCACCCTCTACCACAATACCAAAGGTTTCTTCCATTACAGGCGTATATGACTTAATAAAGTCAACAGTTTGCTGCAATTGATTACCATTGTTATCATATTTATAATTTATGGTTTTTCTTACTACTTCCTTTCCTGTCCCATCTTTCATTGATTCAACAAGCATCAGCAGTTTGTTTGCATCGGAGTATATGTATTGACTGCTCTTTATCTTATACTTTATCTCACTTTTAGATGTCTCATCAACATATCCACTTGATTGCTCAGATGTATAAGTTTCATTAAGAGTCTCCCTGTTACTTCCATTATCATATGTATATATCGATGTTTTTCCAGGTGCATAAATATTCTCAATTCTTCCTACAGCATCGTATTTATAAGTTGTAGTCCCGTAGCTATCTAATTTTGAAGTCTGACGCCCTGTCAAGTCATAGTTATATTCATATGAAGATATTGTGTTCCCGGCAGAATTTTTATTTAACAGTTTCTTTAGCCTGTTATTTTTATCATATAAATATTCAACCTTAAGTCCACCTTGATAATTAATATAATCCCTGTTTCCATTAACGTCATAGAAATAGGTTATTGTCCTAGTTGCTCCAGATGAAGTAAATTGTACAGTCTCCATCCTACTTGATTTGTCATATGTATACGATGTAACATAACCTTTTTTATCCTTTATCGTCTCTATATTTCCCAAATCATCATAGGTATAAGCTACTATTGCTGTTCCTGATTTTGTAATACTCTTTAGTCTGTTATTTTCATCATACGCATAAACCAAAGTACCTGAAGCATCAGTCATCTTTGACCTGTTTCCTGCTGCATCATACTCATAGCTTATACTGTCACCTGTTCCTGTAGCTTTCCTAGTAAGTAATTGATTAGTCAAATCATATGTAAAAAGTGTCTCATCGCCGTTTCTATCAATCAAATTAGCTTTGTTCAAAGCCATGTCATACATAAAGGTTGTAATGTTTTTATCTGCATCGGTTGCAGAAGTCAGTATTCCGTGTGAAGCATAGCCATAACTTGTCACTTTTCCTCTGCCATCTGTCATTGAAATTTTGTTTCCGCACTTATCGTATGAATATTGAGTAGTAACTTCAAGCGGATCTATTATCTTAACTAACCTTCCTGAAGCATCATATTCATGCTTAGTCTCATAACCAAGAGCATCAACGGATTTTGTCTTTTCTCCATACTGGTTATATTCGAATTTAGCAGTAAACTTACTATTATCATTAAGCGCAGCAACTTCCGGATCGATTACCCTTACAAGTCTATTAGCCAAATCATAAATATACTTTGTTCCATATCTATCTTGATCATTATTAGCTGAAAGATAACCCTTTGCAGCAATCTCCTTTTCTACATTACCGTTCGGGTCGTAAATTTTCTTGCTGATCACCTTATCATAAGCGTCTTTTGTAATCTCCAGCCTATTCAATTTATCGTATGAATAAGATATGGTATAGTTCTTATGGTTGGTAACAGTTGTTTGATTCCCAGCTTTGTCATAACCGTAAGTCAAGACCTTTTTCAAGGAATCGGTTACAGTCTTCAATCTGTTTACTCCATCATAAGTATAATCTGTAAAAAATCCTCTTTCATTTCTTACCTTATTCACATTCCCATTAGCATCGTAATAATTTTGCTTATAAACCTCTGAGCCATTATGTTTTCGTATTGTCTTTTCTAGTCTGTTCAGCTTATCATAGGTATAACAAGTAGTATACTTGTCCCTATTTGCAGTATCTGTAGAAAGATATCCATACGCTCTTGGATCTATTACTTTTGTAACATTTCCAAGTACATCATACTCATATCCTGTAATAAGTTTTATTTTTCCAGGATAATTAGACTCTCTTAATGCAGTAATGTTCGGAAAAGCAGAAGCATTGTATACGGCACTCTCTTCAACTAACTTAATACTTTTAACCTTTCTGTCAAGGTTATCATATTCGAACCAACTAATATCCTGTAATCCTGTTTCTCTCAAAGCTTCGATGCTGGTTAGATTTCCATTAAAATCGTAATTATGTTTGGTATAAGCGCCACCATTGTCTGAAATGGTCTTAAGCAAATCATTATCATAATATGTATAATCAATTATCCTTTTTGAAAGTTCATCCTTTGTTCCCGTTAAAGTCTTTTTTGTCATATTTCCGTTTCCGTCGTACTCATAGCCTTCAACAGCATAGATAATAGCTTGATTATCATATTCAAGCGGAGTTCTTTTTTCCTTTAATTTGTTATTTTCGTAATACTTCAAGTAGGAAGCATTGTTTTTCTTATCCTTTTGTACTGTTAAATTTCCTTTAAGATCATATTGATTCACTATGGCATAGTCATACGGATCAATGATTGATCTTACATTCCCAAAAGCATTATATGAATATTTAGTAGTATAACCCCGTTGATCCTTTTCAGCTATTTTTCTACCTAATTTATCATATGTATATTCAACAATCCCCGTATCAGGATACGTTACTTTCCAAAGTGTACCATCTGGATTATACTGGTATTGTGTAACATTCTTATTTTCATCAGTATACTTGGTCACTTTATCTAGAATGTTATACTCATAGCTTTCACTATTTCCATTTGCATAGGTTATCTTGATCACTCTATCAAGATAATCATACGCATAGACTTTACCAGGAGATGAGTCTAAATTAGGAATATTGTTTAACCTAATTCTACTTGACAATCAACAGTAACTTTCTTAAGAATACTATCCGGTAATCAAAATACTATTGACCTGCTATTACCTTGGTCGATGAATCGTAAACGGTAAACCATGAGTACTGGTATAAAAAATCACCGTCATTTCTGACGGTATAGATTTTACTGATTTTGATCCGCTTTTCGACATTCAGTTGGTAAATCTTTTGACCATGGAAGTAACATTTCTAAAAAGGATGTATTTTTATCATCCATATGCTTAGGTATCTCTTCCAGTAAATACTTAAAATACTGGTATGGTTTTAAGTTGTTTGACTTGGCGGTCTCAGCTATACTGTAGATGATAGTACTTGCCTTAGCTCCATCAATTGTGTCGATCAGATGCCAATTGCGTTTTCCAATACAGATGCCTCTGATTGATGCTTCACTTCGTTATCCTTATATAAGGATAACGAAGTGAGGCAAATATCAAGCCATATGCCGTGGCAAGAAGAGCCTGGCTTTTTGCTGACACTCCCAAAGGAGCAACTGCTAATGCGATCCTTTATACGTTAGTGGAATCTGCCAAAGCAAATATTTTGGATGTGTATGAGTATCTAAAATATATCCTTGAAGCAATGCCTAATAAAGATTTTAAAAACCACCCAGAACTTCTGGATAAGTACCTGCCTTGGTCAAAGGATTTACCCGATAAATGCAGGCTGAATCAAAAACACAAAAAGTGCTTCAAAAAATGACAGCATTAGCTTATAGCAATGATCGTTATATAGCTAGACGTCATCTTTTGAAGCACTTACGCACTACTCTTCTGATTTTCGCTGAAAATCCAACAGCTCGTTCCACTTTTTCTTTTTGGTAGCATCAACAAACTCCTGACGAATTTCTTCGTTTGGAATAAACGCAGTCTTTTTGAAGTTGTCTGTACTATATTCTCTGTTATCCAAGAAAGGTTGCTGCTTTATTTCTTTGTTTGCAGTTTTGTATCTGGCGTAGAAATATTTTTTAAAGGCAGTAAAACATGTTTGGAGGCTTATAGCGTAATGCGAAAAGGAATAAAGAAAACTAGGGGTAATTTAAAAAACAAAAACCGTCAGGCTTTTAATAGGTTCATACACTTCCTGACAGTTTTCTCACAGTTCTTAGTAATTTGGCAAAAACTCATCAAAATCTTCTTTAATTACAGACATTAAATTGAGGTCTCTATATGTTCCATTTTTATAAGCTCCCCTCCTTAAAATGCCTTCTGTTTTGAAACCACATTTCTCATTAACTTTTATGGAACCTATATTGTGAATAAGTTGACGGGCTTCTATTCGCTCCAATCCTAATACATTGAATCCATGATATAACATAAGTATTGTAGCTTCTTTTGCCAAACCCTTTCCCCAATACTCTTTTTCCCCGATAAGTTTAGCAAATTCAGCATTCCGATTCTTCATATCGATATTATTCAAATATGCAAATCCGATATGTATATCTGTTTCTTTGGTGCAAATAGCTAAAATTATTCTATTTGAAGAATTAAAAATAGCATCTTCTACCCACTTTTTTTCATAAGCTTCCGACACATAGTGTCTTGGACCTACTATCATATCCCATATTTCCTCGTCATTTCTCCATTTTATTGATGCTTTGTAGTCATCGGGCTCTAGTGCCCTTAAATATACTTTGAATTGATCAAACATTTTATACCTCCGCACTTGTTATAATAATAGTTATATTTTACAATAAAAACAAGGAAAGCAAATACAACACAAATAGCTCTTATATCAACATTTTGTATTTATAATTTTAACCCATTTTAATTAACCATTCAACCCTAAGACGTAAAAATTAGTAAAAAACATATAGAATGATTGTTGTTTTTGATGGAATCAGGCTATTTAGGTGTTTCAAAAAAATTCATTAGTCAATATATATATCTACAACCCAATAAAATCAGCTTTTTTGAAACACCCATTGACCAGTTATTTTTTAGGAATCACCTTAAATTTGACAAGAAATATTGTGAACTCTGTCTTATAAGAAAACATACCAATTAAGAAACAGGAAAAACAAAACAATATATAATACTTGATGTCGACATCCAGATTGATAAATCAGAAAGGCACTCCCAACGAAGCGATCAACTCCGGATCATTCCTCCAAGAATTATTTATTACTAAGTCTTTCTTTTCCAGTTCTCTTAATTGATACATTTCTTAATAACCTCCACCAAGTACTCCATATCTTCCTCGTCGTATCGCTGATCAACAGGAATCGGTAGAATATCTGCTGCCATTCGATATTCCAATGTATCTTCTGCACAAATATCAAATACATTCGGCCATAAAGTTGGAATGTAGACTTTATCCTTTAGCAATTTCTTACGAATGGATCGGCCATCCTCAATAAACAGAGGATACATGAAAGCTCCAAAAGGAACTGTCAAGCTCAATCTATTTATATTTTTGAAACACTCATGTAAGTACGTAAAATTTTCTTTCCTTTGCTTCCCACTAGCTTGATAATCAATCCCACAGAGCAAATTATGTGTCAATGCAGACATTCGCTTCACTGGCTCATTAGCAAACATCATGTTATTAGCAACATATTCGCTGTAAAACTCATTTGCACTTCGCTCATACCTTCCAAGCAGAAAATTCATCCGTTCAAATGACTCATCTAGCGGAATATCATACTCCAATTTCGTATCTGTATACAAAAATCCTCCGTCAGCTACACCAAAATACTTGCGGCAAGTATAAAATGTGTTTACTCCGTCAAGCGGCATCTGATAGTAGCTTTGTGCCTGATCCACAATTATATTACAATATTTTTTCTTTAACTCTAATAAGTTCTCATTACTTAACTGACCATAGAAATTCACAACATAAAGGTATTCACTATGCTGTAAGTCTTTCTCAAAGCATGGTAGAAATCTCCTATCAATATGATAATATTCAAATTCCACTCCTATTTTCTTACAAACATCTGGAATCGATGAACATAGAAAACGTGGTAAGTACAATTTCTTAATCCTTTTTGCTTCACACAGATATGCCAAAGCATTACGACCACAATTTAGCGCAAGTGCATTTTTATGAAGAAGTTCTCCACGAAAGGACTCAAACTCGATATATCCTCCATATTCTCTCTTTGCCATATGCTTTACTCCTTATGATAGTTATAAATTACAGCTTTTTTTATTGGTGGATGTCACAGAAATTTCATCTACAAACTCAACCTGAATCCTAGCACATTCACCCAGAATCGTTTAAAATTCCACTATATAATCGAATGTGAAAGTGAGCTATCACCATTCAATTTAATTATAATGCCTTGTGCTGAAACACATATTTAATTTCATCGTGTTTTCTACGAATTAACTCTGCTCAAAATCAGACTTAAAAAATAACTCCTTAATTATTCTGTACCGTTTCTACCTCCGTATTAATGCAACTTAACTGTAATCAAATCATTGATTCTGTATAAAACATTGTTCATCGTTACAGCATCCGGAAATTTGAAAAAAACGATACCTAAACATTTTGAGGCATTATCAAAAAACTCTACTATGTCCCCTAACTTCTTATACAAACATTTTCTGTATATGTAAGGTTCAATCTCAGGAGCAAACAGAATGTCCTGATAGATTCCAGCATATTTGCTATGAAGATTGTACGTTGCATAGTAACCTTCAGGCTCTTTGATGTTAACCGATACTTGCTCTCCCATCGCTACTTGAATTAACATTTTAGCAATATTCACTCCAAACATATCCCCCAATAAATCTGGAATCATATTTCCACCGCTGCGGGGTCCTACATCAATCGGCCAAACTCGATCGCTCTTATCCACAACCAATTCTACATTCATAGAGCCATTCCGAATTCCGAGCTTGTATACCATTGCGTTCAATATTTCTTTTATGTGTTCAACATCATCTGCCTCCAATTCAAGCGGATAGCTCTTTCCAACAGGAACAAGCGAGTTCACTTGGCAATCTCTATGACAGTTTAGCAGTCCCCAAATCACAATTTTTCCATTAATAATAAATATATCTCCGCCTATTAAATATGGATGTTTTTTCTCAACGAAATCCTCAACGATAACTCTATGGGATTTTGAAAACGAGAAAGCAAAACTCACTGCTTTTTCTAATCCATCCTCAGAAAGAAGAACAGTTGCACCTTTGCTCCCTGAAGAATCTACAGGCTTAATGATAATCGGATAATCAAAAACCAACTTATCAACAAGAGCCTCGCCTATGCTTGTATAGCTGTGAGACCTTGGCGTATTAAATCCGTTTTCAGCAAGAACCCTTCTAAATTGATCTTTATTGCAGAGAATTTTCACTGATTCGTAAGGGTTCCCAGGCAAGTTCATCTGCTCCGCTACATAGGCTGCTGTCGGTGCAGCCGGATCTGAAGCGTAAGCGAGAACACCGTCTATCTGCTCATCTTGAGCAACCTTCAACACAGCTGCTTTATCTGTTGTACTAACCAGATGAAACTTATCGGCAACATACTGACCTGGATTATCTTCAAGGAAATCGCAAAGTATTGTATAATAGCCGAGTTCTTTAGCGGTCTCAATTGCGATTACCTGTTGAGCAGAACCTCCAAGTAAAAGAATTTTCTTCATAAACTCACCCCTTTTTCTCTAATTTTTTTTGCAAAAATCGGTTTCACCATTCCCCATACATATTCAAATGAGTCCAAATGAAGCATTGCAGATGCAGCAATATAAATTGCAGCACCAGAAATCACCTGAATAGCAAGAACAAGAATAGTTGGCAAAGGAATAAATCCAATAAAATAAACACACATCCCCATTCCAACTGCAAGCATAATGTTTGGAAGTATATCTTTTAACTGCTCCAAGTATCCATAGTTTAAGAGCTTTCTATTTGGCCATGAATTAATAATCTGACTCATAACACTGCTAACTAAAAGACTATAAGCCATTGCCATAACACCTAACCACATTGTTATAAGTATTAGGGTTAATCCTATAGCTTTTTTTATTATTTCAAGCTTCAAAAACAAATCACTTCTTCCCATAGCCTTAAC
>JAEZUI010000250.1 GCA_023421115.1 Bacillota bacterium | reverse complement strand
TCATCCTCAAAGGATTCTCTCTCCATAACATGACACCAATGACAAGTCGGTTATTTACAGCAAAACTACGAATAGCCAATAGACAGGAAGATAGGTTTATCTTCTGACTTCGCTTTCTGAAAAGCTTCATCACTCCAAGGAAACCAGTTCACAGGGTTATAAGCATGTTGTAACAGGTAGGGAGATTTCTCATGGATTAGTCTATTGGCTTGTTTATTAGTGTTTTGCATATGGGCATCACCTTCCTTTCTTGATTAAACTTATTATTAATATACCCAAAAAAACAAAAAAATAAAGCCCAATCAGGACTTTGCTTTTTTCTTATTTACTATGCTGATTTTGGAGGCTTTTCTGGTTTTATCTCTTTCTCAAACTCTTTGTTTTTTTCTATTGCTTCTATATTCTCATAAATAAAATTTTGTAAGTTATCTATCGCATCCTCACTTGGTGCATTTAGATCAATTACTACGTATTTTATCTTACCCATACTATCACCATTTTTTACTTTATCTTTAGTATAAGACATAAAATTTTGATTTTTGGAGAATTTAAAGGTTTTTTAGAAAAAAATATTGTCATATATAGACAATATTACTTAAAACCCTTTAATATCAAACATTTTGTGAATTATTACATTTATATTACAAAGTCAACAGACTTGACATTATATATATAAAGAATGGCGTTGATATTTATGGGTACAACCTGCATCGGCACATTTATATTCATTCATATCGTATAAGGAATTCGTATTCTAAAGAAGGAATTGCTTCTTCTTCCTCAATATTAAGTTCATCAAAAAAACAAGTATAACTATATAATTTAGTTTTTACAATATCAATAAATTCTTCTTTAATATCGTAAAAGTTATTTTGATTATTAGAAGTAAATGTAGAAATATTCAACATCTCTTTTTTTCAAAATCATTAAACTTAATTTTATCTATTTCTTCAATCCAGCGTTAGCTGGTATGTAAGAAGGGGAATTTTAACCCCTCAGTTGTTTTAGATTTTTATATTGTTTTTTTTATTCAACCCAGACATCCTTTTCCAGAACAATTGTCTATCTTCTTCTCTTTCTTTTAAACTTATTTCTTTTGCCCATTTCGAATAATTTGCGGACATTATTTCTTTTATTTCTTTTTTACGTTTCTCTAGTCTTGATGTAACGAATACACATGTTTTCAAATCTATTTCGGGTGGTACACCGTGCATATAATTACTATCGATATCGTCTTCGTCTTCTCTGTGTTCACCGTTTGCATATTCTTCGTACCAAACGTCTATTTCTTTGTTTATTAATTTTGCTTCTTCTTCGGTAAATTCTGTACTTCTATAAATGCAGTATATAAACTCTTGTCTGTTACGGAAAGGATTACCAAATCTTTTTGTATTAAATAAAAAACCGTCCAAAATCACATAATGAGTTAGCTAACGGCACAGTTCCATTCGGTAAGTACATAGAAAGTAAAGATTCAAAATATTATTATGAGTTCAACATTGACATTGATAAAATACAAGCTGGTAATGGTTTATTTGCTTCAGGACCAGAACCATTTATGAAAGCATATGAAAAAGTACTTATAAAACATAGAATGCATCCAAGTATAATAAAAAGCAATTTATATTATCAGGAATTAGGTAAGAAAGAGAAATATAGAGTGATAGTTTTTGAAAATTCATATGTAATAGCAAAACGGTTTATTGAAAAGCGAATTTTATAATGGACAAGTGGAATTAGTTTATAGTATGAGTTAGGGGATAAGCTTATGTTTGGTGCAATTGTTGGTGATATAATTGGTTCGGTTTTTGAATGGCATAACGTAAAGTCTACGGACTTTGAATTCTTCAGCAGACAGTCACGATTTACTGATGATACAGTCATGACTATTGCTATAGCCGATGCTATTTTAAACAAAGATACGAATAACAATTTTATAATAGATAATATTGAATCAAAGATGACATACGCATCAAAGTTAAGGGAGTACGGTAAAAAGTACCCTGACGCTGGTTATGGACAAATGTTTAATCAATGGTTATCAAGCAAGGATTTAAAACCCTATAATAGCTATGGAAATGGCTCTGCCATGAGAGTAAGTCCAGTCGGATTTGCTTTTAATACCTTAGAAGAAGTGTTAAAAGAAGCTAAGAGAAGTGCAGTTGTAACACATAATCATAGAGAAGGAGTAAAGGGTGCTCAAGCTGTTGCCAGTGCAGTTTTCTTAGCCAGAACAGGTATCAGTAAAAAAGAAATTAAAGAGTATGTTGAAAAGAAGTTTAAATATAATTTAAGCCAGAGATTAGATGATATAAGACCAAATTATAAATTTGATTCTTCCTGTCAGGGTTCAGTACCACAAGCGATAATTGCTTTTCTTGAAGCAGAGAGTTTTGAAGATACTATAAGAAAAGCTATTTCAATAGGAGGAGACAGTGATACAATCGCATGTATTGCTGGAGGGATTGCACAAGCTTACTATAGAGAAATACCTGGTTTTATTGTAGATAGAGTAAGACTTATTCTTGATTCAGGGCTAAAAAGGATTTTGGATAACTTTAATGATAAATATGGTATTGTAATTAACAAGAGTTAACTAGGAGAACACGCACTATGAAAAAACGACCGCTCAAAGAGTTGATTAATACTGAAGAACATGCTTGGTCATTGGTGTTGGAATGGCTAAATAAAGGAAGAAATAAATATGAAATTCTTGAAGTTAATCGAATGAATGCCAATACAAATCAGAAAACTGAACAAATTATGGCATGACCTTCTGAACAGCAACAAACTAAATGTTTGTACTTATGAGCTTGAAGGTGCAACACCTTTAGAGGTAAGTATTCTTAGAGTAGTTGGAGATAATCCGAATATAATACTTAGGGAGATATGCCAGAAACTAAATGTTGTTAGTAGTACTCTGACGAGTGCAATCAATCGTTTGGAAAAAAGAAAGCTTCTGTAAGTGATATGTTTAGCAAAGTCTTAACTCAGAATAAAGAAGGTTTAGTAATATAAAAGCCATCTTTTTTATCAACTTGCTCTTAATAGCAAGTTCTATGTATTATGATGTAAAATAGCCTGTTCTGAATTGATAATCTTTTCTAAGGTGATTTTTCAATTATGCTTTGTTTAAATAATGTCTTAAATCTTTTGAGCCATGTAAAATTCGATATATTCTAACTATTTTCTCTGTTTCGTCTACATTGTAAAAAACAAGGTAATCTTCAACGACAGCTCGTCTGAAAAATGTGTCATCTTGATATATTTCATGCATAAATGGGTTTTCCTTTATTTGGCTAACTTTATCTTTTAAATTGCTTATAAACTTGTCAGCTGTACTTTCGTAATATTGAGACAGATATATTTTTATATCTTGAACATCACTTAAAGCCATAGGAAGAAACTTTACAGTATAACTCATAAATCTTTACTCACAGTTTTCCAAAATTCATTTTCAGAAAGCCATTTAGTTTCTGGAGAATTAGCTTGTTCTTTTGCTTTTTTTAATTCTGATAGAACATATTTTTTATGTACATATTCTTCATAGTCAGCAAATTCTTCGATGCCTATTAAAACAGCTTCTCCACGACCGTTATTTGTTATAATTACATGATTATGCTCTTTGACTATTTTAGCAATTTCAGAATAATTATTTCTTAAATCTCTTGATGGTCTAACATAGGTATTTAACATGATAATCAGCTCCCATTTTTACTTATAATAAAAGTGTATCACAATATGCCTACGTCGTCAATTGCAGTTCTAGGACATTTTGCTGTTAATAACGAACTTGGCACCAATGGCAGGTCGAGTAGCCGATGGACAGGAAGATTGGCTTATCTTCTGACTTGGCTTTCTGAAAAGCTTCATCACTCCAAGGAAACCAGTTTACAGGGTTATGTGCATGTTGTAACAAATATGGAGATTTCTCTTGAATTAGTCTATTGGCTTGTTTATTAGTTGACATGTGGGTATCACCACCTTTATAAATAAAATTTAGTGCTTTATTTTATATTCCACTAAACTATTATTTGCAAATAGGGCAGTTTAATACATATTCAGTTTGAAAATTTGGCAAAAATTCAATTGCCTTTAACAACAAAATAATTAAGAAGTTTAGCTGGGCAATATAAACTCAAAGGAGGCTCAAGCCCTTCAACATATAAATATGAAATTAAAATAAAAAAATTAATGAAAATACCTATAAAGTTAAACTCAAATTCTACTGGGCTTCTTGATTAGGAGAAGAAGAACCCACTTATAACACACTTACAATTGTTAAGGGAGAAAAGTATTGGTGTGTTAAGGACTACAAATAGCTGTAAAATATACTCAGTTAATTTATTCCAAACATTATTACTTTTTCATGGATTAATTTATTGGCTTTGCTATTAACATCCATGCTGTATGTTGTTTTATACAAAAAATAGGGTAGGGGGCTGCTTCAAAATGGGACAGCCCTTAAAGAAGCTTTAAAACCAAAATTGTTTTATCTTCAAATTTCAGAGAGTGGAGAATTTTTAGTTTTTCGTTACTTCTCGCATATGCCTGCTGATTTTAAAAATTGCTGTTAATAGCATACATTTCACCAGTAAGCCAGTAACCTCTAGATGATTTTCAATGAAATAGCTTAATCTGTTTTTTCAATACTTTTTGTTCCATCAGGGAAAATGCGTATTGCATACAAATCTTCCGTATTATTTTTATCAATGAAGTCAAAAACCAACAGGCACTTAACCAAATCTTCTGATTTTAAAGGGTAAGTACATGTTTTCCCATTTTCTGAAAAGTAACCAATAATATGAAGGGTAATAATTTCTACACCCATATAATAGACTATTATAAAGGGGGATTATGCTGAGTATGGTATTAATTAGAATAAATAGAAAGCTACTAAAAGCCAGTGTAATTATATTGTTAGCAATTTCTCTTTCCCTTAATATTTACAACCATTACCACAGCATTGAACTTACTAACAAATATGAGTCACTGATATGTCTATCAAGTCAATTCTATCAAACCAGCCTTATAGCTTTTGTAGCTTCAGCACAAGAACTTGATACTCCAAATAAACCTATTGAGATTTTTGACATTACCAAAGGTGAAGTAATAAAAAAAATGCATTCCACCAGACTAATACAGAAGGAAACTATAAGCTATCTTAATGGGATATCAGGCATGTATGTTAAGGTAAAAGCTTTCCCGGAGAAAGGCTATATAGTAAGAATTCCAATAACTCCCCCAGTTCAGGTTAAAAACCATTGGCTCAATGACTATAGCATCAATTCTGTTGATGAAGTTTTCGTTATGCTAACAGAACAAGGGAATACATATTTACTGGTATTAGATAACAAACTCAGACCATACTTCTTCAACTTTATAGGAAATGTAGATGTGCTACTAAAAAACTTGGACTTTTTCCCTGTACCAACATAATCACAAGGTAAATACTTCTTAATTAGTAATAAAAAAGCATTCTTTTTTTATCAAATTGCTGTTAGTAGCAAGTTTTTAGCTTACTCTGAATTGATAATTTCTAAGGTGATTTTACAATTATGTTTTGTATAAGGTGATTCCAAAAAAATAACTGGTCAATGGGTGTTTCAAAAAAGCTGATTTTATAGGGTTGGCACTATATTTATTGACTAATGAATTTTTTTGAAACACCTAAGTAATGTCTTAAATCTTTTGAACCATGTAAAATTCGATATATTCTAACTATTTCTTCTGTTTCGTCTACATTGTAAAAACAAGGTAATTTTCAGCGACAGTTCGTCTGAAAAATGTGTCATCTTAAATATTATTTGAAAGAAAGCAATTATGCATTCAAAATAAAATTAGGTATAGACCATTTTAAAGTTTATACCCAATATAATTTAATTAAAGTGTCCCACTTATTTATACAAACAGGTGTATAATAATAGTGACTGACCAGAGGGAAGGAACTATTATAACTACCAACAGTTATATATCTGTTGATTTTGGAAGCAATATGGAAGGTCAGGAAGGAGCCGCATTTATTCTACAGAATGCTGGTGGTATTGCAATTAATTATGATTTTTCAGAATGGGATTATAGCGGTTAACAGTAAATTATTGGCTCGTTTAAAGGAAATAAAGAAGTTTTGAATATAGGAGATTTGGAATGATTGTGTTAGGTGAACTAAACCCCAATATTAGGTCTAAACTTATAGAACTATTTAAAAAAAATAGAAAGGCTGATTTATCAATCGACAGTATGCTTAATTATAAGTTTTATATATGATGGAATAATTGCAGGAATTCCATATCAAGACCCAACTCCGGAACTTATTCAAAAATATATGCAAAATCAATCTATAGGCTATGCTTTTTATAAAATAGGATTTATAGCATTAATTACTGGAACTATGGTAATATTGTATCAAATAGTATATAAAAGATTTATTATGTGGAGGTCTAAATGAAAAAGGCAATCATTTTTATTTTATCTATCTCTGTATTAATTTCATTATGTGCATGTGCAGATGTTCAGCACGGTAATTCAGTTGAATCTATAAATCAAGAACCATCTTCTTCAATAAATCAAGGTTCAAAAACTTTAAACAGTATATCAAATAATAAAGATTATAATGGCAATATTCAATCAAAAAGGAGTGGAATCCTCATTTAATAAATATAAACGAAAATAAATTGATTCTATATGAAGGCGGAGATGTTGATTGTACAGGAATAGGCGGCTGGGCGATTTTTGAGAAGAAGAATGATAAATTTTATTTGACTGGAGTTTTTGATTTAAGATAAGATTTTCAATACAAGAACTGTTATAATGGGATAAATAAGTTATTTATCAGTGTTACACTTAAGTGTTAAACCCTTTGGGATTTGCGTTGATGGAAGTACGGGATGAACTTATCCGAGTTTGTGAGAATTATGATAAATTGGACTTGCAAGGGTTGCATGAGGAATTTGGGTAATATAATGGGATTAAGGTACGCGACTTTACATAATTAAAAGATTCACACTATGAGAGGAGAAAGTATAAGTGAAAAAAAATAGATTGTTAATTATTACTTTATTAATTGCATCATTGTTAATGATTAATGGATGCAAAAATAATCCTAAAAACATAACTGCTTCACCTTCAATGACTTCTGGTGTTACAGAAGCTCCTACTATTAGATATACTATAGAACCATCTACAACAATAAAACCAACACTCAATCTAGAAGAACATTCCATGGAAGCCTACAAGAAATTTATGAAAAATGAAATAAAGGTATCTTTTGATCGTTTTATGCCAACAGATGATATGGGTGAAGCTTTATTCAAAAAGGGAAGTGAATATACACTTTCGGAATTACTCGGTATAGTTACAGCATATTATTTTGAATACTCTACAAATAAGAAAATTAAAAATATAGATTATAGCTATATCGATTGCGGTAAAGATGGGGTAAGCGAATTGGTTCTTCGCTTAAATGGTATGGAAATATATGCTGAGGATGATGATAGCACTCTTGTTTATATCATAAAATATATTGATGGAAAACTATCTATTTGTTATTATTACGAGACTTGGGCTAGAAGTGAAACCACAATTAATGAATATGGATATTGCCAGTCTGGCGGTAGCGGTGGAGCAAGCAATCATGGTATGGAAAATAGTCTAATTGACAAAGATGGTAACTGGCAGCCGATTGTATCTATTGAAAGTGAAACTGATATCGGTCAGCTTGCTTCGTCAGACAAGCTAGGACAGATTCCTAAATTGGCGGAGACAAAGGGAATAACAGGTGGAATTGAGGTAAATACCATATGCTTTTATAATAATGAAGATGCGGCTGGTAATAAAGAGTGCTTTTACACATTTTATGTTTATGACGATAATATGAATCCAATCAAGGATGCAAACCTTTATACGAACAGCATATATAAAGAAATCTTCGATGAAGCAAAGGTACCATTTATTACACCAGATGAAGTTTCGGCTATGATTTCGAAAGAAGATGAAAAGTTGGGAGCTACAGATGAAATCAAAGAAGGGCAAGAAATGAAATGGAAGACTCTTAGCGGAGACATGTTTTCAGAGTATGTGGGAAGATAGTCTATACAATGAAAAAGAATATCGAATGATGTAACACCTGAATTAGCAACAGAAACTATAGAATCGATATTAACATATTATCCTGGTATTGATGTTACAAGTATCATATTAGGAAATCAGACATGTAATATATGGAGCTTCATTGGAAAGTAGAACAGGTAATTTTAAGGAAATATTAGCAAATATAGATAATGTAAACATCTATATCTGTTTGAGGGAGGATAGATAAATGAAAATGTCTTTAAAAATCATAGTGATACTATTTTCAATATTACTTATTCCAGTGCTTTATAATATTTCTAAAATGAATTGGAATATGAAGTATGAAGGATATTACATACATCCATTAGGAGTGTTATCTTTTGGAGTTTTTGTTTCGTGTATTATGATAATAATTGCAATTAAGATACCTGCAAAAAAAGTAATATAACTCAATTTATAGTTTTGATTTTTATAAGAGGGGTGTAAATTAAATGACAAAAAAACATGGAGTCTTAATATGTCTTGCTATTTTAGTATTAATTTCTTCAGGGTGTTCAGGCAATACAAGTATTTCGAAACAAAATGAAACAGTCATAACAAACAAAACTAATATTTCAACTGAAGAAACTATTATTCCAAGTGCTACAAATACTACAACTGAAGAAAATCTTATTCCTAGTACTAAAAATACTTCAGTTGATTCTAGAGTTATGGAGCAAAATGATAGTACATCTACAGATACCTATAGTAATCCAATTGATGCATACTTTATTCCACGCATTAATAATGCTTCATCTGCTAAAAAATCTTATCAAGATACATATAGGGGAGTCTGGAAATCTGAATTTGAGAATATTTTGAAAGTACTGGACAAAAAATGCGTATATCAAAAGGATAAAGATGATCTTATTGCGTATAAAAATAGTGTCGAGCAGCTAATTAAAACAACACAGGACGTTGTAGTAACTGATTGGTTAAACAATTATAACGTACCTCCTCCTGACACGGACACTTTTAGAAACCCACCAGGAATGGGAACACGCAGTGCTTTGGGTCAAATTAAAGCAGAGATTTATAGAGATGCAAGTATGCTACTTATTGAAAAAATGAGTGATTTAAACTATGAATTTTTAGATAAAGATTACTCAAAAGAACATTATGAATAGGCGTACATTATTGTTAACATATGGATGGTCATGGTTAGTATGATTTAAAAGTGTATGAATATTAAAATAAAATTTATTTCACTTACACACATAGCGAGATATAAAAGTGTTAATCTTTTATTTCGTATATTCCTATACTCAAAGGTAAAAGTTGTGCCACGGTGACGAGGCACAACTTGAATTATGATCCTTTCTCAAGTTGGTTTTAACCTTTAACCGTAAGTATCGGTTCCAATCTTGCAACTACTTTTGCCAGATTGTTATCTACATGCGTTTGAATTATTGGATTTATATCTCTGCCACCTTCAAAGAAGATATGACGTATTTTTTTCTCAAGCAAGTGAAGATTAGCTCTAACTCTATCTTCAGTAAGGTTAGTTGTATAAAGGCGCATACCGCAGTTAACATCATTACCGATTGCTTGGGGAATAACCAAACCCTGCGTCAGCATAACTGTTCCAATAGGTATACCGGCACCTTTGTGAAAATCAGGAGTTATGGCAATTTCAACAATTTGGGCATTTTTATCTGCAAAAAAGTCGGTATCATAAGCTTTTACTTTATTTATAGTTTCGGATAAAATCATAAGTTTTTCGAGTTCTTCTAAAGCATTGTTTTCGAATTTGACTTCTTCGTTCCGGAAAAACCTGACCGGTACTTTTGAATTAATAAAATTATCTATATTATTCAATACTATTTATAACCTTTCTATAATAAAATTTGTTTTGATTGTTCAACTGAATCTAAACACTTTTCCTTTTGGATTAAAAGGTAAGTTACTTCCTTTTGGTATTAAAAAAGCATGTTCTCTGTGAATTTTCAATGGTTCGCAGTAACCGTCGGTAATAATCAAAAGCGGACCTTCTTTAGGAAAATCTTCAGATTTTTCTAATACATCAATGCCAGGCTGAAGTATTGTTCCGCCGCGTCCTCTTACTTTAACCTTGTCAGCTATGGCTTCGGGAGCCATATAGCCTTGGTCATAAACGGCAGCATCACAGAAAACTACCCTGACATAGGGAACATCACGGGAAATGCTGTAACTTGCAATGGCACCTAGTGCCTTAGCCAACAATGAACGATCCATCGAACCAGAAGTGTCAAGAATAACACCATAGGTTCGGCCATCCTCCGAACCAGCAGCAGGTATCCAGCGTGCACGAGGTATATCTGGGGTAGAGGATTGACGGCGGCTTGGACGAGCATAGGAACGAACTTTCTCTAAGGGTGAGAAGTAATTATCGAACCATTGTGCAAGTTCTACATCCCAAGGTACCGGAGGCTGACTTAAAGCCCTTATTTCTTCTATAAGCCCTGACGGAATATAACCACGCTCTTGTTCCTCATGGTATAAAAGTCCCTGACCAAGTGAACGACGATAAAACTCATCAAGAGATACTCCATCACCGATTGCCCACCAATCACGATTATCTTTTTCGAGTATATCTCCAAGCCCTGTTCCTCTTAATGTTGCCAGTTTTCTGAACTTTCTGAAATCCCATACTATACGTTCGTATATGGCTTCGGCGGATAATCCTTTCAAATCAGGATCATAAAGGGCTCCTACCTTTGGCAACTCTCCAAGTCCCATCTCAACCAGCCAACCGTTGATTACATAATCACATGCTATATTCCAGAGATAAGGATCACGCCCCTGACACCTTGCCTGATGTCTTAAACCTACATGTAGGAGTTCATGTGCCATGACAAACCTACACTCATATTCATCAAGTCCTGCAGCGGGATTCATATAAATTTCTTTCATATACGCATTGACAGCAGCAACTGATATATCCATTCTTGCACAAATTAACGAGTCCTCAATGATTGTAAAGCTAGCAGCCAGTGCCCCGAGAAGAGGGAAACTGCTTATAAACCAGTTTTTTGCTTTAACCGCAGGAGTAAGGCATTCTTTATCAGCACCAAGGAAGGGCTCATAACCACCGGCAACATTAACTGCACTTGTGACCGCCATTGAAAGTCCCCTCGCAAAACAGGCTTGCCAATCAGTTTTGCGTCCATACCAGTCTGTACTTGCTTCAGCCATAATCATATCACCGATATTATCTTCTGCTGTGCCAAAACCAGTTAGGGATGGCGGGATACCTTTTTCAACAAACTCATTATAAAGCCTTTCTTCTGACGGAGCAGCAAAATCAATTTTGAACTGGATTTCTGATGGTGCGC
Organism: Bacillota bacterium; assembly: GCA_023421115.1. Classification (GTDB taxonomy): domain Bacteria; phylum Bacillota; class Clostridia; order Acetivibrionales; family Acetivibrionaceae; genus Acetivibrio. The sequence goes on along the minus strand of JAEZUI010000250.1, from coordinate 22,589 downwards.
GTCCAAGCTTCATATCGGCAAGGAACTTTGCAATAAAGCAGTCGCATGCAGTATTCCATTTGATGTTATCGTCCTTTACTTGAAAGTGTCCCAATCCCAAATGGAGAAGGCAGTGGGCTATGACATAAGCCCACTCAAGAGGTTCACCGCGTCTTGTTGGATGGACATGCAGATAGCCGTTTCTTGTAATAACTGCCCACCCTTTTTCAGGGCAAAGATTGCCTTCCTTTCTTACATCATGAACGTGACGTAGAAGTGGGGAAAACATGGGGTGACTATTTATAATGCTATATCCTTTAACGTAGTTTTCATAGGCAATATTGTTCTTAGGGATATTCTTTTTCTTTCCCATAATTTATGCTTCTTTCCTTTCCACCAGCCTTGGAAGATCGCGGACAATATCAACCATAAACCATCCAGGCAAGCTTTGATCTTCATTCTGTTTTGATACAACCATCTGTGCCATCTCTAAGCTAATTGATGACAGTTCTTTAATCAATGCTTTTGACCTATGAGTTAGCATTTTCTGTTTTTCATTCATGGTTTCCTTATTGACAGGAAGCTGTTTGATTAGCTGTGTTCTAAAGGACTGTGACAGAAAATACAGTATGTCCCTGTCCTCGGGTTTGTGCGGCCACTTCTCTTCTCCATCCATTATGGCAGATAACTGGTATCTGTTTTTTATTTGTTTTATGAAGGCCTTGAATTGTCCTGCATGGTGCGGTGATAGACAGCTATATGCCAGTATTTCAATAGCTTCGTCGTTTATCCCTTCTCCATATTCCTTCAAAGCGTCGCTTAACATATGCCATGAACGCGGTGTTGAGAAGGGTTCCTCATGCTTTGAGGGCTGTGTCCAGAGATGATCCGGACGCAAATTTATGTATTCTGTAACATATGGATGAATTCCATTTATACAAGCCCATTCCAGCCAATCCTGGTGAGAAACCTTAAGCTGTACATGCATCATACGGTTTATCAATGCAGATGACATTGGCTTAACAATGGCACTGTCCTGTGCTCTATTACCGGCACCGATAACAATGGACCCTTTTGGAAGTTCATATTCACCAATCCTGTGCTCATGAATCAGGCTGTAAAATGCCTTCTGAACTTCCTGGGAACAAGCATTTAGTTCATCGAGGAAGAGACAATAAGGTTCTTTTCTTGCTATCATCTTTGGAGGGCAAAACTGACTTACACCATTAGTAATTTGGGGCACGCCTATGATATCCTCCGGAGCCAGTTGACTACCAAGTAGAGAAACACAAGGGATTCCCAGTGAATCGGCAAATTGTTGCACTAGAGTAGATTTACCTATACCTGGAGGTCCCCAGATAAATACAGGTCTCACTACTGCTATATTTAAAAGTAATTCTGATAATTGTTTTTGTGTAACTGTAATTGATATATTCATATATTCTCCTTCATTTACCCAAAAAAGGGCATAAAAATACCGTGATAGAGTAACCACGGAGTCATCTTCGGGATCATAATCCCATTATTAAAAAGGGTAATAAAAAAACACGATAACTTATCGCGCTTGAATAGCAAAATCCAATATTGCTATCAGGTGACGGTTACTTTCATTATGGCCACAAGAACAGAATACATACAGCTCTTTTGACCTAATATTAAATTATAAACTAAACACCTCATTAATTATTATTGTTTTCATTTACAACACTCCTCTCACCTGATTATTTTTTAAGCATATGTACTCTATTATAATATTATGAAATTAGCGTGAATGTCAATATGTGTAACTAAATTGTAAAATACCTTTAAAAGTAGCAATTTATATATCAAATAAATTTTAATTTAATAAATACTGATGTTTTGTTATAATATTTATCAAAGAAATGGAATTGGTAAATTCATTTTTATTTGTTAGGAATTAAAGGTTTTAAAGAAGGGGAGTGAAGGAAAAGTGAAGATATATAATCTTTTAGTGATATTTATGTTGGCAATCTTAATGTCAGGGTGTTCTGATGAAAATATTAATAATGTGAAGAATAATCCAACAACAAGTCCTCAAAGGACTACTGATGAAAGTGCAATTGAAAGTAAACTGGAATTTCCGCTTGATCAACTAAAAATTGAGGATATTGAGTTTATAACCAAAAAAGGTGGGTTACCTTCTCCTGAAAAGTGGGCAGTTTTATACCCTAATAAGGATGAGGAAAAGATAGTTAAAATTATAAATCTAATAAAGTCATGCTCTGATATTCATAAATCAACAGATGATGATTTGGAATTCATGAGAGGAAAACATGGTTATCCAGTTGATATAGTAATCAAAATGAAGGATGGCAATCAGTTCTACCTAAAGGCAGCTATGAAAGCTACTATAACTAAAAGAGACAATGGAACAGAGAAATCACTAACAACATATAAGGATCATTTTCTTTTGGGATATGGAAAGGATAACTCAATTGAATATTATACAATTTACTCCGATACTGCAACGGAATATATACTTGTCTCATCTGACGAGGATTTGCCAAGAGTAGACAGTTGAAATAAAGCTTCGAAAAAAATCCGGCTTGAGGAGTGTTTTTATGAAGGTACAAGAATTTATAAAAGAAATAAACAATACATACCCTGATATAGATAAAAATAAATTAACATCTGAAGAATTAATAAAACAAAAGGAGATAAGTTTAAGTTTTCAAATTTGAAATTAACTTGCAAAATTCTGTAAATAGTCTTAACATAATATTATGTATAAATGAAAGAAAAACGTTATCTTTCTTCTTTTATACTTGATAGGGATCTGATTTTTAATGCTATAGTGGAGGTTAGAAAGTGAAGAGAAAATCAATTGTAACAATTATTATGGCAGCATTATTTTTATTAATGATGACAGGCTGTGTACCCGGTGATGGAACTCATACGGAATTAAAACCAGCCGGATTTTTCTGGGGCATTTGGCACGGGTGGATTGCTCCAATTTCGGTTGTATTGGGATTCTTTAGAAGGAATATAAGAGTTTATGAAATAGTTAATTCGGGCTGGTGGTATGATTTTGGTTTCTATATAGCTGTTATAAGTGAATTTGGAGGACTGTCCTTATTTAGAAAGAAGTATTCGGATAAGCATAAGGATTAGTCTTTAAGATTAATTGAACTGATGAATGGTGTTTTGGAGATTAACATATATGTTATCGGAAAATTACAATTTCTATTGATAAGGCCCTTTCAAAAAATATAAATCCAATTTTTTGAAATAGGAATTGACCAGTTTTTTTGCAATCAACTTATGTTTGGATTTTTGTGTATTTTAATTAAAATTGTGAGGAAGGTAAATGAGGATATGGTATTCAGATATGAGGGCAGGCTGGCAAAATTGATTGAAGTGCCTGTCATAGAGGTTGTATAGTGAGATGAAAGTCATTAAGTTAAAATAGATTATTCAATTCCATATAGGAGTCATTATGAAGATTTTAGTTGTATCGGATGAGGAAAATACATATATATGGGATCACTTCGAAAGGAGCCGGTTTGCAGATATTGACTTGATTATATCGTGCGGAGACTTAAAAGCTGAATACTTGTCGTTTTTGGTCACTATGATTAAGGCTCCATTATTTTATGTGCATGGAAATCATGACGAAAAGTACCTGAAAAATCCACCAGAGGGTTGTACAAATATTGATGATAAACTTATTAATTATAAGGGCTTAAGAATATTAGGATTAGGTGGAAGTAACAGATACAGGGATGGGGATTTTCAATACACAGAAAAGGAAATGAAAAAAAGAATTTTCAAACTATATCTTAAACTTTGGTTTTATAAAGGTTTTGATATTTTGGTTACGCATGCACCAGCATTTAAGATAGGAGATGGTGAGGATATATGTCACAGGGGTTTTCAATGTTTTGTTGATCTTTTAGAAAAGTATTCTCCAAAATATATGTTACATGGACATCAACATCTTAGTTATTCTAGAAATAGCAGGATTATTGGGTATATGAATACTAAGATAATAAACGGATTTGGTTATTATATTCTTGAATATTAAAAGAATAAATATTTGCTTAGATTCAGAAATCAGATGCTATTTTAAATAAAGATACGAATAGTAATTTCATATAGATGCTATCGAATCAAAGATAACTTATGCATCTAAGCTCAAGGAGTATAGCAAAAATATACTGATGCTGGTTATGGTCAAATGTTTAATCAATGGTTATCAAGCAAGGATTTAAAACCTTTTATTTATATTTTGAACAGGAGGTGTTTTATATGTTGATAAAATCTTCATCTGCACTTAGAAATGATTATGATAACCTTGTTAAGTTGACTGTTGAAAAAACGAGCCCATTTATATAACCCGCAACGGTGAAGGCGAAACGGTATTCATGTCAATTTGATTGCAAAGATTGATGACAACGGCTATTTGGAGAAGATTATTGAAAGCATCGGGAAATATCAAATTCAAAGATATGATGAAAGTGAATATGTTGCATCCAGCTTGATTGCCAGAAATTTAGTAAGTAGAATACTTACCTTAACACCAGGTTATTTAAAATTCAAAGATTTGATTGGAGCGATAAACTTTGATGAAGTCTTTGAGATTATTATAAGGATTGGAAATGATAAACATGTAACTACACTTTGTTATGATTCTAATGGATATGATGATACATTAGGCTGGTATTTCAACGCAGAACACTATGATCAGAATACGTATCCAATTTATGAATGGGCTGAAAAGAATTATGATGCTAAAATTATACCTTTTGATGGAGGAAGACTGGATGGTTATTTTGATTATAAAGATAATCTAGAAAAAGAAAGACTGAGGAAAAAGCTATGATATTATCGGTAACCCCAACAAACAAATGTGATAAGGAAAAACGCTGCAAATACTGCTACTTGTCTCAAAAGATAGAAGAAGCACCATTTGATCAATTATATCAAAAAATGTCTGAGTTGATTGAGATTAATAAGCCAAGTATAGTTACTTTTGCCTATAATGAGGGATTCTCACCTGATTTGTTTGAAAAATTACTTGAAAGAGCACATAGTCAGTCTGAGGTATCTGTAACTTTGCAGCCAGATTGTATTATGTTTTTAGAAAGTATCATAAATAATATTGATTATATTGCATTATCACTAAATACTTCTAACCTTAATGAAATAGACATTAGAGCAATTAATTATGAGTTAAAAAGGAAAAAATCAATAAAAATTGGGATAAATTATTTAATGAATGAGCTTCCAATATTAAGGGATGTAATGGCCTTTTTTAAAAAGCACCACGATTGTTTTGAACAGTTTCATTTTTTATTCCCTAAAAAGTATTACCTACCTTATGAACCGAAGGATGCCATTACTATAATAAAGGTTATGAAAATGATGTTTCCCGGGAAAGTTTTTGTTGATGAATGCCTAAAAACTATTATAACAAATACTCCATGCAGCAGAAATGGTAATTTGCTAAGTCTAAATGCTGATTCTTCGGTTACTATGTGTTCGTTTGCAGATAGTGATGATAAAGAAATATTAATAGAAAGATGTCCGTATTTGTTAACAAGTCAGGATAGGAAGGAATAGCATGGATAAGTTGGATTTTAATTTGTTTATGGATTTGCATAATCATACAATATGGTCTGATGGTGCCGACAAGCCGGAAGACATAATACTTAATGCTATTAATCATAAGGTGGAAGCGGTTGGGATAACCAATCACTTCTGCCATGATTATAATTGCTCCTTAGGATTTGAAAAGATTAGCTTTTACCTCAATAAGATAGGCAGGTTTTAAGTGAAGTATTGCTATGAAATTAAAGTTTTTATAGGAATAGAAATAGCCTATTCATATTTGCTGAAGAATTACAAAGTATTACCTTATGATGTACTCAATCAGCTCGATTTTATTCTATTGGAGAATATGGATTACATACCTGCAACAACAAATTTAGAGGATGTAGCTAAGCTGCTAAATGAATTTAAATGCACAAGAGGACTGGCACATACTGATTTGGTGAAATTGTCCGAGAAGTATGATAATAAGGGCGGCATGGATTACGTTCTTGATTTTGTTAAGCATGCTGATCTGTTCTGGGAGATTAATATCGATTCAGCTCATGATGTGTTTTTTAATATTCTACGTCCGGGAAGAAAAGATGAAGAGACTGAGGCATTAATAGACGGCATTATTGAAAGAAAAATACCTGTATCGGTGGGTTCTGATACTCATAGTCTTGCACAATATGATTATGGAAGGCTTATTGCGGCTAATGAAGTGGCAAAATCTCTCAATAAGTGTGATTAAGGTAAATGAGGTGAAAAGTATGAAGGTAGCTTATACTTCTGATGTACATGCTGATATAACTATAAATAATGGACGACTGATACCATATTTAGTTAAACGTGTTCAAGATATAAGGCCTGACGTTTTTGTAATAGCAGGGGATATTTCAAATACTCTCTACAGCATGGATATTACATTGAAACTGTTTAATGAATTAAGCTGCCTAAAAGTTATGGTTCCCGGGAATCATGATGTTTGGATAGAATCCAATAATTCACTGAGAAAGGGTAAGGACAGTTTTTATAAATACAGGCAGGCAATACCTCAGGTGTGTAGCCAAAATGAATTCTTATATCCCATAACAGAGCCGTGCATTATTGATAATACTGCAATAGTTGGAAATATAGGTTGGTATGATTACACTTTGGCTGATGCAAGGCTTGCAAGTATATATAATTTTAAGGATTATGTCAGAGGAACATTCGCTGAAGGAATCTGGAATGATACAAAATATGCAGTTTGGCTTAAATACCCTGATTCGCCAAGTTGGAAGGAAAGGCTTAAAACTTTCAGTAATAGTTCTTTATTTGAAGTGCTGTTAGATGAACTTAAAAACTCTGTTCAAAAGATACCTGATGATATAAAAAAAGTATTATTTGTTTTGCATACAGCACCTTTTAAAGAATGTATTATTCCTAAGGGTGAACCAAGTCCATTTGATGCTTATGAAGGAAGCTCTCAGATAGGGGAATTTATTAAAACTATTTCTAAGGAAAGAGAAGTTAGCATAATTTGTGGACATAGACACAAACAGCTATTTCTTGATATGGGTAATATAAAATTGTACAGATCTCCGGTGGGATATTTGGATAAATCCCAAACGGATTATGAAAGAATTGCGGAAGAAGTTATTGGTTATTTTGAGATGTAAAGGTGGATAGAAAAATGGTTGATTATAGTTTTAAAACTGATTTTGCAAGAGTGATTCTGGCCGTTCCAGACAAATCGATATTGGGCTAAAGCGACTAAGGTAGAGGAGGAATTAAAGTGAAAGTAATTTTCTGTGCTGATCCGTTGATTAGTAAAAAGATTGACATGGACTATGAAAACGAATATAGAGTGGCAAAAGCTCTCGGATTTGAAGTGGAACTTATGAGTTTTGAGGATTTAGTCGATAGGGATAATCCTGAATCAGCCGTAAAGAAGATAAAACCATTAGTAGAACCAGAATGTGCTGTTTATCGTGGATGGATGTTAAAACCTGACAGGTACAGAAAGCTATATAATGCTTTAAAATCAAAAAACATTGAACTAATTAATTCACCTGATAATTATAGGTTTTGTCATTACCTACCGGATTCCTATGATGTTATCCGAAACTATACACCAAATACTATTTGGTTTAAAAAGGATCAAATTTCAAAGTCGCTTGATGAAGTTTGTGAAATACTCATAAAGACTTTTGGTGAGGCTCCGATTATGATTAAGGACTATGTAAAATCCAGAAAACATGATTGGGAGGAGGCATGTTTCATACCTGATGCCTCAGACTCAAGCAAGGTTAAACAGGTAATGAACAGATTCATTGAACTTCAAGGGGATGACCTTAATGAAGGGATTGTTTTTAGACAATTTTTAAAGCTGGAGTTTTTGATACACCATTCAAAAAGCAATATGCCTCTTACAAAGGAATTCCGAATATTCTTTTTAGATGGGGAACCGTTACAAGAGTTTTATTATTGGGACGAAGGGGACTATGGTGAGTTAAAACCAGATTTAACACCGTTCCTTGAAGTAGCAAAGAAGATTAGCAGCCGGTTTTTTACCATGGATGTAGCGAAAGTTGAAAATAGCGGTTGGGTTATTATAGAACTTGGAGATGGGCAAGTATCGGGATTGCCTGAAAATGCTGATTTACATATGTTTTATAATAAGCTAAAAGCGAGACTAATACCATGAAGCTGGCTTTAAGAAGCGGATTAAAGATTACGGAGTGTAATTATGTTAAATGTTATAGAAAATAACTACTACTAAGAAATCAGGGATAAAATCATTTATTGGTAAAAAAGGAAGTATAGACTATAATATGTTTTTGAGTAAGTTGATAAGTTTAAAGTCTATTATAGATCCTGTCAGCTCAACATCGTGAGTAAGTATTGTTATAAGTAGGTTTTGTATTGGCTACGATAAACTATTAACTTTTTTTCAAATATAAAATTATGTAGGATTAAAGATAAAAATATTTGTATATTGACTGGCAAAGTTATCCGTATTAAAATAGTATGTAGTGATAATACTACTAATGCAATGATGAGAAGAGTAAGCTGTTAATGTCTTTTCCAGAGAACCCCGGGAAGCTGAGAAGGGGTAAAGAATAGATAGCTGAACATGGTCTCGGAGCAATCACACCGAAGGTCTAATTGACTTAGGCTGCGACGGTAGCACCCGTTATAGTGCCGGAGTATAACCAGAATTTATTTGTTCTGACGTACTTGTTGAGGCTGATGTTCGTAAGTCATCAGCGAACCGGGGTGGTAACACGAAGATAATGCTCTCGTCCCCAGGATAGTACCTGGAGGTGAGGGCTTTTTTATATGCATTTTTGACCACTAATATATAATGTGAAGTGAATTTTAGGAGGTGTAATTAATGGACGTATTTATTGGAGGAGCTTGGCCTTATGCAAATGGGTCACTCCATATCGGTCATATTGCTGCTTTGTTGCCAGGTGATATTCTGGCAAGATATTTCAGATTGAAAGGACATAATGTGTGCTATGTTTCGGGAAGTGATTGCCACGGTACACCTATTCAGATTAGGGCTAACAAGGAAGGTGTCTCACCTGAACAAATTGCTAATCACTACCACAATGACTTCAAGGAGTGTTTTGACAAACTTGGATTTTCTTATGACTTGTATAATCAAACAAATGACCCGTATCATAATAGTTTTGTTCAGGAATTCTTCACTAATCTATTGAACAGTGGATATATTTATAAGAGAACCATAGAACAAGCTTACTGTGAATCATGTAATCAGTTCCTGCCGGACAGGTTTGTTGTAGGTAAATGTCCTAATTGTGGGAACAGTGCAAAGGGCGACCAATGTGATGTGTGTGGTTCTCTCTTAGAACCCACTAACTTGGTCGACAGGAAATGTGGTATTTGCGGTAAATCTCCTGTATTCAAAGCTTCAGAACACTTCTTTCTGGCTTTATCAAAGTTGGAAGATTTCATTAAGGAATATATATATAATTCAAAGGGTTGGAGGTCTAATGCTATAGGCATGTCACAAAGGTATATTGATGAAGGCCTTCGTGATAGGGCTGTAACAAGAGACTTGGAGTGGGGTATATCTGTACCAGTTGAAGGATTTGAAGGCAAGAAGATATATGTTTGGGTGGAAGCAGTGTTAGGATATCTCTCTGCAAGTAAGAAGTGGACACAGACAAAGGGTTCTGACTGGAAGACACTGTGGTCGGATAACTCGTTACATTATTATGTACACGGAAAGGACAATATACCCTTTCATACAATCATCCTTCCAGCATTACTAAAAGCGCATGGAAACCTTCATTTGCCTGACAGGATTATATCGAGTGAATATATGACTCTGGAAGGTAGAAAGATATCCACCAGCCAGAACTGGGCAGTTTGGATACCTTACCTTCTCAAACGATATAATCCTGATTCTATCCGTTATTTCTTCATAGCCAATGGACCAGAGAAGCGAGATACGGACTTCTCATGGAGAGAGTTCATCAACAGTCATAATGGAGAACTACTTGGGGCATACGGGAACCTTGTTAACAGGAGTCTTGTATTCATACAGAAGTCTTTTGACAGTAGAGTGCCAGAAGGTCAGTGTAATCCTGATATAAGAAAGTCGTTAGTTGAGCTTTATGCAACAGCTGAAAGTCTCATTGAACACGGCAACTTTAAGGAAGCCATTGATACTATATTTTCGTTTATTAGGTCTGCAAACAAGTACTTCGACGAGGAACAACCATGGATTACAGCGAAAGACAACGTGACAAAATGTAAGGATACTCTCCATACTTGTGTCCAAATTATTGCTAATCTTTCGATATTACTGGAGCCATTCCTTCCTGTTTCATCATCCAAGGTTCAGAATATGTTGAAACTCGAAACTAGTGATTGGAAGTATACCGAAGTGGCGTCAGGCTCTGACCTAGGAACTGTAAGTATCTTGTTTGAGCGTATTGATAAAATGACAATAGAGGAAGAAACCGAAAGACTCAAGAAGTAGAAATGATATTAAAGATTTAGTACTTGATGAATACCTGGTTTTCGGGATAGAATATCTTTGAAGGATGATAATTCATGGATGAGAGAATTTTATATAATTACTGAGCAAGAGAATAAAGGAGAAAGTACAATGTCTAATATTTTTATGAGATTTCCTGAAGGCAGAGCAAAAGCTCTCACATTAAGCTACGATGATGGAGTAGAACAAGATATAGAGCTTGTTGAAATCATGAATAAACATGGCTTGAAGGGGACGTTCAACTTAAACAGCGGATTGTATGCAGCTGAGGGAACAGTTTATGATAAAGGACATATCCACCGTAGAATGACCGAAAAGCAGATTAAAGAGACTTTTATTAAATCCGGTCAAGAAATAGCGGTGCACTCATTAACTCATCCATTTCTTGAACAACTGCCAATTAATATAGTTACAAGTGAAATAATTAAAGACAGGGAAAATCTTGAAAAACAGTTCGGTACAATTGTACGTGGAATGGCCTATCCTTATGGCACCTATAGCGATGATGTTGTTGCCGTACTTCAGGCATGTGGTATTGCATATTCAAGGACTGTAATATGCACAAACGATTTTTGTATTCCTAACGACTGGATGAGATTAACTGCAACATGTCATCATAACTCACCAAAATTCAAAAGCCTATCAAAAAAGTTTGTAGAAGACAAAGTAACCCGTGCACCCTATCTGTTCTATTTGTGGGGCCACAGCTATGAATTTGAGAGAGACAACAATTGGGATATAATTAAGGAATTTGCAAGCTTTACAGGCAATAGGGATGATATATGGTATGCTACCAATATCGAAATTTATGATTATATTGACGCTTATTCTCGACTTGTTTTTAGTGTTGATGGTAAACATATAAAAAATCCATCTAGTATAAATGTTTATTTTGAGTATAATGGAAATATTGTTCAAGTGAAAGCAGGAGATATGATAAGTATTTGAGTTGGTTTTGTCAAATAAGGTGATTCCAAAAAATAACTGGTCAACGGGTGTTTCAAAAAAAACAAATAAAGAAAGGAAGACTAAAAATGGGGTTCTTGGAAAATGCAAAAAAGAGATATTCTGTTCGGGAATATCAATCGAAAAAGGTTGAAAAAGAGAAATTGTTGAAAATTTTAGAGGCAGGAAGGGTTGCACCTACCGGTTGTAATAAGCAGCCGTATAGGTTAATTGTTGTGCAGGAGGAAGAAGGGCTTGGGAAAATTAAAAAAGCTGCAAATATTTTTGGGGCACCCTTAGCTATCATCGTATGTGGGGATCACAATACAGTATGGAAAAGACCTTATGATGGGAAGAAAATCGTAGATATTGACACTAGTATTGTCACTGACCATATGATGCTGCAAGCAACGGAGTTAGATTTAGGCAGTGTATGGATATGTTATTTCAAGCCAGACGTTATTAAAGCTGAATTCAACTTACCTGACAATATAGAGCCCATCAATATTTTGGCTATAGGCTATGCAAAAGGCGAGCCAGCCTCTCCAGACAGACATGAAAAAGTCCGTCGTTCACTGAGTGAACTCGTTTCATATGAAAGCTGTTAGATAAACCATAACATCACATACAATAAGGCCCAAAACCCTTTAAATGAAAGCACAACTCTCAATAGTGCAAATGCAATATTATGGAAAGAACATTGCGAAGAGTCTTAGAGAATGTAGACGAAGCGGAGGCCGATTTTTGCGAAGCAAAATATCGTTCCTCTGTTTCTTGCGGAGCAAGATAAGTCGAATCACCCATCCCTCGCGAAGCGAGTTTGATTCGACCCGTAGCAAGTCGTATGTTCTCTTAGGCTCGAAGTTTAGTTCTTGGAATAATAAGCATTTGCACGGCGGCGAGTACCTAACATACTCACAAAGCCCTTTTAAAACCCCACTAACTACATGCACCGTATGCTATTGTCAACCTAAAACAAAAAATGCACCGTATGCTATTGTGAACCTAAAACAAAAAACAGGTTGACAATAGCATGTTTTTTTTATATACTTCAATATGGAATTTGAGATGTTAAAAAAACAACTAATGCTTTTAGAAGCAAATTTTGTTATGGAACACTAGAGTGGAAATCTACAATGGGGAGCTGAAGTATGGAAAACAAATCTAAAGTATATCAAATTGCAAGTGTTGGAGTTATGGCTGCAATTATTTGTATCCTTGGACCTATATCTATTCCTATTGGTGTAGTGCCAATTTCCTTTACAAATCTAGCTATTTATATTGCACTGTATACAATTGGCACGAAAAGGGGCACTATAAGCTATATAATATATCTATTAATTGGTTTAATCGGAGTTCCGGTATTTTCAGGTTATTCTGGCGGTCCCTTAAAACTTGTCGGACCAACTGGCGGTTATCTTATTGGATTTATCTTTATGGCTCTGATCGCCGGATTTTTTATTGATACTTTTTTTGAAAAATGGTATTTGTGCATTACGGGTATGGTTTTAGGGACTGCAGTATGCTATGTACTAGGTACTGTTTGGCTGTCGTATCAAGCAAATATTTCACCAGGAGCAGCGCTAGCTCTAGGTGTAATTCCTTTTATTCCAGGAGATCTTGCTAAAATTCTAATTGTTGCCTTTATGGGTCCTCAAATTCGTAAGCCTCTAATTAAGGCAAATTTATTTAGGCGTTAAGGATGTTTAGGAATGACTAGGATGTATTCTTTTTTGATAGACGCATTAAAAGACTCCATAGACGTTGAGCCGATGGAGTCTTAAAAACAGTTCATCTTAATTATTTACAACACTCTCATATGCCCATTCCAACCATTGGCACAATATTTGCAAATCGGATTTTTCTACTGTAGCACCACACCATACTCTCAAACCTGTAGGTGCATCTTTGTAAGAGCCTATATCATAAGCAACTTTTTCTTCAGCAAGTAGCTTTATCATGCTCTTAAGTTTGTCTTCCGATAAGTCAACGGAGAAACATACACTGGTGTTTGAACGGAATTGCTTTTCTTTAGCTAAAAATTGTATCCAATCATGTTTTGCAACAAAGTCTTCAAAAACACTAAGATTTTCTTCACTTTTAGCAATTATGTTCTTAAGTCCGCCTATGGATTCTACCCAGTTTAGAGCCTGCAAATAGTCTTCATTACAAAGCATTGACGGCGTATTGATAGTAGAACCTTCGAATACAGATTCATCGAGTTTGTCTTTTTTCTTTAATCTGAATATTTTCGGCATTGGCCAAGATGGAGTATATGATTCTATTCTTTCTACCACTCTTGGTGATATTACAAGCATTCCGTGAGCAGCTTCACCGCCTAATACTTTCTGCCATGAAAACGTAAGTGCATCAATTTTATCCCATGGAATATCCATTGCAAATACGGCAGAAGTAGCATCACATAGAGTTAACCCTTTTCTGTCGCTTGGAATCCAATCCCCATTAGGGACTTTTACACCACTGGTAGTACCGTTCCATGTAAAAACTACATCATTATCAAAGTTTACCTGGCTTAAGTCAGGTAAGCTTCCGTAATCAGCAGATAATTCATTAACCTTTTCGAGTTTGAGTTCTTTCTTTATGTCACTTGCCCAGCCTTTTCCAAAGGCTTCAAAAGCTATAACATCCACAGGTCTTGGACCTAAAACACTCCACATGAGCATTTCGAAAGCACCAGTATCCGATGCAGGCACAATACCGACTCTGTAATCCTTTGGAATATTGAGTATTTCTTTTGTTTTTGCTATAGACAATGCTAACTTTCCTTTTCCGAGGCTACTTCTGTGAGATCTTCCTAAAGGTGCATCTTTTAGTTCATCAATAGAATATCCGGGATGTTTTGCACAAGGACCGGAAGAGAAACACGGATTTACTGGTTTGTTTGCAGGTTTCATTTTATTCACTCCTCATGTTATATTAAATTAATTCCTAACTCATTAGTAACTGCTAAACCAAAATATATGGGCGATTCATTCAACACAATAAATAAAAAAAGCTCGCGCCTTAAATTGTTAAGGACGAGAGATTATACCCGTGGTACCACCTAAATTAGTTAGATTTTCTAACTCACTTATTGCAATAACCGTTGCAGCGGTTTGGCTCATCGCCAAAATCTCAAGGGTGGAATTTAAAGTGTACTTCGGTTGATTCGCACCATCCATCAACTCTCTTATACAAAAGTAACCACTATTTTCCCTGTCATTGACTTAAGTATTATTTTGTAGAGCCCAATTTATTAATCATTGTATTATATTATGAGTTATATTGCAAGAGTATTTTTGGTGTTTTTTTATTTGGGTATAAATGCCTAGCTCAATGGTAATAATCAATTTGGGTGATTTTATGTTTGGTAAAGATAAGAAAAAAAAGACTGGCAGTAATAATTTTACTGAAGAAAGCAGCAAATCAAAAAAAACTAAAGAATTAGGAAAGTCGATTGAAGATAATATAGATCTTTTTAATAATATTTTTTCAGAGGATGAAACATTGATTGTCAGGCGTTTTCAGAATAAGTTTCTGAAAACTGCAAAGTGCTGCATTTTTTATTTTGAAGGCATGGTTAATCAGGATATTTTAAATGAAAACATCATTCAGCCTGTACTCAATAGTAATTTATTGCAGGATATATCCAAAAACAACTTATTGGAAGAATTGCAGTATAAAGTTTTGGTTACAAGTTACGTCAGTTTCAATAAGGATATTGACAAAATAGTAGATGCTGTTATTAGTGGAGATATCATATTTTTCCTTGATGGTTATGAAGGGGCTTTAATCCTCAGGGCAAGGGGCTGGGAAAAAAGAGCAATTACAGAGCCAGAATCGGAAAGACTAGTGCGTGGCCCGAGGGAAGGTTTTACAGAGTCCATTTTAACTAACCTGGTTTTGATTCGCAGAAGGATAAAAACCCCTGAATTTAAAACAAAATTCAAACAAATAGGGGAAAGGACACGAACAAGAGTATGCTTGTGCTATATTAACGATATCGTTTCAAAAAGCATTTTGTGTGAACTGGAGAAGCGTTTGGACGAAATAAATATAGATGCTGTTCTAGATTCGGGATATATACAGGAACTTATCCGAGATGCACCGCTTTCACCATTTGAGACGGTAGGTTATTCCGAAAGACCGGATGTTATTGCTGCAAAACTACTAGAAGGAAGGATAGCTATTGTTGTTGACGGAAGTCCTGCAGTTTTGACTGTTCCCTATATTTTAGTTGAATCTGCACAAGCAAACGAAGACTATTACAATAACTATATGATATCTTCATTCAATAGATTAATCAGAACAACAGGAATGATAGCAGCAATAAGTATTCCTGCTGTTTATCTAGCTATAGTTACATATCATCAGGAAATGTTGCCCACTCCGGTATTGTTAAGCCTGTCGGCGTCAAGGCAGGGTGTTCCTTTTCCAACCTCTTTATCATTTTTTATTATGCTTTTGATATTTGACATTCTGAGGGAGGCGGGGGCAAGAATGCCTTTATCTATTGGACAGGCAATTAATATTGTCGGTGCATTGGTATTAGGGGAGGCAGCGATAAACGCAAAGCTAGTAAGTGCTCCTGTGGTGGTTATAACAGCTTTGTCAGGTATATTGACACTGTTGAATGCAAAATCATTTACTCATATAGTATTTCTACGTTTTTGTCTGCTGCTGGCAGCTTCGGTGCTGGGTATTTATGGGTTTATCTTTGGGTTTTTGATTTTGGTTCTTCATCTTACAAGTATACGTTCCTTTGGTGTTCCGTATATGTTAACCATTACTACTGTAAAAAACCACGATGGGCAAGATTCATGGATTCGCGCCCCATGGTGGATTATGACTTTACGACCTAAAATTATTTCAGCAAGAAACCTGGTCAGACAAACAGTAGGGAAGAACAGGAGGAGATAGGATGATGAAAACTATAAAAATAGCACTGCTTGTACTACTCATTTCTTTAGCTTCATTTTTTTCGGTAGGTTGCTGGAACTATCGTGAAATTGATGAAATGGCTATTGTTAGCGGAGTTGCTGTTGATAAGGGAATAAATAAAAAATATTTAGTTACTATGGAAATTGTCGAATTGGCTGGAGGTACTGATACTAAACAATTAACTAGGCTTGTTTCAGTAGAAGGGGATTCCATGTTTGATGCTGTAAGGAATGTAATTGCATTTATAGGAAAAAAGGCTTACTTTAGTCATGCAAAAGTTGTTATTGTTAGTCAGGCAATTTCCAGAGAGGGCTTGGTGAACGTTATTGACTGGTTTAGCCGTGATACTGAAACCAGAGAGAATATTTACTTGCTGGTATCTAAAGATGAAACGGCAAAGGAGATATTTGAAGGGAAGCCGATAACAAACGAAGTCTTATCTTTCCAGTTGGATAAAATGATTGGAAACCAGAAAAGCTTGGAAAAAGCTCCTTCTGGAGATCTTAGAGATTTTATTAATACTCTTTCAACTGAAGGGGTTTGTGCTGTGGCTCCTGCAATAATTGTAGAGAATGTAGATGGTGAAAAAAGAGCTGATGTTTTGGGTACAGCTATTTTTAAGTCAGATAGGCTTATAGGATTTTTGGATGCTCTCGATACGCAGACAATGCGATTTATTCAAAATAAAGTAAAAGGTGGCGTAATTTACAGTGAAGAAAAAGTCAGGAACAGCTATGCTACACTGGAGATATTTAAAAGCAAGACAAAAATTAAGCCGGTAATAGATGGAAATAATGTCACGGTGGAAGTAACCATAGACATAGACACAGCAATAGATGAAATTGACGGTACTGGTGACCTGGTTGAAGAAGGGCGAAAAGAACTTGAGCGGCATTTTGAAAATGTGGTTAATAATAGAGCCGCTAAGTTAGTTAAGGAAGTCCAAACAAAATATGGCACAGATATTTTTGGATTTGGTGCAAAGCTGCGAGAAGATAAACCTGGCTTTTGGAAAGTGGTTGGGTATAATTGGGATGAAGAATTTAAAGACTTAAAAGTCAATATCAATACAAAGGTTAATATTAAAAACAGCGCACAATTGGCAAATTATTTGGAAATAGGTGATTAAGTATGTTTTTGTTGGTACTGGTAGCGTATGTTGTTCTAGGTATATATGAATTTGTTCCATTATATAAACAAAAGCTATGGAAGGATTTCTTTATCAATATGGGATTTGGGATTATTTCGCTATGTTTTGGATTACTATTAAGCCTTGATATAGTGATTCCAAGTCCGGCATATCCAATCAGGGATTTCATAATATCAATATTCGGAAAGTAGGTTTCTTATAATGATAGAGAAATTAACAGACAAAGAAGCGATATGTATTACCACACTATTTATTATGGGAACCACTCTCATAATGGGAATTGGTGGAGAAGCAAAAAATGATGTTTGGATGGCAGCAATATTAGGAATACTCTTTTCAGCACCTATTATGTTGGTCTATTCAAGAATAGTATCCATGTTCCAAGGCAAAGATCTGTTTGAAATATTGGAACTGGTATTTGGAAAGTATATTGGTAAATTTACAATATTATTGTACATATGGTATGCTTTTATGTTGGGAGCGTTAGTTATACGTAATTTTGGTGAATTTGTAGATACCTTAGGAATGCCGGAAACTCCTATGTTTGTAATAAATCTTTGCTTGGGGTTGGTTTGTACAATTGCTGTAAGATTGGGAATTGAGACTATCGGAAGAACCTGTGCATTTTTTATTATAGTAGTTTTTGCCATTTTATTGATTGTTCAGATACTTGTAATACCCCAGCTACATTTAAATTATATAAAGCCTATACTATACAATGGTTTTCTGCCCGTATTAAAAGCAGGATATTCTGCGTTTACATTTCCCTTTGCCGAGACAGTAATTCTAATTAGTATACTTTTTACTTTAAAAACCGAAAAGTCGGCAAGGAAGGTTTACTTATGGGGATTAGTATTGGCAGGGACAACTATTGTTGTACTAACAATAAGAAATGTATTAGTACTGGGAAAATCCATTGAAATGTATTATTTTCCCTCTTATATCGTTGCTAGCGATATTTCTGTCGGTGATTTCCTTCAAAGACTGGAAATTACTGTTGTGTTTGTATTTGCAGTAGCTGCTTTTGTTAAGACGAGTGTTTGCTTACTCGCAGTATGCAGAGGATTTCAGAGATTATTCAATTTAAATGATTATAGATCAATTACAATTCAAGTAGGTCTATTGATGGTATATTTCTCATATATAATCTTTTATAATATTATGGATATGAAGGATTGGGTTAAGGTTTATCCCTATTACGCAATTCCTTTTCAGATCATAGTTCCAATTGTGATGTGGATTATTGCAGAACTTAGGAAAAATTCTATTATAAATAGGTCAAGCTGTACATAAGTTCTAAAACAAAGATTTTATGCCTTTCCTTATTATGGATAGGCTTTTTTTGTAGTTATAAATTTTATAAATTATCTAAAACTGTTAACATAATTAACAGTAGAGGAATACTATTATTATATAGAGACTTTTTGGGAGTGAGGTTATATGTTAGGTGTTTTGTCCGAGGGTATTGCAGGTCTTTGCACAGGATTATTCATATTACTTAATTCAGTTGCGCTCAATGCTGTCCTTTTAGATGTTGGAAATCTGATTGTAATAGGAGTATTATATGTTTTGCTTCCACTTATTGCAGTTTTTGTTTTAGGGAGATTATTATACATCTTAATTGTAAAAACAAGTTCAGTTGCCGGTGTTGGAATCAGCTTGGCCCAAAGCAATGAAAAGTTGGATGATGTGTTTGGGATTGCTGGTTATGAGTATGATCCAAAGCAGGATATTTTTTATTCAACACTAGATCCGTGGCAGAAAAAATTCGGCTATTGCAGGCTTTATGATGAGGCATTGGCACCTTTGAGTATGATAATAGACTGTGAACCCATTACGTTTGAATGTTATGGGAAAAGGTGGATGATTGAGTTTTGGAAGGGGCAGTATACCTTAAATACCGGATGTGAAATAGGGTTTTATCAAGAGGTTGTAGATTTGGGGATAGCTGGATTTGAAGGTTCTTTCTACAAAAGTGTAAAAGATGATGATATGATGTATATGGCATGTTCTTTGAAAAAGAATGGCAAAGAATTATTCTTTAGGGAAGATAAGCATTGGTGGTTAACGGGTTTTAAAATGGGAGAGTTTTCGCAACCATCAGAATTGACTATGGATATTGCAATTCAATTCAATGATTTGAATATATGTTATTCATTTATTAACGGATTATTCAATGTAGGATATACAGAGGATGAGATAATGAAGATCGGAAATAGAGTATACTTTACCTTTGGAAAACCTCTTACAAAACAGCCTTTTACAAGAACAAGATTTACAGATTGGATTATCCAAAAGAAAAATGAAATAATGTGTGCTCAGTATAGAAAGGCTACTGCTGGTTATAAGAGTATTGAAGAAAAATTGAGTGCACTTAAGAATAATAAGCCAGGCCTATTTACAAAGGCTGTTAATATAGGAAAAGGACAGAAAGTTTACAAGGCTTATGATAGGATTAAGCGTTCTATTAATTAAAGAATAAAACTAGTGGCCCGTAACAGATAAAACTAATGTTAAACGGGCCACTAGCTATTTTGCTTTATTTGTTTTTCTCGACCATCTCTGTGATAGCTTGTATTATGGCATCAGGATTTTCCGATTGTATATTGTGACCACAGGTGACCGTTATGTGTTTGCTATAAGAAGATAGTGAAGCAATATCCTTTTGCCAAAAGCTCCATTTTTCTTCAAACTGAGCGCCCATTTGATGATTATTTGATGATATAACAGTCAGAGGAATTGTTTTCATTGTATGTCGTACTTCTCTAATTTGGGAAATGCTCTCAAGCATATCTTCATAAGAACCTTCTTTACATATTTCTTTGTTATAACTTTCAAAAAGTTCCGGTGATAAAGAATTAACGGTAAATTCATTTGTATCTTCATGAGTGGGATCTACAAAAATCAATCCGGCCAACTCATTACCATATAGCATGGCAAAAATACGGGATACCCAAGTTCCGGTAGAATGGCTTACAATTATGTAGGGACCGTTAATTTCGGCTTGTTTTAGTAGCATATGCAACTCTTTAGCCTTATTTAGAGATGTCCTCATATATATACTGTTATCACTCAACCCTATACCTGCTCTGTCATAAGAGAAAGTTGTGTTATCAGCAGATATTTTTTGTTGTATGAAGCTCCAAGTTTCATGGCTAGTGGCATGACCGGATTCAAAAATTATAGTGGGTTTGCCTTTGCCACGTACGCATGAATACAATCCGAAATCTCCTAAATCAATTTTTTCTTCAAAAGCCCTAATGTTTTCTTGAAATACTCTAACGTATACGGATTGTGCAAGAAATATTATTACAGACACTAAAGCTAAAGAGACGAGAATTAAGACAGGGTAGGGTAAGTTTGCTTTTTTCATATCTTCTCAATACCTCCTTAAATAAAATGATGGGGTAAACTTTGCAATGGCCATTTCTAAAAAAATTTATGGGCTTTGTACTATAAAAATCTATTAGGGAATTTTTAGAAATACCTAAGTATATTATAGATCATTTTAAATATTTATTATTTACAAAAACAATGTAGCTACATGGTAGAGTATTATTATAAAGATAATAAAATATTCAGTTAAGGTGATTCAAAAAGAAACTATATATTAGTTATAGTATTTTGAATTACCTTACAGTAATTTCTAATATGCACCGAAAAATTTGTAACACAATAAAGAGTTATTGAATACTATACTATTGAAGTCTAATTCGTACCCATATTTATATAATTGAAAGGAGCGATTTTAATATGACAGAGGAAAGAGGATGCGGCGGTTTTGGATTTGGTAATGATTGGATATGCTGGATATTGATAATACTTCTCATCGTATGTGTTTTCTGTCCGGGATTTTTCGGTGGTTTCGGATGTGGAGGTAAATGCTAATTACTAAATACATACGGCAGTAACCTGCAAACAATTTGTTTATGATTGTTGTAACAAACAGCGGAACAACTTTTCTCTAAAAGTATCTTGAAAGAATTGACTAATATGTGAGATCACATGTAAAGACTTTATTAAAATGGCTTTACAAACGAAATTTTTGAGAAAAAAGTATATCCAAAGCTATAAAAGGGGGGCTTTTCCTCCCTTTTATAATGCACTTTGTAGTTACTATTATATGTAAAAGTAATCACACTAATTATAAGTCCTCTAATATAATATATAAAGGTTTTATCGCAAAGGAGGAAAAAACGTGTTTTCACCGGAACAACTTAATTCTCTCTCTAAAATTATAATGGAGAAGCTTGGTGTTAACAACACGAGAAACTGCAATTCCGATAAATTTCAAAATAGCAATTCAGACAAAAGTCGAATGATACTCACTCCTACGCAAACTATGATAATTATAGGGGTTATAACAAATGCCCTTGAAGTAGATTCGGTATTAGTTGACAGAAACCAAGAAGTACAAGTTTTGTTATCCGGTTCGCTAAAAAAGAAAACTGAACTTGAAAAAACTATTGCTGCCATTGGAAAATTGCCCTTTGAGGAGGTACTAAAAGCTGTGATAAATAATTTATCATAATTAATTATATAAAGCTGTGAGACTTTGAGTACATTGCTTTTGATAAGTTGATTTTACCCAAAAAAAGGGCTAAATAATATGGCAAAGTAATTTGACATATGATGTTAACTGTCATAAAATAGTAGTATAGCTTTTTTCTGATGATCATGCTTCAGCAGAACAATATCTTCTCATAAAGTGTCTTATAACGCTTGCACTATAAGACTTTCAGCACAAAAGTTTGCTAAATAAACAAACTTTTTTCAGAAGAATTGAATATATCTGCCCTGTGACACATTTTCTAATTTAAATATCACAATAACGAACTTTTCGACTTATTTAACGTCTAATTAATGTATACGGTATGGTATAGTCTCGAAAAGTAATTGGTAATTGACCTGAAAATAAAAATTCAGGATTAATTCATAAGAAAATAGGTAAAAAACCATACTGAACCTTGATAAAAGTATATTGTTACGATAGAGCAAATAGAA
>JAEZUI010000176.1 GCA_023421115.1 Bacillota bacterium | reverse complement strand
ATATAATGCTTGGGCTATTTAAATTTCAGTATGAAGAATGAATATGGAATTTGGATTAAATGGTGCAATCAGAATACTACATTGACAAAAGAAATCTATCTAATTCATACCTTCTATCTATAAATTTATTATATACGCAAAAGGCCCTTTTGTAAATAAAAATACTTGAATCTACTTGAATCTACTTGAATCACCCATCTTAAATAACCTTAAATATATATTAACAATTGGGCGTTTTAATGTTATACTAAATTTAGTAAAAGTTTTAAGGCTTTTGCTTTAACTTATTTAATTGCATTAATTTAGATCAGGAGTGTGTAAATTATAGTGGAAACAAAAAAGATAATAAAAATTGCAGGTTTAAATATTGGAATTGCTTTAATCAATATAATACTTTTTTCACCCGGCTTAATGAATATACGTCTAAATAGTTCAGATGCTTTAAGTGTTGCTATAGGAGGAACTGCAATATTTTTGAGTTTATCATTTTTCTTTTACGGTAACTACAAACTCTTATCACAAAAAGTTCCCACAATCAAGATAGGTGATATAAAAAACCATGAAGATTGTATTATTGCACTTAATCAGTCTTATGGAAAGAATACTTTCGACAATAACATTACTACAATGAAAGAACAAGTTGAACGTCTCAATAAAAAGAAAGACAAGATATTTAGCATGCTCAGTCAAAAATTTAATGTTATTGACGAAGTTTATGAAAGGTTTAATGCAACAATTTTTGATGTTGAATATGTTTTTCTGTCCAACATTAAAAGTATTTTAAATAAAATAAGTGCTTTTGATGAGGAAGACTATGAAAGTATGCGTCATGATATTGCTCAAAAGAAGTTTTCTACAGAAGTCATTACTTCAAAAATGAATATATATAACGAATATATTACCTTTGTAAAAGATGCAATAGAAGATAATGAAGAAATAATCCTAAAACTTGATGCACTCTTACTTGAAATTTCGAAATTCAACACTCTTGAGGCAGGAGAAATCGACAACATGAGGGAAATCAAGGAAATGGATGAACTGATAAGAAAATCAAAGTATTATAGATAATTCTTTGTAAGTCATTAAATAATATAAACAATTATGGTGATTTCAAAAAACTTATCAATTACCATGTCAAATAATAATTTTTGCAATATACTCTACATATCCATTTTTAAGTATTGCAATAATTTTGGAAGCCTTATACTTCCATGACAGGCTTTGAATAGTTTATTTTTGAAACAGCCTAAGTGAAAGGGTGGTTTAGTAAATGTCAGCAAATAACAAGAATTTAAAAACTGTAGTAACTCTAGTGGGAATATCTTTAGTGGTATTCGGGCTAATTTATGTCGGGATTTCTCTAACAAAAAACATGGGTAAAAGCCAAAAAGTAACCACAACGGAAAATGCTGAAAAAAAATTAGATAAACTTTATAAAGACATAACCGTAAATTTTGTTGAAGCTAGAAAGGGACAAGTAAGCATTGATCCTCCTGATCTCAAAGAGTCTCTACCGGATATTTCTAAATATCCTCCTCAGGTGGAAGCCACTACAAGCAGCTTTATAGAAATCTTTTCTTCTACCGAAAAGACGGGTGAGAAGAAAGACGGGTGGCTTGTTGATGTGGCTAAGGATTTCAACAAAGCCAATATAAAAGTAAATGGTGAAAATGTTTCTGTCAGAATTAGGGGTATTGCCTCAGGTCAGGGAACGGACTATATAACTTCGGGCAAGTATCTTCCCGATGCCTTTACACCTTCTAATGAGCTTTGGGGAGAAATGATCAAATCAAGTGGCACAAATATATCACTTTTAGAAAAGAGGCTCGCCGGTAATATTGCAGGAATTCTTCTTTCCAAAACTAAACACGATGAGTTGCTCAAAAAATACGGGGCTATAAACTTAAAAAACATTACCGAAGCTGTAGCTGCAAATGAAATAGCAATGGGTTATACAAATCCTTTCGCAAGTTCTACAGGAATGAACTTTCTCGTTTCAACTTTAAGTACTTTTGATAGTAAAGATATATTGAGCGACAAAGCTATTGAAGGTTTTGAAAAATTCCAGACCAATATTCCTTTCGTAGCTTATACTACTCTGCAAATGAGAGTGTCTGCCCAATCCGGAGTTCTCGACGGTTTTATACTGGAATACCAAACCTATGAAAATACTCCAGAATTAAAAAAGGATTATGTTTTTACTCCTTTTGGTGTAAGACATGACAGTCCTATGTATTCTATCGGAGACCTTACCGATGAAAAAAAAGAAATACTTAATAAATTCATTGACTTCTGCAAAAATTCCAACTCGCAAAAGCTTGCAACAGAATACGGCTTTAACAAGTTTGACGATTACTCACCCGAAACATCAGACATTGATGGCGAATCTATAACAAAATCTCAGAAGCTTTGGAAAGAAAAGAAGGATATTAACAATGAAATTGTAGCTGTTTTTGTAGCCGATGTATCAGGAAGTATGTCCGGTGATCCGCTAAACAAATTAAAGCAATCTCTTAAAAGCGGTTCCCAATATATAAATTCAGATGCTTCTATAGGACTAGTATCCTTTTCCACAGACGTGAATATAAATCTTCCTATTGGTAAATTCGATATAACCCAAAGGTCTTTATTTACAGGTGCTGTTGATAGCTTGGCTGCAAACGGAAGTACAGCCATGTTCGATGCAATAGTTGTAGCATCCAAAATGCTTAGAGACGAAAAGGCCAAAAACCCTAATGCCAAGTTGATGCTATTCGTATTAAGTGACGGTGAGACAAATTACGGACACTCCCTAAACGATATAAGAGATATGATGCACTCTTTCGCAATACCAATTTATACTATAGGATATAACGCAAACATAAAGGCCCTCGAAACTCTTTCTCAAATAAACGAAGCAGCAAGTATTAACGCAGATACAGATGATGTTGTATATAAACTAGGTAGTTTATTTAACGCCCAAATGTAATTAATAATCATAGTAACTTCTAAATTAAAATGATGAGTAATAAAGTGCTTTCCCTTTATTCTCATCATTTTTGCATTTTATTCAAAAAACAATCCATATGCCAATAGCCAAACACACTCACCTGGGTAGCTAATAGTAACTTTTTTAAACCTTGATAGAATAGGTCCCATAAAAATAATTGAAGACCTCATTTCTACTGCGAGATCTTCAGGGATTTCTGTGCTGTTTATGGTTGAAGAATCTACTATAACTGTATCACCTTCAAAACTTACCTTGCACCCAATTTTCTTTAAGATCTCAAGCATTATTTGAACATCACTTAACCTCGGACAATTCTTAATTATACTGATACCGTCATTTAAAACAGTAGCAGCTAATATGGGCAATACAGCATTTTTAGAGCCTTCAACCGTTATTTCGCCTCTCAATTTCTGACCGCCCTTAACAATCAGTTTGCTCATATATACACCTCCGTACAACTCGGTGGTTAACCCTCTCTATAAATTTAGTTATATATTAATATCTTATGCTGGGTTTACAAAAGTGTTACTTTATTGATTTATCTTCGTCACTATTCAACCTCTATTCTTGTTTACACTAAAAAAAGAGATCCGAATCGAATCTCTTTATTTTCTATATGTTTTAATCAACTCATCAATGATATCATAAATCTTTTCACTAGCGTTGGTAATTCCCATCTTTTTTGAATTTTCAGCCATCTTTTTAAGTTTATCATCATTTTTTAGTAAAGCGTTTATTTGTTCATACAAAATGTTGTGATTTAGATTTTTTTCCAAAATAACAATACCTGCCTCCTGCTTCTCGAGTGCTCTTGCATTGTACTCCTGGTGGTTTGCAGTAACATATGGCGAAGGTATCAGGACTGACGGAACACCTAATGCAGTCAACTCGCTTAGTGTTATTGCACCAGCTCTACCCACTACCAAATCCGAGGTTGCCATGACGTCCGCCATATCATAAATGTAAGGAACTACTTTTATATATTTAGAATTAATGTTGCCAAGTTTGCTTATTATCTTTTCATATTGTGCTTCTCCAGTAGCAAATAGTAAGTGGAATTTATCCTCATCCCTGTGCTGCGAAATTAGTTCACTTACTGTGTTATTTATCGTTTCTGCCCCTCTGCTTCCTCCAAAAATAACCACAAGAGATTTATCCTCTTCAATTCCAAGCTTTTCTCTTGCTGCTTTTCTGTCTACATTAAGCATTTCACTACGTATTGGATTCCCTGTGAAAACAACCTTTTTTCCGCTTTTAAAAAACTTCTCCGACTCTTTAAAACTTATAGCTATCTTATCCACAAATCTAGAAAGCAACTTATTTGTAACACCGGGAAAAGCATTCTGTTCATGAATCAAGGTAGGTATTTTCATTATTGCAGCATTAAACACTACTGGTCCACACACATAGCCCCCAGTTCCTATAACTATGTCGGGGGCAAACTCTCTTATTATACCTCTTGCCTCGTGTAACCCTTGAAACATCTCTTTTAAAGATACAAGCGTATCCATAGACAACTTCCTCTTAAAACCTCTTACCTTTATAAGTTTAAGTTCAAAATTTTCTCGCGGAACTAATTTGGTCTCAAGTCCTTTTTGTGTACCTACAAATAGTATCTCACAACCCGGTTTTTTACTCTGTATGTACTTTGCAATTGCAATTCCGGGGTTTATGTGCCCGGCTGTTCCTCCCCCACTAATTAAAACCTTCAAAACTTTCTCACCTCAAATTCTATCATAATTAGAATATCTAGATATATTAAGTAATATTCCTATTCCACTCATCAGGAAGATAAGCGATGTTCCCCCATGACTAAACAAAGGCAAGGGCATTCCTGTAACAGGCATTGAAGATGTAACAACCGCTACGTTAATAATAACCTGTGTTGCTATAAGGGAAGTAATACCTATTGCAACAAGACTTCCGAAGGTGTCGGGTGCATTTATTGAAATTTTTACTCCTCTCCATATAAATACAAGGAATAGCAAAAGAACTGCCACCACTCCTATAAATCCCATTTCTTCAGCTAAAATCGAAAAAATAAAATCGTTATATGGCTCAGGAATATAAAGAAACTTCTGCATACTCTTACCTATACCCCTACCAAAAAGTCCTCCCGATCCTATAGCATACAAAGACTGAACAACCTGATAACCATCTCCCTTTATATCTTTAAATGGATCAATGAATGAAACCAATCTTTTTAACCTATAAGGTGCAGCAAAAATTAATACTACCAAACCAGCTATTGCCGGAAATGAAAGCAGCACAAAATGCTTTATTTTCGCACCAGCAGCAAATAAAATTATACACGCTACCCCAAATATAACAATGGTACCGCTAAGATGAGGCTGCTTTATAAGAAGCCCTCCATAGACAGATAAAAGGAGCAGATATGGAAATAGCCCTCTAAAAAAGAAGTTTATTTCATTCTTCCTTTTTGAAAGGCTGTATGAAAAAAATAGTATAACTGATAATTTAGCAATTTCTGATGGTTGAAACTCAGTCACTCCAATATCAATCCATCTCTGAGCACCATTATGTTCTGTTCCAATTATAAGTACTAGCACAAGAAGTACAATACTCCCCACCATAAAAACAGGAGACCACTTACCAAGCTTCCTATAGTCAATATTCATAGTAACAAACATTGCGAGAAATGCCAAAGGCAAATACATTAACTGTTTCTTTATAAAGTGATAAGTATCACCCATTACATTGTTTGCATGGGGTGCACCGGCACTGAAAACCATTATAGAGCCTAGACACAGTAGTATCAATACTGTCATGAATAATAGAAAGTCAAAAGGTTTTTTTGATGTATTTGCAGCCATAACTTCCCCCTTTTTAGCTCTAAGTCATAAGGTGTTTCAAAAAAATTCATTAGTCAAAATTTATAGTTCAAACCCAATAATGAAAGCTTAAAAGCTTTCAAACAGAGGAACATTATTTTGCAGTGCAAAAAATGTAAATCAGCTTTTTTGAAATACCAATTGACCAGTTATTTTTTTTGGAATCACCTAACTTAAAATTAATTAGTAAAACTTTATACCAAGTGCCAACAAACTAACAATGCTTAATAGCACTGTAACTGCCCAAAATACATAAACAACTTTAACTTCCTTCCATCCTGAAAGTTCAAAGTGATGATGTATTGGAGCCATCCTGAAAACTCTTTTTCCTGTAAGTTTAAAGCTTGCCACCTGAATTATAACCGATAACGCTTCAATTACGTATATTCCACCTACAACAAACAGTATAAACGGCATATTCATCATTATGGATACTGCACCAACAGCCCCACCAAGAGCCAATGAACCCATATCTCCCATAAACACTTTTGCAGGGTGAGCATTGTACGCTAAAAATGCGAGGCAACCGCCAGAAAGTATTGAGCAAAATATTTTTATGTATTCCCATTCACTTCTTGTCATGGCAACGATAGAAAAGAAAAGGGTTACGATAAGTGTGATTCCTGCACACAAACCATCTAGTCCATCGGTAATATTAACCGCATTCGTTGAAGCTATAAGAACTAATACGGTAAACGGTATAAAAAACCAAGCTAGATCAATAGTCCTTTCCATTCCTAATAATGGTACTATTATTTCACTTCCTATTCCCACTTTTGATGCATAAAAGGAAAAAGTCACAGCTATAAGAAGAAGGCCTATCATTTTCTGATTCCAATAAAGCCCGTCTTTTCTTTTTTTGACTACCTTTATAAAATCATCTAAAAACCCAACCAAACCAAAACCAATTGTAACAAGCATAATTGGCAATATCCGCGAATCATATCTGGCATAAAATACCGACATTATCAATAACGGAACTAAGAAAATAAAGCCTCCCATAGTTGGAGTCCCTGTCTTCTTCAGATGGGACTGCGGTCCATCATCCCTTACTGTCTGGCCAAACTTTAATCTGGTCAGAAAAGGAATAAAAACAGGTCCCATTGCCAATGTAAGAAAAAAGCTCACAATAAACATCAGTACATGTGCAGAAATATTAAAAGGTAAGTTGTACAATTCTTATCTCCCCCCAACAAAAACTTTACCCGGTTAATCATTGTATATTTATATAATTTTCATTATCATCCAATGCTATACTCCTATTATTGCCTCTTTACTCCATTAAAAATAGGCTAAATTAAAATTTACACTTCTAAAGCTGTCTTGTCAATAGGTTTACTATTTTCTCCATTTTCATACCCCGTGAACCCTTTACCACCAACACATCTCCCGGTATAGTAAAATTAATTAGAAATTTCCCAGCTTCTGTGTTGTCTTTAAAATGTAATACCTGTTCTTTTTTTGCTCCAGCTTCAATAGCTCCTTCAGCAATATCTTTTGCCTTCTCACCAACAGCAACTATATAACTTGTGTCTTTTGAAACAGCGTACTTCCCCACATCCCTATGAGCTTTGATGGATATATCACCAAGCTCTAGCATATCACCTAATACGGCAATAGTCCTACTGTTTCCGTTAGCAACATCTTTAAGCACGTTTATAGCAGCTTCCATAGACTGGGGACTAGCATTATAGGCATCATTTATAATCTTTATTCCATTTATATCAATTATGTTTAATCTCATCTTACCGGGTAAAAATTCTCCGATACCTTTGATAATATAATCTATAGGAACTTTCAGTTCTACTCCTACAGCTATAGCTGCAAGTGCATTATGAATATTGTGTATTCCCGGAACGGGAACATGTACTCTGTAATTATTATTTCCAATGGCTATTTCAAAACTTGTGCCCATCTCACCTTGAGAACTTATATTGTAGGCTTGATAATCGAGTCCGTCTTCCATCCCATAAAATACTGTCCTATATTTCAGAAGGTCCTTAAGACCATTTAGTAAATTATCGTCTCCGTTTAGTATTACCAGACCCTTCTCTTTTAATCCCTCTAAAATTTCCATTTTTGCTTTGAGAATATTCTGTCTTGAACCAAGCTTTTCTATATGCGACAAACCTATATTGGTTATAATGGCTATATCAGGTTTGACAATTGAAGTAAGTCGGCTAATCTCTCCAAAACCGCTCATCCCCATCTCTATCACTGCAGCTTCATGAGAAGATTCAAGATTAAAAATGGTTAGTGGAACTCCTATTTCATTATTGAAATTTCCTTGAGTTTTATGCACATTATATCTTTGACTTAAAACACCAGATACCATATCCTTAGTGCTGGTCTTGCCAACACTGCCTGTAATACCCACAAAGGGAATATCAAACTTTTGTCTGTAATAGGCAGACAGCTTTCTTAACGCCACAAGAGTATCTTCAACTTTTATAACATTCTTTCCGTCAAAACCTTTTGTATGTTTATGAGTAAAACAACCGGACACCCCTCTCTCAAAAGAGGAAAATATATAGTCATGCCCATCAAACTTTTCTCCTACTAACGGTACAAAAAAATCTCCATTTTTTACTGTCCTTGAATCGGTTGTAACATTTGAAAACTCGGCCTCTAAACTACCGGAAAGTAGTTTTCCGCCTACTGCTTTTACTATATCTTTACACTTTAAAGTCTCCATTGTTATCCTCCGTGTTGTCTAATAGTTTTGCATTCATTTCAACGAGTATTTCTCTTACTACTTCTCTTTCATCAAAGTGAATTGTTTTGTCGTTTAGCATTATATAAGTCTCATGACCTTTGCCTGCAAGAACAATTATGTCATTAGGTCGGGCATTTTGAATTGCGTATTTTATTGCCTCTCTACGGTCTACAATTGTTATATATGCAGCTTTGGTCTTTTTAATACCTTCTTCTATATCATTAATTATCGCAGAGGGCTCTTCAGTTCTTGGGTTATCTGAGGTAATTATGGTAAAATCCGCATATTTCCCGGATATTTCCCCCATAATCGGCCTTTTGGATTTATCCCTGTCACCACCACAGCCGAACAAACTTATCACTCTTGCCGGTGCATAACCTTTTACGGTGGCAAGAATGTTTTCAAGACTGTCAGGAGAATGTGCGTAATCAATAATAACTGTATAATCGGTTCCTGTAGCAACCACCTCAGCCCTTCCCGGTACTGTAACGCTTTTTAAACCGTCCTTAATATATTCAAAGGATATTCCCATCAAAGCACAGCTGCCAACGGCAGCAAGTGCATTATACACACTGAACTTACCGGGAATATTAACATGTATTTCCTCGGTAAACCAGGGTGTAATAACCTTAAACTCTACACTGTCCTGTTTTTTTACTACATCAACCGCCTTTATATCTGCATCGTTATCAATTCCAAAGGTAAGTACTTCACACTCTGCACTATCAACCACCTGTCTTCCATATTCACTGTCAATATTGACAAGTCCCTTTTTGCACATTTTAAACAATTTGATTTTAGCGGCCAAATAGTTTTCAAAGGTTTTATGGAAATCCAGATGATCTCTTGACAAATTAGTAAATACTCCTATATCAAATTCACTGCAACTTACACGGTGAAGATCTAAAGCGTGTGAAGACACTTCCATCACAACACTATCTACCTTTTTTTCCAGCATCTCTCCAAAAAGCTCCTGGAGATCATAGCTTTCCGGTGTAGTTCTGTCTGTCGGCAGAACTTCATTACCTATCTTATTACATATTGTACCTATAAGTCCTGTCTTCTGTCCATAAGTATCAAGTATGGACTTAATCATATATGTAGTTGTTGTCTTTCCCTTTGTACCCGTTACTCCAATGAGTTTGAATTTACCAGACGGATGTTTATGAAATATGTCTGCGATACTTGCTAAAGCATATCTTGTGTCCTTAACTCTTACAACAGTTATCCCTTCAGGCACCTCTACGTCTCTTTGAACCAGCAAAGCTTTAGTACCGTTTTCAATTGCCTGGGGAATATACTTATGTCCGTCAGCCTTGAATCCTTCTATACAGACAAATAGCGAACCACTTTTTGTTTTTCTTGAATCATATGCTATACCGTCTAACTCTAAGTTTAAATCACCTTTAACATCAAGTATTTCTAAGTCTTTAATCAAATCTTTCAGTACCATTTTACACTCCTCCTATTACAAACACTTTGTAACATAAACATCATCTACATCCGTAAATTGAACTCAAATACTTAATGCAAAACGACCACTATATCTTGTATAATATAATACTTAGGAACGATTAAAATATAAGTTCCAACTCTGGGATAACGAAAAACTTGATTTGATAATGTTCTCACAATATGAGAATAAGAAGTTGTTTTTTCGTTATTCCTTAATCAGTATCAAGAAATCTAAAGTCCACCTCTACTACACTACCTTCAGGTAATTGAACTTCTGCTTCTGTACTCTGAGCCATTGCATTACCTATACCGTTTATTTTTATATTAAGACCCACATCATTGAGTGCTCTGGTCGCCTCATCTACAGTCTTCATTGACAAATCAGGCACCTTGACCATGTTTTCAGTTTCAGGTGTGTAGGTATATGTTATAACTACAGACTTCTTTGCAATCCTTGCACCCGATCTAGGTGTTTGAAGTTTGACAATAGCATCATTAGCTTTATTGTCCCCTTCAATCTTCCATTCAAGTCCTTTTTCTTTAAGAATTTTTTTAGCTTCTTCAACTGTCTTATCTCGTATATCCGGAACAATTACTTCTTCAGCCATCATTTCAAGATCCTTTTCATTGTATCTTCTTTCAACTCCTAAATAATTCAATGTATCTTCTACAATTTTACCTGCAACCGGTGCAGCTATAACACCACCGTAGTAAGAATCTCCTGTCGGGTTATCTAAAGCTACAAGAACACATATAACTGGATTGTCGGCAGGCGCAATTGCTGAAAAGGATGCTATATAAACCCCATCTTGCTTTGTCTCTGATGTACCGGTCTTACCTGCAACTCTGTAGCCTTTAACATAAGCATTTTTCCCCCCACCGGCTTCATCTCCTACAACTCCTTCCAATATATCTCTCAATGTCTCTGAAGTTTTCTGAGATATCACATTTCTGACCGTTTCAGGTTCATACTTTTCCACAACATTACCATCAGAGTCGGTTAACTCCTTAACGATTCTTGGTTTCATAAGCTTACCACCATTTGCTATTGCACCATAGGCTGAAATAAGCTGTATTGGAGATATCTGAAATCTCTGCCCAAAGGAAGCAACCGCCATATCTATTTCTGTAGGTTTTGGATGAAATTGACTTCTTGCCTCCCCAGGAAGTAAAATACCAGTAGAATCGTAAAAACCAAAAGCTTTAATATATTTGTAAAAACTGTCTAATCCAAGTGCCTGTGAAACTTTTACAAAGGCCGGATTACAAGAATGGTACACAGCTTCTCTAAAGGTTTCTACTCCATGTCCATTAGGTTTCCAACAGTTTATATTATGTCCTGACACATTTATTGTATAATCATCTGTCATAGTATCAGGTGTAACAACACCCTCTTCCAATCCAGCCGCTGATGTAATTGCCTTGAAAGTCGAACCAGGTTCATATGTATCCACAACACATTTATTTCTCCAGACTGTCTTAGTAAGCTTATTTACTCCTTCACCAGAATACCCGTTCCAGTTTTCCGGATCTTCGCCCGGAGGTGCCGACCGAGGATTATTCAAATCAAAATCCGGCTTTGAAACCATTGCAAGAATATCACCGTTTCTAGGATCCATAACTATAGCTACAGCTCCATTTAACACCTTATTGTCACTTATAGCTTTATCTAAAGCGTTAGACGCAAAATATTGAATGTTTTCGTCAATAGTAAGTACAACATTAAGACCATCCTGAGGGTTTATACGCTTTTCTTCCGAAAAAGGAACATACCTCCCGCTCGCATCCGTCTCACTTAAAATTTTCCCTGGTACACCCTTAAGATACCTTTCCATAATTTTCTCTATTCCATCAAGTCCCTGATTATCTGCACCGGTAAAACCTATTACATGGGATGCTAAATTATTTTGAGGATAATACCTTTTTGTATCTTCATCTATATATATTCCAACAATATTATCTTTTTCTATCCACTCTCTTACTTTATTTCCCACCTCTTTTTCTACTTGCTTCTTAATTACTTCATAACTTACATTTTTTTTGATTTTTTTCAGTACCTCTTCTTTATTGAGTTCTAGTATTTGAGAAAGCTTATCGGCAATTTCTTCCTTTTTACTTTCTTCCAATTTCTTAAAATCCTGAGGATTTATAACTATTCGCTCGACAGTTGCGCTTATAGCTAAGGCTTTCATATTTCTATCTAAGATGGTTCCTCGCCTTGGAGTTATTTCTCTATCACGATTTTGTTGCTGGTACGCCTGTTCTTGAAACCAAGCTCCCTTTACAATCTGTATCCATCCTACTCTGACGGTAAGTGCAACTATAAGTACAGAAAATGCAAACATTAAAAATATAAGTCTTTTTTTCATTATTACACTAGGACCGGCCACGTTATTCCCCCCAAAATACAATTTTTACTTGTATACAGTTAGCTGATTATAAACTAACTGCGCCATAATTCTAATATAAACCCGGTCTTTGTTTCAAGTAATGTCCATCAAAATTGTCAAATTTCAATAACCCGAAACTAAAAACTCCTGCTTTTATTTTAAAATTAAGACGCAGTTTTATCTTTTTATATTAAATATTTTATTAAGCTCAACCCACTTGTAATACATTAACAATTTTTAAAATGGCCTAATAGAGAAATTCCGTCAACTTGTCTACCTTACTTAACAGCGCTTCAAAAATATTATCCGAATTTTTTGCTCTACCTTCATTTTTATTTGAAGCAGTGGTAAAATCACTTCTCGGTACTTTTACAAATGTACACTGAGATTTATCCGGTTTTTGCATACCTAGATTTTCCTCAGCAAATTGCTGAATTTTTTGAAGATCAAGTTCTCTCTCTATCTTAACCTTTAGTCGGGTGTTTTCATTCTTTATTTCGGTTAACGCATTCATTTTTGTATTAATTTTATAGTTTAGATCAGTTATTAATGCATATCTGTACATAACAAAGCCACTTAATGCAAATGCAACCATAAAGGCAAATACAACTTTTACTTTTAGCTTATTATTAACTCTTTGTTTTTTCTTGTTGCTAAGAACTTTATTTTCTTCATAAACATCATACTCAAGTTTTCTTGCAGCTGTTCCTTGGATATAGTTTTTATCCGTTTTTATCATTTGTATTCACCTCATTTGCATTTTATAACCCTATATTTTAAAAAGTTATGCCACCTCTCATTTTACCCGAGAGGCGAAATAAATCCGGGGGTCAGCCCTAAGGCATACTCTCCCGGAATTAATCTCAAATAATTTGATATTGCAACTATGCCCTATCAAATTCATGTGCTTTTGTTTCATTACCAGTGCTTTTTAACACAATTTTTTACCTCTCTTATGTCAAAATGCACTTCATCTTCATGTGCCCAAAACATTTCTAAAAGTACTTTCTATAATTGGACACAAGCACAACTAACCTTTTGTCTGATTTGTCTTTTGTAAGTATCGCCTTTTGTTTTCTTCTTTTGTAAATTGTAATTTGATTAACTTTTCTTTTGTAATTTTACTTCTTTTCTTTTGTATTTTTCAGTTTCTTCATTTCTCATCTTTTGTAGTTTGTTTTAATATTTCTTCTTTTGTAATTACAACTTCACTTCTCTTTAGTACTGTAGTTTCATTTAATTTTTCTTTTGTATTTTTGTTACTTACTCTTATAACTTTTTTCTTTTGTAATTTTTAATTTCTTCTTTTGTGTTTTTAAATTTCTTTTGTATTTTTTGTTTTTGTCTTTCAGTGTGCCTTACATATAAGTAAACGCTTGTTTTCCAATCATTTCATACTACATTTTCTCATTTGTGTTTTTTGTTTTTATCCTTTGTGCTTTACGTTTTTATCCTTTGTGCTTTACATTTTTATCCTTTGTTTGTTTATTTTAACCCGGATTATAGTCCGGATCTTTACACTTTTTTAATTACTCTAAGCTTTGCACTTCTAGACCTTGGATTAGTTTCTAATTCTTCCTCTGTAGGTGTTATAGGTTTTCTATGCACAGCTTGTGCAGTCTTTACCTTTCCACATACACAAATCGGAAACGAACTAGGACACGTACATGGATTGATATATTTATTAAACTCGTTTTTTACTATTCTATCTTCTAGAGAATGAAATGTTATTATACAAAACCTTCCTCCGGGTTTCAGCAAGCCTATGCCATCTTCTATGGTCTTACTTAGAATACCCAATTCATCGTTTACTGCTATCCTTAACGCCTGAAAAGTACGTTTTGCAGGGTGTGGCCCTTCTCTCCTTGCCGAACTAGGTATGGCTGCCTTTATTATTTCAACCAACTCACCCGTTGTTTCGATTTTCTTTTCATCTCTTCTCCCAACTATAAAGTCAGCAATTCTAGATGCCCATTTCTCTTCGCCGAAATCCCTGATTATTTTTTTTATTTCATCTTTACTATATTCATTCACAATTGTTTCGGCTGTAAAATTCTGTCTTCTATCCATTCTCATATCTAATGGAGCGTCTTTATTATAGCTAAAACCTCTTTCGCCTTCGTCAAGCTGGTGTGATGAAACCCCAAGATCCAGTAAAACTCCATCAACAGCTTCAATTTTATTTTTCTCACATACATTTTTTATGTTAATGAAATTTGTATTGGCAAAAATCAATGAACCCTTGCCGTTCTGAGCTTGTAACCGCTTTTTTGACGTTTCAAGGGCAAATACGTCCTGATCTAATCCTATCAAAGTGCCTTTTTCACTAAGTTGTTGGTATATCCTTGAAGAATGCCCTGCACCTCCTAGAGTACCGTCAACATATACTCCATCAGGCTTTATATCAAGATTTTCGATACACTCCTCAAACAGTACCGGCTTATGCTCAAATTCCATTAAACATTATCAACTCCAAATTTAAACTTTATCTTTAAGACACGATTTTGCCTCTTTCATATAAAGAGGCTACAGAAAATCTCCGGGACATCGAGTCCCTACGATTTTGCCTCTTTCATATAAAGAGGCTATATCCCGAGCATTGCCATTTTTTCAGCAATATTCTCTGCACTCATATTTTCATCACCAGAGTAATTCTCCCATTTGGTCTTATCCCAAATCTCAACTCTTGTGGATACCCCTATAACATAGATGTCTTTTTCCAGTCCGGCATATTCCCTTAAGTTTTGAGGTAATAGTATTCTTCCCTGCTTGTCCACTTCGCATTCAGTCGCTCCTGCAAAGAAAAATCTTACAAATGCTCTTACATCCTTATCGGTAAATGGAAGTGATTTGAGCTTGGTTTCGAGGTTACCCCACTCTTCTGACGAATACGCAAACAAACAGTTATCAAGGCCCTTGGTTACAATAAACTTCTCACCAAGTCCGTCTCTAAACTTAGACGGTACTATAACACGACCTTTAGCATCGACTGAATGCTGGTATTCACCATAAAACAAC
>JAEZUI010000028.1 GCA_023421115.1 Bacillota bacterium | reverse complement strand
TACTCGCGTATATTTGTTCGCAAGTTACTCAATTAATTAACGAGTTCCTTATCGTCTTACACTGTTTACTTTTCAAAGTCCATGATCCTCGCTTCATCAGCGCGGAATCTTATGTTAACATGTCGCTTCATTCTTGTCAACACTTTTTAAAATCTTTTTTCGTTTTGACTTCCAACTAGCTTTACGTCTTACTTTTAAGTGTTTTTTGTAGTTGGCGTCAGCGACAGCTTTAACAATATATCACCTATTTCACTTTCCTTCAATCAGGTATTACCTCCATATTCCCTCAACAAATGAATTTAGGTCGCTTATTCTTGATTAGAATTCACTATTCTTCTTTATTATCTATAATTCATAAATTCGGATATATAATTAAATACATTCCAATGCAAGTCTTAAAACAAACTTATACTATAAAAGAACAATCGTGTCCATAACAAACCATTAAAATGCTTTTTATTTATATATAGAAGAAAATAGTACTCTTTTCAATAGTATTACTTCATTATTGAATTTCATCTTATGGTAATTTATAAAAAGACTTCTTTTTACCTTACAAACATATATGCTTTTATAGATTTTGCATTAGAGATATTTATTAATGTTTTAAAAAGCCTTACTTTATTTTTATGCAATAAATGTTTATAATTTGTTTAGAGATACTTTAGATGGATTCAATATATATATTTTAGAATTAGGCTATGGAAGTACTTCCTAAAATTATTTATAGGAGAGATATATCATGATAAAAAACAAAAAGCTAATGATGGCTTTAAGCTTTACATTAGGAGCAACATTACTTGTCTCAACTGCCTTTGCGGACATATTGTCCACATCAGGATATGAACATCTAAAACAAGCAATAAAGCACACGTCAAAATCATGTGCTAAAAACCTTGATAGTTTTACTGCTCAATTTTCTATCACAATAAAAGATAACGAAAAAGTTTTTTACAGTTCTACTCAAACTAGCAAAGTAGATAACACCTCCGGTTCTTCACAGAATAAATCTATAGCCGAATACTATAATGGCAAAACAGACAAATCCGAATCATATTATGATAGAAATTGTAACATATGGTACAATTCCTGGAATGATACTTATCAAGTTTATGAATATGCACAACAAATAGAACGCCCTCAAAACAATGATATTTTTGAAGAAGATGAAGTGAAAGATGTTGAAAAAATTATTGATGCCGGTATAGGTAATCTCAAAGATTATGTACTTGTTAAAGAAAATTCCGATGGCAGCAAAGAATTTTCGGGTTCGCTTGATAATGCTCAAATTCCTGCTTTGGTCAATGCAATATCATCCTTCGCAATCAAGCGTACTATCCCTGACCTAGGTGTAGGAATAGATGATGTCTTCCCGAAAATTCAAAATGATGTTTTTATAAAAAGCGTTAGCGGAAAAGCTACAGTAAATAAAGATGGTATACTTGAAAGAATTTACGGTTCAGGGGTTATATCAGGCAAATGTGAGGACGGTACAGCTCACGAACTAACTCTTGAGGTTTTATTAAGAACTTATGATATTAATTCAACCATTGTTACCAAACCAGATCTTACAGATAAAAAAATAGAAAAAAATTATGAAAATAACTCACTAAATGTAAGCACACAACAAAAATACATCGGAAAATACAAACAAGACATAGTCATTGATGAAAACAACGCCTTTACAAAAATAGGTGAAAGAATTGTAGTAATAGAAAGCATTGATGACAAACATCTTTCAGGTAAGTACTTTGAGACTTACAAGGCAGAATATGAAGACTATTCTAAAGACAAACTGGAATATGATTTTAATGCCGAAGTAAAAGGGTATGATAGTGCTCAATTTGAATTAACAAAGGACCAAGTCGATATAGGCACTGTAAGTATAAATTTGGAAGATAGTACAGGAAAAATTTATTTTTATATTGATTATGTAATAAAGAATTATTCAATTCCAAAATATATAGACCCTACTTTTACAAGAGTATTTGAGGACTAAATATTGTAATCTAATACTATAAACCGGAGTATTAGGCTAATTTCTTTAGGCTCTTAGTAATAAGATGCAACAATTATGATCCTAATCACTCCGGTGCTTATTATAACACTTGAATTAGAAATCTCAAAAAATGCGTTTAAAGGTAAATAGAACAGTAATCCCAAATAAATACGGGGGTATATTAATGGAGAAGGTTATTGAAATAAAGGAACTTACCAAAATGTATAAAAATGGACGAGGAATCAACAATCTCAACCTTGACATATATAAAGGAGATATTTTCGGATTTTTAGGGCCAAATGGTTCAGGCAAGACAACTGCAATGAAAATTATGACAGGCCTTATGAAAGCTGACAGCGGGGAGGTTAAATTTTTTGGTCACAACGTTGTTGATGAATATGAAAAAGCTATGCAACGTGTAGGCTGCATTATTGAGACAGCAGAATCCTACCCCTACCTGACTGCATATGAAAATCTTAAACTTTTCTCTAGGTATTACAAAAATATTGATGATAACAGAATAGATGAAGTTTTATCTCTTACAGGAATTCTAAAATACCGAAATGAAAAGGCTAGGAACTTCTCTCTAGGTATGAAACAACGCCTTGGGTTATCTGCTGCCATCCTCTCAAAGCCTGAGCTGGTTATTCTAGATGAGCCACTAAACGGCCTTGACGTAGAAGGCATGATTGAAATAAGAAAACTAGTTAAAAAATTAGCAGAGACTGAGCATACTACTTTCTTTATATCAAGCCACCTTATTCATGATGTGGAGCTTACCTGTACGAGAATAGGAGTAATCTATGAAGGAAAACTTCTAAGTGTAGACTATATGCAAAATATTCTGACTAATTACGCTACACTTGAAAACTACTTTATTAGTGAGGTTGACAAAAATGGAAGGATTTAAAGCAACAGTTATAAATGAGATAGAAAAAATGTATAAAAAGAAAAAAATGATAGTTATACTAATTATTTCGGTAGCTGTAATTGCAATTGGAAAACTTATATCAATTGGCATGAGTACTGTTGGTATAGGGGTTTTTAAAGAGAGCACTGTCTTTCCCATATCGGTTTTATCCGTACTGGCAAATACTTTACTCCCCTTATTCACAACACTTGTAGCTATAGATTTATTTTCAGGTGAATTTTCACATAACACTATGAAGATCACACTAACCAGACCCGTGTCAAGATTTAAACTATTCTCAGCAAAAATAACGGCCATTGCCTTCTTTGTTATGCTTAACCTTTTAGCTGTAATGCTGTTATCAACAATTGTAGGACTGATATGCAATTTCACTTCAATTACATTTATTGGAATAATAAGAATTATTATTTCTTACCTTGTCACCCTTTTACCCATTATGATTATGGCTTTGGTAGTCGTACTTTTTTCAAACATTTTAAGAAGTGGTTCTGCAGTATTTTTTCTTTCGATAATGCTATATATAATAAGCTTTGTAATGGGTAAGCTATTTTCGCCTTATTCGAGTTTATTTATAACCTCCATGCTTGACTGGCATATGCATTGGGTATCAGATACAATGCTTATTACTAAAATTACAAGAGAATTTTTAATTATGGCAGGCTATGGTATAATATTTTTTACAGGAGGTTACTACCTCTTTGACAAAAGAGATCTATAATTTATAAACGGGTGAATTTATGAGTCTAAAAAAGCGACTAATTATACAAAATGCTGCAATAGTAGCTATACCGGTTTTGATAACCATTATAGCTTCTTTTGTATTTATTTTTATAAGTTCTTATGTTTTCAATGCCGACTTAAGCTATGATAGTATTCAAAACCTCACAGATATTCAATACGAGTTTTTTACAGCTGATGGTAATCTACTAAAGGGCAATCCGGAAAAACTTTTGCAAAAAGATTTCCAACAATATCTTTCGGAAAAATTAAGAGAGTTAAACGCTTGTATAGTTGTGTTGAAGAAGTATGACATTGTTTTCTCAACTAAAACAATAAATCCTATAGAAATAGAAAAATGCCTTGAAGCAAAAAAGAACAATTTACTAAACAATTCTGTGGACTTAAATGATGGCTCATATATAGTCAAAGTTCTACCAATAAAATTTAGCGATGGAATTGATGGTTGGGCTATTCTCCTTGCTCCTATAGGTAAAGAAGCTTCTGCTTCAGAAAAACTTTTCTACTTTTCTATGGTATTTTTTCTTATCTCCTTTTTAATTACTAATGTACTTGTTTCAATTAATTCTTCTAAAGGAATACTTGCACCCCTTAAAAAGCTCCAAGATGCCGCCGGTGAGATTAGCCGTGGCAACCTTGATTATGAAGTTATCGAAGATGGCGACCAAGAAATCAGAGCCTTGTGCAAATCCTTTGAACAAATGAGACTTAAACTTAAAGAATCTGTATATACACAAATGAAATATGACGATAACAGAAAAATGTTGGTTTCAAGTATATCTCATGACTTAAAGACACCGATAACATCTATTAAAGGATATGTTGAAGGTATTTTTGACGGTGTTGCCAACAGCCCTGAAAAGGTTGATAAATACCTTCATACCATACATTCAAAAGCTGTTCAGGTAGATTCAATGATAGATGATTTACTGTTGTATTCAAAACTAGATTTAAAACAAATTCCCTTTAATTTTGAAAAAACAGATGTAGTGAAGTATTTTGAATACTGCATAATGGAAAACGAACCTGAATTAGAAAAATCCAACATAAAACTTAAATTTCAAAATAGTCTTAATAAAGAAACCCATGTTATGATTGACAGAGAGAGGCTAAGAAGAGTTATCACCAATATTATTGATAATTCCAAGAAATATATGAACAAAAACGAAGGAGAAATCCTGATAATACTTAGAGAAACCAACAAAACAGTAATTATTGAAACTTCAGACAATGGTGCAGGCATTGCCAAAGAAGACCTCCCTCATATATTTGACCGTTTCTATCGTGCTGATGCTGCAAGGAGTAAAATGAAAGGAAGCGGATTAGGGCTTGCTATTGCAAAACAGATAATAGAAGGACATGGCGGCTTAATATGGGTTAGGAGTGTTGAAAATGAGGGTACAAGCATAATGATGTCTTTAAAAAAAATATCGGAAGGTGAGAATTGAAATGAAAAAAATACTTATTGTTGAAGATGATCAGAGTATAGGCGAACTTGAAAAAGACTATCTTGAGATAAACGGCTTTTCAGTTAAGATATGCCAAGAAGGAGTAAGCGGCTTAAATTGTATTAAAGAAGAAGAGTTTGATCTTTTGATTTTAGATATCATGCTGCCTGGTATAGATGGATTTGAAATACTTAAACGCGTCCGTGATACAAAGGATATACCTATCTTGCTTGTATCGGCAAAAAAAGAAGAAATCGACAAGATTAGAGGGCTAGGCCTTGGAGCAGATGATTATATAACCAAACCCTTTAGCCCCGGAGAACTTGTCGCTAGAGTAAATGCCCATATATCAAAGTATGAAAGACTTAAAAGCAAGTATTCAAACGAAATCCAAACAGAAACCTTTACCGTTAGAGGTCTTGAAATTCAAAAAGACTCAAGAAGAGTATTTGTAAACGGTAAAGAAATCAATATGGCACAAAAGGAGTATGAACTTCTTTTATTTATGATTCAAAATCCCAACAGAGTTTTTGGACGCGAGGAGTTATTCGAACGCATATGGGGTTTGGATTCTTTAGGAGATGCTGCAACTGTTACGGTACATATAGCAAGGATCAGAGAAAAAATCGAATCCGATCCATCCAACCCTCAATATATCGAAACTGTTTGGGGTGCCGGCTATAGATTCAGAGTCTAGCCTCCAAATTGCACTTCACAAAGCTGACTGTATAACCCCTCCTGATTGACAAGCTCCTCATGGG
This sequence comes from Bacillota bacterium, assembly GCA_023421115.1. GTDB lineage: Bacteria > Bacillota > Clostridia > Acetivibrionales > Acetivibrionaceae > Acetivibrio. The sequence continues at coordinate 26,761 of JAEZUI010000028.1, read as the reverse complement.
TACCGGATTCAACAATTTCCCCTTCCTTCAATACTAGGATTTGATCTGCCTGTTTAACAGTAGAAAGCCTGTGAGCGATTACAATAATGGTTCGGCTTCCGGCCAACTCCTGTATAGCTTGCTGAATCTGTATTTCTGTCTGAACATCTACGGAAGCAGTTGCTTCATCCAGTATCAAAATCGGGGTATTTCGAAGAACAGCTCTTGCAATTGAAAGACGCTGTTTCTGACCCCCTGATAGTTTTACCCCCCTCTCCCCTATTACGGTATCATAACCTTCCGGCAACTCATTAATAAAATCATGAGCCCTTGCAATTTTAGCCGCCTTAACTATATCATCAATTGATGCCTCTTTACTCCCATAAGCTATATTCTCCGCTACACTTCCATTAAAAAGAAATATATCCTGCAGCACAATGCTTATCTGGTTCCTAAGTGAAGCTACAGTTATATCTTTAAGGTTTATACCATCAATCAATATCCTACCCTCTAGAGGGTCATAAAACCTTGCAATAAGGCTTATTATTGTTGTTTTGCCCACTCCGGTGGGTCCTACTAACGCTATCATTTTCCCTGGTTTGGCTGTAAAGCTGATTTTCTTTAGAACAGGACTTTCAGAGATATAATGAAAACTGACATTGCTAAAGGCAATTTCACCTTTTGATCTTTCAATTTCCTTTGCATCTTTATTATCAACAATATCCGACTCGATGTCTAAAAGTTCAAAAATCCTTTCTGCTCCTGCCGAAGCCTGTTGTAAATCCTCAATTACTCTAGCAAGCGTAGTTATAGGTTGATAAAAAAGTCCTAAAAACATTATAAACCCAACAATATCAGCTATTGAAACATAATTCTTAAGGGCCAGCCATCCTCCGCATGCAACAATAATAACTGTTCCTAATGAGCTCACCATTTCAACTATAGGGTGGAACATAGCACTTAGTTTTAGGGCACTTAGAATGGATGAAGTATAATTTTTCGCTCGCTTCTCAACTCTTTTACTTTCTCTGGTCTGCTGGTTAAAAACCTGAATCTCTTTAATTCCTGATATGTTGTCTTGAACTACTGCATTTAAATCCCCTAAAGTGGCCTGAGCTTTTCTGAAATTGGGTCGTATTTTTTTCACAAAAAGAACTCCGCCTAAAATTAAAAAAGGTATAGGTATAAGCGTAAGTGCCGCTAAAAGCGGATTAATTACAAATAATAAAGTCCCGGTTCCTATAAGAATAAGTATATTGGTAACAAGATCCGGAACAGCATGGGCTATAAGTACCTCTAACGCTGCCGTGTCGTTGATTGCCCTTGACATAAGCTGTCCTGTCTGTTTATCCTGATAAAAGCTCAAGGACAACTTTTGCAAGTGTTCATACACCAATACTCTCATATCTGCAACCAATTTCCATGCTGCCACATGGCTTAAGTAACGATATAAATAAGTAAATACTGCCCTAGCCATGTAAGCTCCAACTAGTATAATCGAAATATTTCGTATTATTGTTATCTTACCGCTAATTTGCTCATCCGACAGCACATCAATCAATTCTCTTACCTTCCACGGAGTAACAAGATTAAGTGCCGTAATTACAAGCAGGCTTATACCTGTTATGATCAAATACTTCCAATATGGTTTCGCGTGTTTTAGTATTCTGATAAAATTCTTCAAGTCAGTTTCCTCCCAAACAAATCTCAATTGCATGCACCAAAATACCTATATCTATTTTAAAAACTACTCAACAAATTTTTAAAAACTTTTTCAAATTTTTCATCGTGATCTTTTGTTCTTTTTGTCGGTCCCGACACTCTACTTCCAGACCTTCTTACCTTTTGAGAAAGATGCCTTTCAAATAAAAGTTTGTTCATATTTTCATCGGAGTAAATCAGCCCATTTTGACTTATTGCTTTTGCTCCCTTAGCAAGAGCCATAGCTGCAACACCGTAATCCTGTGTCACTACTATATCACCTTTGTCTACTTTATTTACAAGGGCAAAATCTACAGAATCTCTCGCTTTATCAACAATTATTACTTCCGAATACCCGTCATTAATCTCATGACTTGTATCTATGAGCATTATTACATGTATATTTTTTTCCTTAGCTATATTTACTATTATTTTTTTTACCGGACACGCATCAGCATCAACAAGTATTTTCATTTATATCAAATCCTCTTTCCTATTCATATTAATCCTATTATAATCATTATAAGTTACTTTTGTCTAATTAATCCCAAAGAAGGGGTGCATAGAAAAGTATAAAAAAATACGCGACGGAAATTTTGCATTCCATCACGTATTTAAAACTCTAATCCTAGATCCTTCCTCTCTGAGCTACTTCAAGGTAATTTTGCATTCCATCCTTATCAACACAGAATTCCAGGGCATCCTCTTTCGTTATTCTGTTTTGTATAAAAAGGTCTCCTATACATTTATCCAACATTTGCATTCCAATGTTTCCTCCGGTCTGAATGCACGTGTTGATACTTTGTGACTTACCTTCCCTGATAAGATTGCTTATTGCCCGTGTAACAACCATGATTTCATGGGCAGCGACTCTTCCTTTTCCACTAGCTTCAGGTATTAACCTTTGTGATATTACAGCCTTTAGTGCTGTTGATACCTGTACCCTTATCTGCTGCTGCTGATGTGGTGGAAATACATCTATTAATCTGTCTAATGTTTTTGCAGCACCTAGAGTATGAAGAGTAGAAAGAACAAGGTGTCCAGTTTCGGCAGCAGTAACTGCTATACTTATTGACTCCACATCCCGCATCTCACCAATATATATAACATCCGGATCCTCTCTCAATGCAGCTCTTAAAGCACTTTCATAGGTTTTGCTGTCATTTCCGATTTCCCTCTGGTTAACAATGCATTTATCGTGTTTAAAAATATACTCTATAGGGTCTTCAAGCGTTAAAATGTGTCCGTAACGACTTGCGTTAATCTCGTTTATAATAGATGCCATTGTAGTGGATTTTCCACTTCCTGTGGGCCCTGTTACAAGTATCAGGCCCTCTTTAATTTCACAAATTTGCTTTATAACCGGTGGAAGATTCAGCGAATCAATGGTAGGAATATTTGAAGCCAAAGTTCTAAATACCATAGACACAGAAGTCCTCTGCAAAAATGCATTAACTCTAAACCTTGAAACCTCAGGTACAGTCATTGAAAAGTCAACCTCTCCAAAAGTCATCAAATGCTCAAATTTCTCAGCCTCCATACAAGCTTTTGCATATTGTATTGTGTCTTCCCTTGCTAATTTTGGAGCATCAATTTCTCGTAAATTCCCATTAACCCTGAATGAAGGAGCTCTTCCAACAGTGAGATGCAAATCAGAAGCTTTTAATTCTACAGCCATTTTAAACAAAGAAGTTAATTCAATCGCCATATAGTCCTCCTATTTTTTGTTTTAGTATTGTTGGAATATGTCCAGACGTGAAAGTAACTTTAAAATTGATTAGCATTTTTTTGTAAACATAATTATATATCGTAAAAAACCCTCTATAAGTTTATATCCATTTTTTTAAATAGGTGATTTCTAAATATTTATAAATAGTTATGCTAGTTAATATACATAATAATTATGCAACTCAAACAAGGTTTTTCCTAAAAAAACAACTGATTGATTGACCTTTCAAAAAATTGATATTAATTTTTCGAAATAACCTATATAAAATATATATTTTAAAAACAGTATACTCGCACAGTTTCAAGTCACATTGAGATAGAAGCTTTTATCTTGATACAGATTAAGAATTCTGCTAATTTTGGACAAATTCACTGAAATTTCGCAATATTCCGGTTTATACTTTTAAAAAAAAGTATGTTAAAATGTTAACTATGCGCATTTTATGTACTGATAAAAAAACAAACACTTTTTATATCTATGCGATAAATACTAATTTGAAATTGGAGGTAAATTATGATTAAAAGTAAGTCAAAAGTTGCTATAATAGGTGCAGGGTTTGTTGGTGCTTCAACAGCTTTCGCTATGTCCCTACAACAAATGGCAACAGAAGTAGTATTAATTGATGTAAACAAAGAAAAAGCTTATGGTGAAGCCTTGGATATAAACCACGGTATTTCATTCGTAGGTCAAATGGCAGTCTATTCAGGAGATTACTCCGACGTTAAAGATTGTGACGTAATCATTATCACAGCAGGTGCAAATAGAAAACCTGGCGAAACACGTCTCGACCTTGCAAAAAAGAACGTATCAATAGCAAAAGAAATAACAGCAAATATTATGAAGCATTATAATCACGGAGTAATCCTTGTAGTTTCTAACCCTGTTGATATTCTTACTTACATGATTACAAAATGGTCTGGCCTTCCAAGCGGAAGAGTCATGGGTTCCGGTACTGTTCTTGACAGTTCAAGATTCAGATATCTCTTAAGTAAAAAACTTAACGTTGATGTTAGAAATGTACATGGCTATATCATTGGAGAACATGGTGATTCACAACTTCCTGCATGGAGTGCTACACATATCGCAGGACAAAACATCGGTGAATATTCTCAGGCTCCAGGCGGTATTTTTACTCCTGAAGACAGAATAGCAATTGCTGAAGAAGTAAAAAAAGCAGGTGCTGAAATAATTAAGAACAAAGGTGCTACCTACTATGCAATTGCAATCACAATCAATGCAATAGTTGAAACTCTTCTAAAAAATCAAAACACTATCAGGACAGTAGGTAGTGTAATCAACGGTAATTACGGAATTGAAGACGTTGCTTTAAGTCTCCCTTCAATAGTTAATTCCGAGGGAGTACAAAGTATTATACCACTTGTTCTTTCACCTGATGAAGAAGCAGCATTAAGGGCTTCCGCCGAAAGTGTAAAAGCTGTTCTAAACGAAGTAAAAAATATATAATTTAAATAAAGATATTTAATAGGAGGATTAATAGTCATGGATTATAGAAAAGAGTCGTTGAGACTTCATGGTGAATGGAAAGGCAAAATCGAAGTAATAAGTTCAGTACCAGTTAAAACAAAAGACGATTTATCTTTAGCATACACTCCTGGTGTTGCTGAGCCTTGTCTTGCTATACAAAAAGATGTGGATTTATCCTATACATTGACAAGAAGAGGCAACTTAGTTGCTGTTATTACTGACGGTACTGCTGTTCTCGGTCTTGGAGATATAGGTCCAGAAGCGGGTATGCCTGTTATGGAAGGTAAATGTGTTCTCTTTAAAACTTTTGGAAATGTAGATGCTTTCCCACTTTGCGTAAGAACAAAAAGTGTTGATGAAATAGTTAATACTGTAAAACTTCTTGCAGGTAGTTTTGGTGGGATTAATCTTGAAGATATTTCAGCCCCAAGATGTTTTGAAATTGAAAGAAGGCTTAAAGCTGAATGTGATATTCCTATTTTCCACGATGACCAGCATGGTACCGCTATTGTTACAGTTGCTGCAATGCTTAACGCATTAAAAATCGTCAAAAAAAATATAAACGATATATCTGTAATTGTTAACGGTTCAGGTGCAGCAGGTATAGCAATAACAAAACTTTTGATGAGCATGGGACTTAAAAAGGTAATTCTTTGCGATACAAAAGGCGCTATATACGAAGGCAGAGATAACCTCAATGCTGAAAAAGAAGAAATGGCTAAAATTTCAAATCTTGATAAAGTTAAAGGTACATTAAAAGATGTTCTTGTAGGTGCGGACGTTTTCATAGGCGTTTCAGCTGCAAACATGGTAACTAAGGAAATGGTTAAAAACATGGCAAAAGACGCAATAATCTTTGCTATGGCAAACCCAACTCCTGAAATAATGCCTGATGATGCTAAAGAAGCTGGTGCAAAAGTTATAGGAACAGGTCGTTCAGATTTTGCAAACCAAATCAACAACGTACTCGCTTTCCCAGGTCTTTTCAGAGGTGCTCTTGATGTAAGAGCAAGTGATATTAACGATGAAATGAAGATCGCAGCTGCAAAAGCTATAGCATCTCTCGTTAGTGATGAAGAATTAAAACCAGATTACGTAATTCCTGCACCATTTGATCCTAGAGTTGGTCCTACTGTTGCAGAAGCTGTTAAAGAAGCTGCAAGAAAATCCGGTGTTGCTAGAATATAATTACTTTTATAAAAAAGCGAGTGGGATTAAACTTCCTACTCGCTTTTATTTTTAACTCATAAAGCTTTTACATAGCTTTTCAATTTCCTTGATTTCTATTTTTTAGAGACCCCATTATATTTAACATAATTACATCAAATTCCATTAGTAACAACATATTTTTTAAAAATATATGTACTTATTTGAAACAAATTGTTAAAATATAATTAGTGCTTATTTCAATTCTTCCTTATTTATAATCAGAAATCTATTTATTACATTTAGCAGTTAATCAAACATCAATCTTTATCTCAGGACTATTTTCCAATTAATAGGGTTAAGAATAATTATTTTTTTATTATGGGAGGTTTTAAAACAATGATCCGTAATGTATCAAAAGCATTGGCTTATGTCCTTTCTCTTCTACTTATACTGGTCATTCCGGTAAACGAGAATGTTAAGGCTGCAATTACAGATTACAAGTTTGATTTCGGTGGTGGTTCCATACAATGGGATTATATCGGTGTCAGTGCTTCAACTGCCTACAATAAGGCTCAAGGGTATGGCTTTAATACCCCATCAAATATGAGAAATGTTACTGCCTCCGGGAGTGGTGTCTCAAGTGATGCCGTGCAATTTGTCACTTTCGGAATAAAAAGCAACAATACCTTCAACGTTGATCTTCCTAACGGACTGTATGAAGTAAAAGTAACCTTAGGAAACACAACAAGATCAAGTGTTGCGGCTGATGGTGTTTTGCAAATTATAAACATGACAGGCAACTGCGCTGTTGATAAATTTCAAATTCCAATCACCGACGGACAGTTAAATATACTCGTTACTGAAGGAAAAGAAGGTGCAGCTTTTACACTTAGTGCCCTTGAAATAAAGAAGCTGTCCGATAGCCCTGTTACAAATAGAACTATTTGGATAGGCGGGGATTCAACAGCGTGTAATTACTACCCTTTAGACACAAGTGAGCAATGCGGTTGGGGCCAGTTATTGCCAATGTATGTTGACCCCTCTTTATTCCAGGTACGAAACATAGCTGCGAGCGGGCAATGTGCAAGGGGTTTTCGTGATGATGGGCAGTTTGAAGCAATAATGAAATATATTAAGCCTGGTGACATATTCATACTTGAGTTTGGTATCAATGATACCAATTCAAAAAACAATACAACTGAAGCACAATTTAAAGAAATAATGTCCGATATGGTTGTAAAAGTTAAAGCTACAGGTGCTACAATGGTGCTACTCGCTCCACAAGGAAGAGCAACGGATTTTAGCGGCAATTTACATACTGCAGTAAACAGATGGTATAGAAATACTACCCTCGCAGTTGCAAATGAGCAAAATGTAAGGTTATGTGATCTCAATGTTTTAAGCTCGGCATATTTCACATCTATAGGAAGTAATGCAACACTTGCACTTTATATGTCCGGTGATACTCTTCATCCTAATCGTGCAGGAGCTACCGAACTTGCCCGTCTAATAGCCAATGATTTAAAAGATCTCTTGACTATGTCTCCTACTGCTTCTGTCAAACCTACCATCACCCCTACTCCCACAAATACAGTGAAGCAAATAAAAGGGGATGTTGACGGAGATGGAAGGGTTACATCAATAGATTTTGGAATATTCAGAAGTTATTTAATATCTGTCTCCACCTTGCATGATTTGAGTGGTAAGTGGAGTGCAGACGTGAACAGTGACGGCAGTATTAATTCAATAGATTTTGGTTACATGAGAAAATATTTACTTGGAATGATATCAGAATTCCCAGCTACAACTGAGCCCCCTGTGAATTTTTTCAATAAAACTTATGAAGCCGAACAGGCTTCAATAACCAACGGTATACTTGAAACCATCAATACAGGTTATAATGGGAGCGGATATGTAAACTATAATAATGAAGTAGGATCATATGTTGAATGGAACATCAATGTGCCTACAACAGGTTCATATAAAACGACTTTTAGATATTCGAATGGAACTACCATTAGTAGACCAATGTCAATATCAGTTAACGGGAACCTCGCGCAAAGCAGCATGGACTTTAGTACGACTGCAGACTGGACAACTTGGAATGAAGCAAGCATAGTTATAAATCTAAGTCAGGGACAAAATATTATCAGAGCAACTGCTGTCACTGCAAATGGCGGTCCAAATGTGGACTACTTAAATATATCTCAAACCTCTGACCTCGTTACTACCAACCCAAATATATCTACACCTGCTCCGACTTCAGCTACCATACCCACGGTATATTTAGCCGGCGATTCCACTGTACAGACTTATAATGCCTCATACTACCCACAAACAGGCTGGGGTCAAGTAATCAGCGATTATTTTACTACTGATGTTAAGTTTGTCAACAGGGCTATTGGCGGAAGGAGTTCAAAGAATTTTGTCGAGCAAGGTAGATTAGATGAAATCCTTAATGTAATTCAAAATGGTGATTACTTGTTTATCCAGTTCGGTCATAATGACGCGACTATAAGCAATGCAGACCGTTATGCTGCTCCATATACCACATACAAGGAATATCTTGCAAAATACATTGACGGTGCACGGGCAAAGGGGGCTATACCGGTATTGATAACGCCGGTTGCGCGGCTTAATTATAAGAATAATACTTATATAAACGATTTTCCTGATTATTGCACTGCGATGAAGCAAGTAGCTGACGAGAAAGATTGTGCTATTATAGATATGATGACAAAGTGTTTAAATTATTATAGGACGCTTGATTATAATAGAGTATATACCTTCTACTTGGTTTCATCAAATGGAACCGATTATACGCATTTTACCGAAACGGGGGCTAAAGAAGTTGCAAAACTAGTTGCACAAGGTGTCAAGGAAATAAATATTCCTATTTCGAAATATGTTAAGTGAAGTATTGTCCTTTGAATTTACTTCTTTGGTGATGCACTTACAAAGAATGATGCAATATGAGCGATTTAATAGGAAGTAGATCTCTGAAAGCTTAATGTTAGGGCTTTTGGGGACCTGAATGGAAGTCGTACCTGTTGTTTTAGTGTCAAACGACTCCATTACGTGACCTTCGCATAGAATCTGTAAGATGCCATTCGGCAGACAGATGAACGATATTTTGCTACGCAAAAATCGTACCTCAGCTTGATAATTATCGCACGCGTCTATGGGACATACTGTCCCGAGACGCTAAAAATGCCATCCGTGGCATTTTTGCTTCAAATTATCAAGCTTTCGGCAACAGATTCTAATGCTCAGGTCAAGTAATTGCGTCATTTGACACTAAAACAAGTTATCACTTTAATTAGGTTCGTTTTTTAGCTGTTTTATTGCTGTAACTTTTTTAATATAGAGTTTACATGTTCCTGGTTTTTTTATAGACTCTATAATCCAAAATAATTCACTTTATCTATTTTAAGAATAAAAAAATTTGTTTTTTCTAATAAACACCTGTGTTTGTGATTGGTTGAACTATGTACATTCATAAATAATAGTGCTAATATATACACTAAAGGATTAATTTTGAAAGGAATATACAAATGGGAAAGACTTTAGTTTTAGCTGAAAAACCTTCAGTAGCAAGGGATATTGCGAAAGTTTTAAATAGTAATCAAAAAGGAAACGGATTCTTAAGTGGGCAAAGATATATTGTGACTTGGGCATTAGGTCATCTTGTCACTTTAGCTGACCCTGAAACTTACAGCAGCAGATATAAAACCTGGAATATAGAAGATTTGCCTATGCTGCCAAAGAAAATGGAGTTGGTAGTAATTAGAGAAACTTCAAAACAATTTGGTGTTGTAAAGAACTTAATGCATCGTGATGATATTGATGAGCTTGTCATAGCCACCGACTCAGGAAGAGAAGGCGAACTTGTGGCAAGATGGATAATTATAAAGGCTGGGTTTAGAAAACCAATCAAACGTTTATGGATTTCCTCACAGACAGACAAGGCTATCAAAGATGGCTTTGCCAACCTTAAACCAGCAAGGGATTACGATAACTTGTTTTATTCAGCTCAGAGCAGGTCAGAAGCTGATTGGCTTGTAGGTCTTAATGTAACTCGTGCCTTAACCTGTAAATTCAATGCACAGCTATCCGCCGGAAGAGTTCAGACTCCTACTTTGGCCATGATTGTAGAACGTGAAAATGAAATACGAAAGTTTGTACCTAAAGATTACTGGAGCATTAATGCTGGATTTGAAGGCTTTACAGTTCAATGGCAGGACAAAGCTTCTGGACAAACAAGGACATTTGACAAGAAAAAAGCCGATGATATTGTAGCAAAGGTTACAGGACAGACTGGTCAAATAGTTGAAATTAAAAAGGAAGCAAAAAGGGATTTACCTCCTCTAGCTTACGACTTGACCGAACTCCAACGAGATGCAAATAAAAGATATGGTTATTCAGCAAAGCAAACTCTCAATATCATGCAGAAATTATACGAAGCCCACAAATTAGTTACATACCCAAGAACCGATTCAAGATATATAACCGAGGATATTGTACCTACACTTACAGAGCGTTTAAAAAGCATTTCTGTCGGACCTTATGCAAAGTCTGTACAAAACATACTTAGAAACAAAATTGTGGTTACAAAGCGGTTTGTAGACAGCAGCAAGGTTTCTGATCATCATGCCATAATACCTACTGAACAATATGTCAACTTGGCTTCCTTAAATTCAGAGGAACGCAATATATATGATTTGATTGTAAAGAGATTTATAGCTGTTTTAAATCCTCCTTTTGAGTATGAGCAAACCACTGTAAAGGTAGATGCTAAAGGCGAAGTGTTTTTTGCAAAGGGAAAAATTGTTAAATCCTGGGGTTGGAAAAGTGTATATGAGGGCTACGGCAAAATGGAAGAGGATGAAGATGAAGACGATAACAGTCAGTCTCTTCCTGAAATCAAACAGGGCCAAAAGGCCGTACTGACATCTGTAAAGCCTGTTAGCGGCAAAACCAAACCACCCGCAAGATACACAGAAGCTACCCTTTTATCTGCCATGGAACACCCAGGGAAATTTGTTGAGAATAAAGCTTTGAGGGAAGCCCTAGAAAGCACTAGCGGACTTGGTACACCTGCAACAAGAGCAGATATAATAGAAAAGCTGTTCAACACCTTCTATGTTGAGAGAAAGGGAAAAGAAATTTTTCCAACTTCAAAGGGAATTCAGCTAATCAATATTGTCCCTTCCGATTTGAAGTCTCCTGAATTGACTGGCAAATGGGAACAACAGCTCTCCCTTATCAGTAAAGGAAAAACTAACTCGGCTGCCTTTGTTGCAGAAATGAGGAACTATGCAACTAAACTTGTAAAAGATGTCACTTCCAGCAATGAAGTCTTTAAGCATGACAATGTTACAAGGGAAAAATGTGAATGCGGCAAATATCTTTTAGAGGTAAACGGCAAAAAAGGAAAAATGCTCGTATGTCCAGACCGTGAGTGTGGCTTTAGAAAGTCAATCTCACAGGTATCCAATGCAAGATGTCCTCAGTGCCACAAAAAGATGGAAATACGCGGTGAGGACGAGAACAAATCCTTCTACTGCTCCTGTGGGTACAGAGAGAAGCTTGATGCCTTCAAAAAACGTAAGGGCGAACAAGTTAATAAGAAGGAAGTAGCAAAATTCTTAAATCATCAAGAAAAGAGTGAGCCTATAAACTCGGCGCTTGCAGATGCTTTAGCTAAATGGAAGACGTAACAAAGTTAATGTGATTATACTCTCTAGACAAGTTTAAGTAAGATAATATTTTAGTAGTATTTGGTGGTTTTTTAATATACCATGAAATAGCTATGACTTATATATCATAGCTATTTTTCCTTCAAATTTATATGTAACTTCATTTAAACTTAAATCAAACTTTCATCTATATCAATCCCTGCCATTCTCATAAGATAAATTGCATTTCGGGTTGTGGAAACACCCTTTCGAAGTTTATAGTCAAAATAAATTTTGTTGTCCTTATAGTACTCTTCAAAATGGTAATTCTTAATCTTCGGACTGTTTTGCTCTAAATCACACAGTTCAAAATCATGGGTTGAAACCATTCCAATGGAATTTGTCTTACTTAATTCGTCAATCAACACCCTTGCGCCGGTATGACGGTCTCTTGAGTTTGTCCCTTTGAATATCTCATCTAAAAGGAAAAATACTTTTTTACCTTCCTTTGCCTCTCTAAGTATATCCTTAATTCTCAATAGCTCAGCATAAAACGATGAAATACTTTTACCAAGGTCATCACTTACCCTCATGCAGCTATGTATATCCATAACAGAAGTACGGAAGACTTCTGCACAAACGGGAGCTCCTGCATATGCCAATACCAAATTTATTCCCGCTGTCCTTAAAAGTGTGCTCTTTCCTGACATATTTGAACCTGTAATAAGAAGTACTTTTGTAGGAGAATTAAAATCCAAATTATTGCATACTCTGTTTGATGCTATAAGAGGATGACCCATCCTAGAAGCGTCAAACTCATTTCTTTTCTCTTCTTTTATCTCCGGCATTACCCAATCCGGATTATCATGCCTAATTATTGCAAGGCTTGACAGAGCTTCAATCTCACCTAATCCTTCAAGCCATTCTTTTAAATATCTCCCTGAGTCCTCCTTCCACTTTTCCAAAATTATCATATTGCGATAATCCCAAAGGGTCAGAAGGTTGAAAACCAAGTAAAAAGGAACATGTCTGTTGGAAATGGAGTCTATTATTTTTGCCAGCCTATTTACTTGTTCATATGCGGGCTTTCCTGTTTTCCCAGCCATTTTACTTCTAATTTCTTTTACTAATTCTGCCTGAAAATCCTTCTTCTCAAAGAGCTTTAGCATTTTATTGTAAACAGCTATATCCTTGCTAAACTTATCTGATGTCTGAAAAATCTCATGCCTCTCTCTATTTTTATACTTTAAAATAAAAAACTGCATAAGTACCAAAAATGAAGGAATATAGTAAGGTACTTTTTCAGTAATGAAAGCCAAAATCAAGGATAGTATAGTAATTGCAGGAAGTATTTTAATAACTATGGCAAGCCAAGGCTTTTTGTAAAACTCATATTGTTCATTAGCCCAGCTAATAAGCTTCTCGGGGTCTTTCATATTTTCCGATACAACCAGTCCTTCCGCTAAAAACCTTTGCCTCCAACCGAGCTTCACAGCCAACTCTTTGACAGCCTCCTGCCGCATTTTTATTCGTACTATATCCTTACCGTTTCCCGATAGTAACGCGCTTAAGGCCTTCCTACCTAAATATGTATTTGCCACACTAATCCATTGAAATAGGGATCGGTCTCCAAAAATATCAAGATCATATGCGTATTGGTGATTCTTATCTAAGAAATCCTTTCCGCTGTCTGAAAATCTTTCCCACTCACCACTTAAGCGTTTTATCGCGTCCTCATTTATTTTTACGAACATTGACGAGTATAATCTTTCTTTGAATAATTTGTCGTGGGAAATCATCAGATAAACAAACGAGAACAAAAATGCAATAAAAATTGCAACCATAATAAAATAATATTTTATGACCAATAAGAATATTGTCAAAACCATACCTGCAATAAATACCAATAATCTTAAATTACTGATTGTATTTATTGCTCTATTATATTTTTTATACATTCGAAAATGCTTTTCTCTTCTTCTCTCATACTTATCCTTTGCAACCATTAACTCAACCCCATTCAATTTTTGTTCTTTAAAAACTAAATAAAACATTTGCTATTTACATATAATAACATACCCTAGCGAAAGCTACAAATAAAGGATTAAATCAAATATTGAAATATCCTTAGAGAAATGATACATTTAATCTTGTACCATCAATTATTTTAAAGGAGGTAATCCAATTGTCAAAGTTACCGTTAAAACTTACTTTTGGGGAGGAAGTGGCAAATGCCGTAACCCACGGTGTTGCATCCCTGCTTGTATTGTTTTCTGTTCCCGTAGTATCCATCGTCGCTTACACCAAAGGCGACTCTATATATGATGTTCTAGGGGTTACTATTTTTTGTATTTCAATATTTCTAATGTTCCTCATGTCAACTTTTTATCACATAATGGAATATGAAACAAAACACAAAAGAGTTATGCGTATATTTGATCATATATTTATTTATGTAGCAATCGCAGGTACATATACTCCCATAGCCATTTCTGTCATAGGCGGGTGGCAAGCAGTTGTTATACTTTGCATCCAATGGGCAATGGTCTTATTCGGAATACTTTATAAGTCCATTTCCAAAAATTCAATGCCAAAGTTTTCGCTTATGATATACCTAATTATGGGTTGGACGCTGATTATATTCATGCCATTATTTATCAGAAAAGCAAACCCTTTGCTTTTCTGGCTTATACTCGCAGGGGGAGTATTCTATTCTGCCGGCGCTGCAATTTATGCCCGCAAAGGTTTCAAATACCACCATATGGTATGGCACTTGTTTGTATTTTTAGGTGCCCTGACGCACTTTATTGGTATATGCTTCTTTATGTATAAATAAAAGCTTAGGGGCATCTGGTCCCTTTGCTTTTATTTATTTTAGCAATCACATAAAACAAAAAAACAGCTTTTAAACTTTGCATTGAAATTTAGTAACGCCAGCAAAATATTACAAGCTATTTTTTAATCCCAGTTTTTCTATAACAGTATTAATTTTAATTTTTCATTATTCACCTTCTGTATTTTAACTTTTGTATATTTCTTAAGACAACCTCTTTTCAGGACGATAGTTTCTATGTTCGAACCATTCCAACCAAGCCGACTAATGTCATATGGTTTATATATTTGTCCTTAGATAAAACTTTTGAAATACTTGATACGTCTTTTAATGCTATTGCATAGACACTTACACATCTTTCAAGCATCTCTTTTAACACAGTATTTACTTCTTTATAAATTTTACGCGTAACCTTCACAAACTTTGAATCCATTAATATATGAGAGCATCTTTTTAAAAGTTCTTCCGGGGTTCCTTTAGAAACAATTCTCAATTTCTCATTAATTATATGCGTAGATACTTTTAGGTTGTTATCGTATTCAAAAGTCAACTCATTTACTTTTGGCGCTATAGATTCGATAAGTTTTTTATCAAACCCCTTTGAGGCGGCATAATGAAAAATTGCCTTTTCATATTCATCACCTATTACATTAACTTCTTTATTGTTAATTTTTATAACTTCAGCATAATTACTAAGTATAAGTGAATGCATAAATATCCCAAAGCTTTTTTCTTCTTCATCGACATATTCAGCTTTAATAAGTTTGCCATCAAGGTATACTTCATCAACAACCAGTTTTGAAGAACTGTTTGTGTCTCCTGCTATAGAATCTTTATTTAACAACGCTATCTCTCCTGATCCAAGATTCATAAAAACTTCTCCTTTTTTGTGCCTTTTTAAATCAATAGTTTAAAGCATCTTTTAAAAAGCACGAAATTATTATATTATGATATAGTCAATTTTATTCTCAAAAATTACAAAAGCTCCGCACCAAAACCACTTAGGCAAGATGCAGAGTCTCACGAATTATAGACTAACCGGGCTACAAATCTACCGTGTTGACGGTTTGTCTTCTGCATCATATACAGCTCGTTACTTCCTCTGTTTTGTTATATTCCTAATATTTACGTTCTAACTTCTACAAATAACACCTTTACAAAAATAACCTATTAACAATATTAATTTTATAATAAATATTATTAATTTGTCAATTAATAAATTGTAAACTATTTATTAACTTTTTGCATATTTTAAAATGGCATAGAACAGTTTTAGAAAATTACCTTAGGGACAACGAAAAAATAACTTCTTATTCTCATAGTGTGAGAACATTATCAAATCAAGTTTTTTCGTTATCCCAGAGTTGGAACTTATATTTTAATCGTTCCTTAACAAAAATATATTTCTTTTATACTTTTATACTCAAACACTTGAAGTACAAAGATGATTGGTAGTATAATATACTTTAAGACTAAGCTTGTTTATCAAAAAATTTAATATCGCAGCTCAAGCTTCATAAAAAGTAACATTAGCTATAAATGCTATGGACTGTTTTAATTTTGCTTTGGAGGAAGTATTTTTTTGAAAAATAGTTTGTTAAAAAATAAACTATCTACATTGATTTGAACAAATCTTAAAATTTATAATTTTAAAATAATAAATAGGAGGAATTTATCTTGTTTAAATTACAAACACTCAACAAAATCTCATCTGTAGGTTTGGATGTATTCGAAAAGGGGAAATATGAAGTATCTACAGAAGTAAATGATGCAGATGCAATACTTGTTAGAAGTGCTAATATGTTGGACATGGAGTTTTCTAGCAACCTAAAGGCAATCGCAAGAGCCGGTGCAGGAGTGAACAATATTCCTATAGACAGATGTACAGAAAAAGGAATTGTTGTATTTAATACACCGGGAGCTAATGCAAATGCAGTTAAAGAACTTGTGATCGCTTCTCTTCTGATTTCATCAAGGAAAATCTTTAAGGGAATCCAATGGGCTCAAACCTTAAAAGGTAACGGCGGTGAAGTTGAAAAAATGGTTGAAAAGGGTAAATCACAGTTTGAAGGCCCTGAAATCAAAGGCAAAAGATTAGGAGTTATAGGCTTAGGTGCTATTGGCGTTATGGTTGCAAACGATGCTCTTTCTCTAGGAATGGATGTTATCGGATATGACCCTTACATATCAATTTCTGCTGCCTGGGATCTTTCAAGCACTGTTCACAGAGCTTCAAGCCTTGAAGAGCTGGTTTCAACTTCCGATTATATTACTATTCATGTGCCTTTTATGGATAGTACAAAGGGAATGCTTAATAAAGATATGTTCAGCATAATGAAAAAGGATGTACGTCTACTAAACTTTGCAAGGGGCGGACTCGTAAATAATAACGATCTTTTGGGGGCTATAGAAAATGGTACCGTAGCATACTACGTAACAGATTTCCCATCCGATGAATTGCTTGGAAACGAAAACATTATTACAATACCTCATCTTGGCGCATCAACTCCTGAATCGGAAGAGAATTGTGCTTTGATGGCCGCTGTCCAAATGCGTGACTTTCTTGAGAAAGGCCATATAAAAAATTCCGTGAACTTCCCCGATTCGGAACTGGCTCGTTCAGGTGATACAAGAGTACTCGTAGCTCATGATAATATCCCGAATATGTTTGGACAGATAACTTCTCTTATAGCTTCATATAAAATAAATATAGGCGATATGCTTAGCCGACATAAGAATAAAATCGGATATACAATCTTTGACATTGAAGGTCCAATGCCCGAAGAAGTAGTCAATGGATTAAAATCAATAAGTGGCGTTAGAATGGTAAGGATAATATAAAAAGTGGAGGGGGATCAATATATCCCCCTCCACTTTTTGCTAAATAAACAAACTTCTTAAGAAGAATTGTATATATAAGCCTATTGAAGTCTAATTGATTTGACTCTATATCGATATACTCCTGAGGGGGCATTAACCGAAACAGTTTCACCCTTTTTCTTACATAACAAAGCTTTCCCCATCGGAGACAAAATAGTAATGCTGTCAATCCCTGTATTCATAGCTTCAGGTTCAATTATCTTGTAATTAAAGGTTTCGATTTCTTCAACGTCTTCTATCTCAACTACACTGTTCAAACATACAAACGGGAAATCATTTCCCGCTTTGTCAGAAAACGATACGTTTTTTACTACATCATCTAAAGCACTTATATAACCGTTAATTAATTCTTCAAACTCTTCCCTTTGCCTGTTATACTCGGGGAAGTACAAATTAATAATATTACTTCTCCTTTCTTCAAAATCAACTAAATGAGCAAGCAAGTCTTCATATGCTAATTTTGTAAGCGTAAGTTTTTCTTGCATGAAATTACCTCCATCCCACAAGTAATTAAATGGTATTTTCTCAAATAAAAAGGAATGGCACCTTGCCCCAACGGGCAAAGCACCATATGTAATATCATACCATATATGTTGTGCTGTGTCAAAACTTTTAAATTGGTTTAATATGTAATAGGATTATTCCAAAAACTTTGCAATTGCCATGTCAAAAAACTCATTTACACTTATTTGCACAGTAAAATAATGTTCCTATGTTTTGATGCTTTTAAGCTTTCATGACAGACCTTGTGACTCAAATGTTGTATAGATTATTTTTGAAATGGCCTAAATCTAATACTTAATTGAAATAACGATATTGAGAAGTAAGCTTTAAAAGTATGAACAAACGGGCTGTATCTTTATATTCAGGCTTGACCATATAATAAATATAACTTTCTAGTACGCTTATATCAGCTGATGTACGACCTTCAATCTTAAAATTGTTATATCCCATAGGAACATATTTTTCATAAATATCTATAGGTTTAATATGGGTTTTATGTTTAGTGGTCTCATAAAATTCAAGCTGCATTTGATCACATTCAAATTCTTTATAATTAAATGGGCTGTTTGGTGTTTTCATGTGTTCGGTAAGTGCAATTTGATATTTTCCAATATAATCATAATGTTCTTTTCTACGTGCACAGTTTGGAACACAACAAGCATTTATGAGAAGTTCACAGCGATCTTTGTGAGGAATTTTAGATAATTCTTCAAATCGGTTATTCCAATTATAATCTAATACGACAAGGCTATAGTCTTTTTCCAGTTCTTCCCTTAAGCCTTCAATATCTTCAAGCTGCTTGCAGGTAGAACTTATAATTTTATATTTGGGAAAATTCTTTCTTATATAAGCTTCCAAAACAGGCGAAACAACAATAACTTCGTTCAGCCCATTGTTCCCCATATCTAAACACCAATTACAAAATTCATCATTTAAATGCTCTTCTTCTATATGAGGATTGCTAAAGGTATAACGGCATGGAATACCACGAGCATTAAATTGTCTCATGATTTCCGTCATGACTTTACGATCCATAGCCCCACTTAAGGATCGTCCGCCATTCCATAATGACGTTGGAAAAGTCCCATATACAGAACCAATGGATATATTCGGCCAAAACCATTCAGGCTTCATTTTCATTACTTCGTACATTAAAATATTTAGTTTAAAATGCCTCACAAAATCAGGCAAATGAAATTTTATGCTCATGATAACCCTCCACTTTATAAAGAATTCGACCTAGAACAAAAGCTTGTATTACTTAAATTTTAACATTATTAACTAGAAAGTTCAATAGAATGCATTATAGCGGTTTATTGGGAACTTGTTTGCTTGTCAATTGTTGTCGATTGTTGTCATTCGGGTATTTGTGGTGGTATAATAGAATTATCCAATGTTAAAGCTTAAAAGCTTTCAAACAGGACAACAGTATTTTGCGTACAAAAAATATGAATCGAATTTTTGAAAGAGCAAATAGCCAGTTATTTTTTTGTAATCACATTAACCAACAAAAAAAGTATTTGGGGGGGTGTAATACTTGCCTTACACATTAAACGGTATTGGCAGCTGGTATTATGGTAAAAAAAATGAACATACCCATCAGGGTATATGTGAATTTTGTGGTAAAAGTACTCAATTAAATTCCTATGACACCACAAAATTTTTTGTGTTTATATTTATACCGATTATTCCTTTAGGTGAAAAAAGAGTTATCGACCAATGTTCCTGCTGCAAGAGGCACCGCGTCGTAAGTCTTAAAGAATGGGAAAAACATCTGAGAGAAACTATTGATTCTCAACACGCTAATTGGCTTCAAGACCCAAATAACTATGAAGCTTCAGCAGAACTACTTCATTCAATAGCCTATTTCAGAGATATTGACAGACTTAATTCAATATCTCGGGATATTCGTATGCATTGTTCTAATAATGCAGAAATAATGAACGAATTAGGTTTGGTGCATTCTTTTTTACATCAGTTTGACGAAGCAGAAGCTGCTTTTAATGCCTCACTTTCTGTAAATCAAGACAAGAATGTCGAAGAAAACGTGGCAGAGGCTCTTATGAAAAACCTGAAACCTGACAAAGCCAAACCTTATCTTCGTCATATAATTCAAGAAAGAATTGCCGATAAGCTCTATTATATTTTATTACTTATTGAATCCTATCAGTATATAGGAGATCACAGATCTGCCATGCAAGTAATTGAAGAATGTGAGAGTGCATTTCCTGAGCAAAAAAATCATAAGACTCTTCGTAAATACCGCAAAATATCCCAGCGTAATTATGATAATTCACACAGAGTAAAGGGTTCTTTGATTTCCGCAGGATTAAATAATAAACAGCCGGTAAAGTTAGCTTTTATCCTTCCAAAAATCCTTTTTCCCGCGCTGCTTGTACTGGGATTAATGATTTACACAATAAACGCTTTCTTGCTTGGTTTATCAAGAGAAGTATACTTAGTAAACGGGTTGGATGAACCTTATTCCATTGAAGTAAACGGAGATAAAATAGACCTTCAGCCTATGAGCAGAAAAACAGTTAAGCTTGCTGAAGGCACTATAAAAGTGGACATTTTGGATTTGAATTCCGAAGAAAAAAACCTGACTGTCAATATTAATACTCCATTTTGGACACGTCCAATAAATAAGCCTATTCTGGTTATTAACCCAGATAAAGTGGCTGTATTTCTTTGGCAAGAAACGCAATATACAGTTAAAGAGCAAGATAATGCAGATTATGTACCCCCTTACCGTTACTATGCAGGAAAGCATTTTTACAAAATAGATAGTGTTGATTATCTCTTTAAAGAGTTCCCTGAAACTCTTATGATGGAAGAGGGTACCAAAAAAGTCAAGTCTCAACTTATTCAATTGAATAAGAGTGAATTAACCTCATATTACATGGATATTTTAAACCAACTTGATTCAGAAGATATTTTATCTTATACAAAAGCAAAGCTAAACTATGATCCTGATAACGAAACAAACCTATATATTTATTTAAATTATTGCGATAAGGATAGTGCTATTGATTTTCTAAAAACAAGATTAGATGAAAGACCTGTTCTAGTTAGTTGGCACAGGGTTTATCAGAGTTATATGGAAATCTACGAACCATCCCATGATTTAGTAGGAGAATATACTACATATATCGAAAATGAAAAAGACAATAAAGCATTATATTATCTGCTAAGCAGAATTTCAGAAAACCCAAAGGATTCAGAAAAGTTGCTCATGAAATCAATCGAAGGCAGTGTTCCTTGTCCTTATGGTTATTATGGAATGGCTTATCAAAATTTATCCGACGGAAACTTTGAGCAGGCGTCAATTTATATCCAAAAGGCTGTAGAAGCGCTACCGGAACAAACCTCCTTCAATTCGTTACTCAAAGACACAATGCTTGCACAAGGAAAATATGACTCGCTAATAAAGGATATTAAGGCGCAGCAACTATCCTACCCCTATGATGGAGATTTGGTAGCAGAAGAAATACGGTTACATATGGCAAAAAACGATTCCTACAGTGCAAAAGATTCCATTTCCAATTATCTGTCAACGTTTGAAGCTAATGAAGAAGAATTAAAACAAACATGGAGCACTTATTTAAATGGTGTACTTGCATATTGCACTAACGATGTTGCTACATATGCGACCTCTATTAAAGGTCTTGAGGACCCTCAATCTTCTTTTGAAAGTGCTCTTATTAGTGGTGAATTTGACAAAGCATCAAAAATTGCTTCAGATAATGGCTTTGACAGTTCATCCTTTCTCTTGCTTTATTTAGCACAGGATAATCCTGATTCTGCTTCTAAATATCTCACTCAAGCAATAGAAAAATATAAAACAGGGGATAAAGACGACCGATTGCTAGCTGATTACCTTTCAGGAACTAAAAGTTTTGTACTAGATGAAGTAAAATCAATGGTACTTCACCCGGAAGTAAAACGCATTGTGATGGCTGCACTAGGGAAATTAAACCCAAATTACAAAAAAGAACTCAACTCACTTGCAAAAATACTAAATTACGACAAAGCATTTCCTTATCACTTAATCAACAAGATTGTTGAGAGCAATTAATATTTTCAAAAACCAACACTCTATACAAGAGATGCTCAAAATATGAGCATCTCTTTAGTCTTTCCTTAAAACCTAATATTTATTGCTACCTTATCAATTTTGTGTGGCTATTAAAATATCTTTATATGCCCAGTGATTTTTATCTACATCGACAAATCTATTTTCGCTGTCTTCCGGACCACTATTCTTATAGAATCTTTATGCAAACAAATAACAATCGTTACTTAAATCTCTTTTTTCCCAACAAATTATTGATATTAATTGCTATTTTTCAATTAGAACGGATAGAAAGAGGCAAAAAGCATAGGGCTAGATGACATGATGTTTTTATTGAGATACCATTTTTTTATTTTAAGGATGTTTGATTAAAAAGGAAAACTCCGAAGCATCTAAAGTGTTTATTACATCACCTTTTTCAAGCCAGCCTTTCCTTGCAGTATTTATACCATATTTTATATCATTAAGTCCTTCAACCCTATGTGCATCAGGGCATATGGCAAATTTGCACCCTTCCTCTTTTGCACCTTTAAGAAGCCTCCAATCCATATCCAGCCTGTGAGGATTTGCATTAATCTCCAAAAAAACATTTCCCGATGCACACACCTTAATTATCTCACCTAAGTTAATTTTAAAGGGTTCTCTTGAAAGCAAAAGTCTTCCCGTAGGATGGCCTAAGATAGTAACATATTTGTTATTTATAGCTTTTAGGACCCTTTGGGTCATCTTGTCTTCATCCATATTGAAAGACGAGTGAACTGAAGCTATGGTAAAGTCAAAGAGTGACAATATATCCTCCCCATAGTCAAGGCTTCCATCCGGAAGAATATCCAACTCTATACCCTTTAGAATTTTAAAATTGCTGTACCTCTCATTAAGTTTATCTATCTCTTCATGCTGCCTTTTAATATCATCCTCAAGCATTCCCCCGGCGTAATATGCCGATTTGCTGTGATCAGTAATTCCAAGATATGAATAGCCTAACTCTAAAGAATGTTTAACCATTTCTTCTATAGTGTTGGCACCATCGCTGTATGTAGTGTGTACGTGAAGGATTCCTTTTATATCCTTATCCTCAATAAGCCTCGGCAGTTGGTTAATGCTTGCAGCTTCAAGCTCTCCGTTATTTTCTCTTAGCTCGGGCACAATATAGTCCATACCAAAAACCTTAAATATATCCTTTTCATCATTGCACTTTATTATTTCATCTCCTCTAAAAAGGCCATACTCATTTACTTTTATACCTTGCTTTTTTGCAATATGTCTTAGTGCTGTGTTGTGTTCCTTACTACCGGTAAAGTGATGAAGAGCATAGGGATATTGGTCGTCACTTACCACTCTTAAATCGACATTTATACCATCTTTAAGGACAACGGCTGATTTGGTTTCACCTTTTGAAGTAACACTTTCCACGAGCGGGTGGCTAGTGAAAATCTCCATTACAGCATTGGCATTATTACTGCTAGCTAAAATATCAATATCTTTAACTGTTTCCTTTTTTCTTCGCAGGCTTCCCCCTTCACTTATTCTTATAACATGTCCGCTATCCTTTAAGTCTGATATAAGGATATCAGCAATGGACTTTGCAAAAGGATAGTGAAATTGATTGGAATAACTGTTTAAATTCTCAATTCCCTTAAGAATTTTTTCCTGAGTCTTTTCACCAAAGCCTTCAAGTTTTGTAAGCCTGTTTTCTTCACAGGCATACTTTAGCTCGCCTAAAGTAGTTATACCAAGTTTTTTATACACTTGAGTCACTTTTTTAGGCCCGAAACCAGGTATCTTTAACATATCTATCAGACCTTGAGGTATGGTCTCCTTAAGTTTTTCATAATATTCAAGCCTACCTGTTGTAACCAGTTCGGTAATCTTTTGTGTCAAGGCAGTTCCTATTCCCTTTATTTCTTTCAATCGTCCGGTTGATATTAATTCTTCTAAGTCTTCGTCCAAAAGCTCTAAAGTCCTAGAAGCGTCGTAGTATGCCTTTGATTTAAAAAAACTCTCACCCTGTATTTCAAGAAGTAGTCCAATGTCATTTAGAATTTTACTTACTTCATGTTTATCCATTTCATGCCTCCATTTTGTTTATCGCAACAGATTTAATTCTCTGTTTGCAGCTTTAAGTTAAAATGACTATATAATATAATTATGTTACCCAATTCGGTAATGTTAAAAACTTTTTTCATTAGTTATTAATCTAGCATATCGTCTAAATTATGCCTATAAAAAGAAAATTATTGTTGATGTGTTCGTTGCTAATAAAACTCAACTTGTATATAATAGAATATATTGGGTTGATAACTATATATTGATTATGAGGTTTTTTATATGAGTAAAAAACAAGTATTACAGGGAATAGACAATTTTAAAAAACTTATAGACCGCAATGGCTATTATGTAGATAAAACATTATTAATAAAAGAGCTTATAGACCGCCCTGACCAAATAGTACTGATAACTAGACCTAGAAGATTTGGAAAAACTTTAAACATGAGCATGTTAAAGTACTTCTTTGAAAATCCAAAATGCAGACAAGATGAATTTGATGAAGAAGTAAGTTATCTGTTTGAAAACTTGAATATAACTAAATCAGGAGAAAATTACAGGCAAGAACTTGGAAAGTATCCTGTAGTGTATTTAACGCTCAAAAATGCAAAACAAAGCAATTGGGAAGATACGTTATATAACCTTAAAGAAATAATAGCCGATGAATATAAGCGCCATGGATATTTATTACAATCGGATATATTGAGTGAAGTGGAAAAAGAAAAATATAATAAAATAATTGGTGGAAATGCAGATACAGTAATGTACACCGATGTAATTAAAAATTTGACAGAATACTTAAAGAGATATTTCAAAGAAGATTGTATAGTAATAATAGACGAGTATGATACACCGATACAATCCGGTTATATAGAAGGATATTTTAAAGAAGTTATTGAATTCCAAAAAAGTATGTTGGTAAAAGGATTCAAAGATAACAATGCTCTTAAGCAAGGAATACTTACAGGAATAATGAAAGTAGCCCAAGAGAGTATATTTAGCGATTTTAACAATCCGTCAATAAATACACTCTTATCAGAAAGATATAAAGACAAATTTGGGTTTACAGAAACTGAAGTTGAAGAAATGGCAGAATATTTTGACCTTACAAGCCATATGGATGACATAAAAAATTGGTATGACGGATATATATTTGGAATAGATACAGTAATATATAACCCTTGGAGCATAATAAAGTACATGAGTATGCCGGAAGATGGTCTAAAGCCTTATTGGGTAAACACAAGCGACAATAGGATGATAAAAGATGTAATGCAACTTGACAAGGCAGAAGGTAAAAAAGTAGTGGAGAAGCTAATAAAGGGAGAAGAAGTCTCAAAGGTATTAGAAGAGAACATTGTCTATCAAAGCATAAAAGATAATCCTGATGTAGCATGGAGTTTCCTTTTGCATGCAGGTTATTTGAAAGCATGTGGAAAAGAAAAAGTGAGAAACAAATATCAATATAAACTTGCGATACCGAATATAGAAGTACAAACAATATACGAAGATATAATAATAAGTTATTTTAAAGAAGATGAAAATATTTTTGGAGAAGTTAACTATATAATAAAAAGCTTGTTTGACAATGATATAGAATCTTTCGAAAGACTTATGAAAGAATTGTATTTAGGTCAGGTTAGCTATCATGATACAAGTTTGGATAGTTTAAAAGAATGGGAGCAACGGGAGCGGTTTGAAAGCTTCCATCATGGCTTTATGTTGGGCTTATTTGTCCAAATGGGCAGAGAGTTTATAGTTGAGAGCAATAAGGAATATGGCTTAGGACGTCCAGATATAGTTATAATACCGAGAGATATGGACAAAACAGCATATGTTTTTGAATTCAAATGGGATAGCATTAAGGGTTCAAAAACATTGGATATGTTGGCAAATGAAGCAGCAACTCAAATTAAGGAAAGGAAATACAAAGAAGGAGTTTATAAGGTTCATGGTCACGAAAACATAGTTTGTATTGGAATAGGCTTTAAAGGCAAGGATTTAAAAATGTTAATTGAAAAATAGGTCCGATGGACATAATAAGACCTCTAAATTTTACTCGATGTTAAGAGAAGTTTCTTTTTTCTTTTCAATTTCATTTAGCTTAAATTTCGCCTTCAGACCATTATAAATTCCAATTAAAGCAATTACCCATAAAAACAGACAAAAAATCTTTAAACGCTAGCGCTATCAACATATCTAAAGAATATAAAACTATTCCTATTATAAAACTCCATTGATGCTTCTTAGGGTATGTACAAAATACTGTGGAAGTAATTTTCGACTAGGAAAATGATTTCCCGACAATTTAGTGTTTGTTTATAACTTTACACTATATATTATAACCAATTATTTAACTCCTATACATAAAACCCCATGAATATTTATTTTTTTTTGGACACACTATCGTTTTTTGCAACATAAAATACAAAATACAAGAATATTAAAATCATTATTGTGAAATAATGTAATTGAGGCCCGGCTCTGAATGATAATCCGCCATGCTGGGAAGCAACGGAAAACCTGCAACCGGGCTGAAACTTTAAATTTAAGTTTCCAAGAAGGTGGAAAATCCTAAATCAGATTCTAAATTTTTAAGGTGATTAACGGTGTTCAACTTTAGTGCAAACCATCTGCTTGTTAAAGCAAAGAAAGATTACTCAAAATGTACTGTTTATTATGTGCAAGATGTTGATACAAAG
>JAEZUI010000255.1 GCA_023421115.1 Bacillota bacterium | reverse complement strand
TCTATTTGCTCTATCGTAACAATATACTTTTATCAAGGTTCAGTATGGTTTTTTACCTATTTTCTTATGAATTAATCCTGAATTTTTATTTTCAGGTCAATTACCAATTACTTTTCGAGACTATACTAAATCTTATTTTTTACTTATCCAAAAGATTGTACACTTTTTAAAACAGATTTTTTATTTAAAATCATAATTTTATGCTGGATTATAAAGAAGTACAAACTTTCCAGTTTAAACCCTCTAATATCTAAAGTAATCTAAGATATTTATTGAGAAAACATAATTATCGCAGCGAAACTATCAAATTCCGCTGCGAAATGATAAATAATTCCTTTTAAAGTTTATCAAAATATCTATGTCTTGTAAATAAACATACAATAAATCATTTAAAATGTTTGATTCAAATCCACTTTTACTTCATAAAACACCAAACGTTAAAATATACATATAAATAAAAGGAGTATCGGAATGAATACCGAAAGCAACAAAAAAGATACAAAAATCGAATCTAAAACCATTGCTGAAGTACAGAGCGAATCCATAATGCCATCGGGACGCTACGGCCCTTTAGTGGCAAGGATTCCTGTGATTATATCTCAGTCCAAAGTTCACGTGAATGTAAACTCTGAAATATGCCTTGATCATAAAGTTATAGATATCCGTAATTTTACAAGATCGGTATTTCTAACCAGTTGTTCCCTTATTGATATGGGCGACAAAAGACATGGCAAAGTGCATTTAAGCGGTTTAATAAATGAAAGTATTGACTATACAACCTCACAATCGTTAGAAGGTATTTTCCAATCAGAGCTTTATTTTAAAACAATAAAAATCCCTTTTGAATTTGCGGCAAAAATTGATTACTGCACTCGTCCCATTATTTTAACCTCAAACAAATTTATATCTGTGAGTTTATCTTCCTTTCCAAACCAATCAGCAAAAGAAAACTTCATATGTCAGCTTGATGAAGCTGATATATGTGAAGCTGATATTATAAGAAAAAATGTATCGTCAAAAGACCTTCCTACTTTTGACACCCTAAAAGAATGCTTGGTTCTATCCATCACTTTCACAATTCTCCAATGGCAGCAAGTTAGTATTCCTAGATTTTTGCCCTATAATTCTCAGTAGAACATAAATTTTTTTCAATATCGAGTTAACATAATCACATTTCATGTTTCTTATCATATATTGATAGTAGGTAATGTCTAAAATCTTATCCAAAATAATTTAAGGAGGTTAAACACATGGATAAAGATTATACCTGTAAGTCTGGAGTAATCGAATCTGAAACCCTTACAGAGTGCTCAAATGAATATTTAACTCCAAAAGGAAATTACGGTCCTTTTGTTGGAAAAATACCTGTAGTTCTCGCAGAACCTGTTGTTCAGATAGATGTAGAATCGGTTATTCAATTGGAAGAACCTGCTTTTGAAATCAAAAGAATTAAAAAGAACTTATTTATCACACAGTGCAAAGTAATTGAAACAGGATACGATTACGATCATGATTGTAAATCCAAAAAAACCGGTAAATTATTCCTTAGTGGATATGTAAGAAAAAACATTGAATATGCTACCATTGACTGCGTTAATGAATGTAAAGACGGAGTAAGCGGTAAAATCAGACATACCACTGTTAAAGTACCTTTCAGATGCGTAACTAAAGTAAAGTTTGAGGTTCCTCCAGTGATTTTTGCAACAGGAGATACCAAGGAAATAGCTTTATTCAGTGACAATATAAAGGGTTATGACTATTGTGGACAGGAGATCATCGGAAGTGATCCTTGCGAACTGAGCTTTATTCACAAGGAATTTTTCAATGAAAAGATCTTTTGCGAGCTCGAAGAAGTAAAAATATTCGAAGACGACCTTTTAAAAGATAAAACAGAATGTGGATGTGATAAAAAAGATGAATATACTTTCGATAAAATCATAGAAAAAATGGTTATATACGTACGACTTAAACTATTACAAAAACAACAGGTAAATATACTCGGTAAAGACAAAGATTACGATTACGATGACGATAAGAAAATGCCTAAGAGATAATCGTCTTAGTTTCAGCTTATAAACGGAGGGAATTTTCCTCTGTTTATAAGCTTTTTATTTATTGAAATGTTTTTTCATTCTCTTAGCCTTGGAGTTTCTGTTAATTGGAAGAATATAGTACCCTTTTAAAATATACATCCACCTATCCCACCTATAAATTAGCAATGTTGTACTTAGCTTAAATATGGTATAATTATAGATACTTCGGTTAAAATCCTAGGATTTTAATCCAAATTACATTTATGGGGGATTCAAATAATGAAAAATCTAGCAAGAATTTTTTCTGTTTTAGTGTTTACAGTGTCCTTTAGCACTTGTGTAAACGCACAAATAGCTACAACCGACCAAACATCGCAAGATATTTTGAGCAATCAAGTAATTGAGTCGGAATTAAATTCCGAAACAGCCAAAGAGACTTCCGTTACTAAAACACCTGAAACAGCACTATTTAAGACTGATACAATTGAATTTGACAAAAAGCCGGTAGAATTTAGCACCGTGATACATAAAGACAGAATTTATGTCAAATTGAGAGATCTATGCTACAATCTTAAATGCAATGTAGAAGTTGATAATTCAAGTAGGGTCATAAATATTATAAAAAATCCTGAGAGTGTGGAAGAAAATATTTATGCTGACAAGGAAAAAATTCTTGACCCAATAAAAATCAATATTGATATAAGTGATTTCATCATAAAGAGCGATAATATCACTACATATATGGAATCTATTATTTATCAGGGCAGAACTTACGTGCCTGTAAGATTTTTTTCCGAGATATTTGAAAAAAAGGTAGATTGGCTAGTTGATCAAAGAAAAGTTTTAGTAAGCACCATACCTCCTGAAATTATCGGATATGTTAATGACCAAGCTCTATATAAAAAAGATTTTGATTTTCTTTACGAGCCTCAATATCTTAGTCTTGTAGATACTAACGCTGCACCTTCCGAAGACGAAATCAAAATTCTTAAAAGTTCCACCTTTGACACATTGGTTCTTTATACTGTATTGCTTCAAAAAACTGCGATAGAAAATATCCAACTTAATGAAAGCGATTATCAGAATATAAATTCTACAATTAGTTCTTATATTTCAATGAATAATGGACCAGAAGGCTTCAGAAAAATTCTTGAAGAAAACAAAATAACCTTATACCAATTTTCAAATAACTTAAGGGATAATGCTCTTATTAACAAATTAGCTGAGACGCTTGTAAAAGATGTTACACCAAGTGAAGAAGCAATACAAAAGTTCTACGATGATAATAAATATTTGTTCAGTATACCTGAACAGGTTAGAGCAAAACATATTCTTTTCTCCATTTCGGACTTAAAAACAGGTATCGACTATGATGATGTAAAGAAAGCTGAAATTAAGAAAAAGGCCGAAGAAGTTCTTGCAGAAATAAAGGCGGGTGCAAATTTTGACGAATTGATGAATAAGTATTCAGAAGATCCTGGAACCCAAAGCAATCCGAATGGTTATACCTTCTCAAGGGGTCAAATGGTTAAACCTTTTGAAGATGCTTCATTTTCAATGAATATAGGTGAAATCAGCAAACTTATTGAAACTACCTTTGGTTACCATATCATAAAACTTGAAGAAAAGCTCCCTGAAAAAGAGTTTACCCTTAACGAAGTACGAGAAAATATAATTGCGGAAATTTCAACTCAGGAAAAACAGCTTTACTTTAATAATTATGTAGAAAAATTAAAGTCTGAAAGTGTAATTGTAAACAATCTTAAATAAATCTCTTTTATGCACAATTGCCTTCTATATTACAAAAAAGAAGTGTTGCTTTAATTAAGCTAGCAACACTTCTTTTTTTATTGGTAATTTTTATGTTTTAGCTGGGAACTCTTTTATAAGCCCAAGCAAAAACATTCTCAAATATCCAAAGTCAATGGAATTTATGCTTCCGTCACCGTTTAAATCACCAGCTTCCAGCTCATTATCTACAGGAAATTCTTTCATAGTTCCCAAAAGAAACATTCTGAAATATCCAAAGTCAATGGAATTCACATCACCATCACCATTCACATCACCAACAACTACCGACCCTTGATTTGATGTAGACGTAGGTGTAGCTGTTGTTTTTGTTGGAGTGGGTGTCACTTTAGCAGTTGGTGATGAATTGTTTCCTGATACTGGGTAAGTCTTAAGATCAGGAAGTTCATCTAGAGTTATGCAATAATCACTTTGATACATTTCTACCAACCATTCCACCGGATTATTCTGTTCTCCTGTAAGCCACCAACCATACCATGGGCAGAAATAGAGCCAGCCTGCTCCCTCATCTATAAGATTTGAAACTCTAGGTATTGTATCATTTTCACTCATTGTTACAAGCTTTTTGCCGTTTGTGAGCTTTACCAAGCCATAAAATGTGGATGCAATTGCACTTCCGTTAGGTAGACCGTCTTTAGCATTGTACTTATCATAACCTAAGATATCTACAACATCATCTCCAGGATACCATTTAGCTGAAGTGTCAAAAGTATAGGAAGTCCAAACCCATATAATATTGTCAAGACCGTATTCATTTGTAAACTTATCATATAGAAGTCTATATAATTCAACACAAGGTTCGGCTCCTTCTGCACCCCACCAGAACCATCCTCCTTCAGCTTCATGAAGCGGTCTGAACAATACTGGAACCTTAGCGTCTTCAAGCTGTTGAAACTTACCTGCCATAAACTCTATATCACTTAATAAAGCCTTATTTTCATCAGTTCCGGGAGTTAAAGCTTTTGAAATACTGAAAGTTGTGCTTTTGGTGTAGAAACTGTCTGCTGCCTGCTTACCTATATCGCCCGGTGAAAACCAATGCCAGCAAACTGTCGGTATACCATTTTTTTCTTTATACCACTCAATAACACGCTCTGCACATTCATCATCCCACATAAAGCCTTCTCCCCTATAATTCATAAAGTCGAAACCTCTTACCGCGGGCGTTTTTCCTGTCTTTTCCTCTATGTATGTAAATTCTGCTTCCGACGCACTGTAGTTATGAGATCCACAGATCTCTTGCTGACCTGATAATATGTTTTTGCCGTAAATATCACACAAATAACTCATAAGCGACTTTGTTTCATCTGAAGCGTTAGGGTTTACTAATGTTTTGTCAACCTTAAGATTTGTAATGCTCTCGTCAGCTGGCTTTACTATCAAATAATCCAAGTAGGTGTAGCCCCAATAACTTTCAAATTCTATAGTGTTTTTCCCAGCATTAAGCTTAATAATACCTGCTGATAACTCTTTCCATTTTAGAGTGTAAGCAAAACTCACTTCTCCTTGATTAACCCCATTTATATTGAGGTATTGCACCTTTTTGTTGGGATCATAGGGCTCTGCATAACGAACAATCAAATCGTAAAGCCCCGCCTTGTCAATCTCAACCTCAACCGAAGCGCTTGTCCCTCTCTGCTCTAGAAATATAAATTTGGCACCACTAAGGTCAAATTTTGTGCCATCATCGGTTTCACCTTGAAAGTCGGTAAGAATTTTGGCACCCTTTAGATTTCCTTCCTCAAATTCATACTTAACACCCTCTTGAGGTAAAGCACTTGAACTTGTGGCAAATGTCATTACTGACAAAAGCGCAGTCAAAGTCCATGCTAAGAAAACCTTTGTTTTAGTTTTCCTGTACATAAAATAACTCCTCCTTAAAAAAAGTAATATTATAAAATTATTATTTTTTCTCTATAATTTTCAAAAAAACACTGCTCATTATATAATTATAAGACTTTGGACTTGTTGTAATACTTCTTACAATATTTTTGCATAAAATTTGTCTTATAAAATAATATTACTACATTTTTTCTCACCTTACAATTAGCTATTTAATAAAAATAGTCATATAAGGTAATAGCCTATTGAATATTAATAGCAAAATACTCGTCACGGAAAATTAAAAACTTCCAAACATAGGAACATTATTTTGTTGTGCAAAAATGTAAATCATATTTTTAGAAATGGCAATTGACCAAGTATTTTTTGCAATAACTTAAACATTTCAATATAAAAGAGACGCTAAAAATAAGATTTTCAGCGCCCCTCATGAGTTCAAAAATAAATTAGTGTCTGTTTACCAAAAGCTTAATTCTTACTGCAATGCTTCTACACAGCAGTGTATAAAGCACTTAAAACAAATAATGGCAATACAAGAATTCCTACGATTAATGGAATTCTTTCAGTTCCGAAATTTTCATGCGTAACATTACTTTTACAATACTTGTCCCAAACAGTTGTGCCTTTGCTTCGGAGATTCATATAGGAAATAGCCTCTGTAATGGTTGAAAATATAGTATACATAGCCATTCCAACTGACCAAACAAGAAATCCCCTAATCAGCGCAGTTTTCAATGTAAGTTTGTTATTGTCAGCATCACGGACTTTTATTTTTAGTAACCATTTCCCGGGAGTTGTTCCCCATGTAGCCAGAAGCTGTGCTTCAAGCAGCACCCAAACAAAGTGTAAGCCAAATACAGCAATACTTAAGTCCAACTGTTTTGTTGGAAACAATAATTGCTGAAGCATTATAATAAATATTGTAAATAAATACACATCAATATATCTTGCCCAATATCTAACCCACGGTCTAATATTTTGACGATCTATAATTTCTGTATCATTATTTGAATCCAACATTTTTCTCCCTTTAGGCCATTCCAAAAAATAACCTATACTATATTTATGTCACAAAACCTATTATATCAGATTTTTTGAAATGGCGATTGCCAAGTTATTTTTTTCAACCACCTTATTACTACTGTAAGTTTATTTTTTCTGCTTCCTCACTTAATCCAAGCTCTTCATAAGTATTACGTATCACTCCGAGATAATAAACACTGTCTTTAGCCTTAGACGTTGCAGCTTGCATTTTCTTCAGGCCTTCTTCCTGGTTTCCACTCTTATAAACACCCTTTGCTTCATGTATATAATACAGGACATTTTCCGGTCTAGCCTTATAACCAATCTGACTTACTTTTATCAATTCAGCCCAATTCTCGGCAAGTGAATATGTTTCGCATGCTCTGTCAATATAAGTGGGGTCTTTTGTCTTTTCATAGGCTTGCTGATATAGTAATCCTGCCTCCTCATAGTTTTTATTTTTATAAGCTCTAAATGCTTTATACTGAGGAGCTGTTATTTCAATTTGGTAGTCCTTTTTTATGCTTTCTAACCATTCATCATATTTTTCGGAATTTAAGAATTTTTCGACCAAAACAGTTTCAGAGTATTCTTCCTGAGGGTGAGTAAAGTCCTTTACTTTTTGTATATAAATAATTTCATAGCCTTTTGTTAAATAAATTGGCTCTAATAGTTGACCTTCCTTTGCACTAAAAACAACCTTATCAAAGTCCGCTCCATTGTAACCCTGTGTAACATTTTCCTTTTTCCCACCATTTTCTTTGCTTTCGCTATCCTCAGAATACTGTAAAACAAGTTCTTCAAAACTCTCTCCTTCTTTTAGTTTTGAATATACGTTTTTTGCAATTTCCTCAGCTTGTTCCTTTGTTCGGCTATCGCTAATTGCGATAAGAATATTCTTAATATCTACTTTTATATTATGTTGCTTATGAATTTGATAGGCTTCATTGCTTTCCTCATCGGTTAATGTAATCCCATATTTTGTAGCAGCATCAAAATAACTTTGCTGTTTTATCAAATAATCTTCGATATTTTTCTTCATATCCTCTTCGTCAGCAAACCCCATCCTTTGGAAATATGCAGACTGTTCTTCACTATTTGAATATCTCGGTTTTACATATTTGGCAACATAAGTCTCAACTTCCTCATCACTCACTTTTACATCAGCTTTATTTTTAAAATAATCTTCTAATACGAACTTATTTGTTATTTCATCTAATAATATGTCATATCTTTCTTCGTCAGTTTTTTGTAGCATTTCACCGTTATTTTTATACTTTTCATAGAACAAACGGTACTCTTCATTAAACACATCAGCACTTATATATTCACCATTGATTTTCAAAGCTTCAAAACCAAACTTTGCCGATTCACTAACATTTTCGCTCTCATCGGTCTTTTGACCATCTTTAAAAAACTTCGGACCTAATACTACAGCAGTAACCACAGCTGCAACTGCCAAAATAAGTACTACTGCCAATAGAATCTTTTTCTTCATTAAAAACCCCACCCTTGAAATATTGTTAATAAAAAAATATTTAAATATATAATATTTATACAACCGTTATATTATAAATTTGTGTCCAATTTGTAAACTTTTTTCTGAATATATACTTAATGAATGCAAGCTTTGACTCCATAACATCCTTGAACCTGCAGAAACATCCTTTGTCACATCTTGACATAAGCACTATTTTTAATACCATAAATTATTTCCCCTTTCATTATCGTCTATTCCTGTAACAAATTCAAGTTCTTCTTCTAAAACCAGGTGCATATTCTGATATTGCACCGGATTATTTCATACACTGAAACTTCAAAGCTAGTCATTGGAAAAAATATATTTGAAATAATTTATGAAATACACTATTTAATTCTGCTATAATATGCTATAATATAAATAACACATTTTATTAATGCATTTTCTATTATAGTTATCTTTTTATTTTCTCATGACTTACTTGTCTTTGCAATCACTTTCTTCTGCTTCATTAGTTTTATCATATTTTTAGCAATTAAAATTTAATTTTGTTGGTGGAGATGATTTTATGAATTTAAAAGTAGGAGAAGTTGTCACTTTAAAGCACTATTCCGGTAAAAAAATAAATAAAGGCGTTGTAAGTAATGTCAATGACAATTATTTAATTATAAAACCGGACAAAGATTTTCTCATATTTAATTTTTTTGATAATGACCCTATAGTTATGGGTTTTGAAGATGAAAATATTGTTAATATCTGCGAGAGCACTATTTCCAATATTGACTACCAACAAAACACCTTTAGCTTAACCGTTAATAATGTTCTGACTATTACAGACAGAAGAATCACCCAAAGGTTTCCCGTATCCTTATGTGCTTACATATTAGACAAAAATGAGAAAAACTTTGCCTATATACGTAATATGAGTCTTGACGGTTTGTCACTTTGTTCAAAAGTTGAGTATGAGCTTGGCCAAAGCATAAGAGTCAATACAACTATTGAAGACAAAAATCTTGAATTTGAAGCGAACATAGTCTGGAAAAATGAAAGCAAATATGGATTTGAGTATGGTTTAGAATACAATCATTCGGATAAAAACATTATGAAAAACTTAGAACATTGTATTGAAATATTGAGACTCACTCAGGAATTTGCTGTTGTTATGCTTAAAACTCAATATGATTCATATCGTAAGATAATCTCAAACAAACTCTCAAAAAATTAGAGCCCAAAGCTTTAAAGTCAAGATAGGACTTGGTATTGATTACAGCTTTAATCTGTAAACAATCCAAGTCCTTATTAAGGTCATTTCAAAAAATAACCTGTAAATCTTTTAAGATCATAAAGCCCATCATGGAAGCTTGTAAACTTCCATACAAATTATACATTGTCCCAAGTAGGATCAATGTTTTGCGAAACAGCTCTGTATCCTTTAGCAATGTATATGGCATCTAAAATTGCTATTCTAACCATCGCTTCACATACGGGATATATTCTTGGACACACCGAAGGATCATTTCTGGTATTAAATTCAACTTCAACATTCTCCTTCTTGTACATATTTACTGTTTCTTGTTTGATTGAAATGGTAGGAGTAGCTTTAACTCCAACCCTTATTCTTAAATCTTCGCCGTTGGAAATACCGCCTAATATACCACCTGCATGATTTGTCCTAAATCTTACTCTCCCCGATTCATCAAAATAAGGAGTATCGTTTGATTCCGATCCTTTCATTTTGGTATGCTCAAAACCATCTCCGAATTCTATTCCCTTTATTGCACCAATTGACATAATTGCATGAGCCAAAGTCGCTTGCAACTTGTCAAATACCGGTTCACCCAATCCCGCCGGAACTCCTCTTGCAATTATCTCAACAACTCCCCCGCAGGAATCTCCTTCGTCCTTTATTCTCCTTAATTCATCCATCATTTCTTTCGCTTTATCAAGGTCGGGGCAGTTTAGTTCATTTTTTCGGTAGTTTGCCTTTGCCAATTCATAAGTGATTTCGCCAGCCTTTATTCCATGAATTTCTGATATAAATGCAATAACATCAATACCCATACTATCAAGAACAGCTTTTGCGACTGCACCTCCGGCAACACGGGAAGCAGTTTCTCTGCCGGATGCTCTTCCTGCACCAATATTATCTGCAAACTGGCCGTATTTCTTAAAAAAGGTATACCCTGCCTGGCCAGGTCGAACCACTTCCTTATAGCCTTTATGCTTCTCAAGATGTTGATCTTCCACGACAGCATTAGATATTATCAAACCCACAGGAGCACCTGTAGTTATATCATCTTCCATAACTCCTGAAAAAATATATACTTTATCTCTTTCCTGTCTAGGAGTATCTAAATCGGATTGTCCCGGTCTTCTCTTATCCATTTCCTTTTGAATAAACTCCGCTGTAAGCTTTATTCCTGGTGGTACACCGTCAACAATAGCCATAAGTCCTCCATAGAGTTCCTTAGGTATGTCAAGATTCTTTCTAAACCCTCCCGCATACGACTCTCCACATGTGGTTACCCTGAATATTCTACCAAATGTGTTCCCTACCATTCTATACCAACTCCAGTTCTTTATATTATTTATATATTAGTTTTTTTATATTGCTCTATAATTTCCTTTATTATGAGATCAACACCTTTATTTGAACAATCTATTGTAGCATTTGCATGCTTTTGGTAAAGTGGCAGCCTTTCTTTATATAAGTCCTCAAAGGTCTGATTGGAATTCCTCGCAAATCTTCTTCCGCCTTCTAACCTATTATTAATCTCATCAAGTTTTACATCTAGAAATACTATAAAACCGTTCTTTCTCAGATGCTCCATTGCACAGGTATTGTATACTGCACTTCCCCCTGTAGATATCACATGGTTTTGCGCCTCAATCTTAAGAATTGTCTCTTCTTGAATTTGGAGAAACCGTTCAAGGCCGTCTTCATTTACTATATCCTTCAAGGCCCTCTTTTCCCTTTCAAAAATAAGCGCATCAGTATCAATGAACTGCATATTCAACTCTTTCGATAGGGGTTTGCCGATAGTACTTTTCCCCGAACTCGGCATACCAATTAAAACAATGTTTTGAAAATTCATTTAGTGTCCCCCGTATTATTAATATATAATGGCAAAACAACATACTCATTATTATATAACAGTATTATACACATAAATGGGAAATCCACCAACAATAATTTTAAAAAAACTTCCCTAATGGCTTGTTAGGTGATTGAAATATTTTTCCGATTAGTTTATACTTTATTGATGTCATGATAAATTGACAACAAAAATATACAAAATATTTGTTAGATGGAGAGATTGTTATGAATGTAAGAAAATTTTTTCTGATTATATGTTCGATTATATCAGCTTTTATGTTCCTTTTAGGAGTTGCATCACTTGGGTATATAAATTTGACTACGACGGTTAATGCCGATGTATACAACCCAAATAACACTAATCTTTTTAGTGAGATTTTAGATCCTTATAAGACTACAACGGAAAATGTAAACGTGCTGGTTTTGGGTGGAGATAAAGTTAATAAAAATACAGATACCATGATGGTTGTTAACTTTAATCCAACAACAGCTAAAATTAGTATTCTTTCAATACCTAGAGATACGAAGGTACTTATAAATAAAAAGACTGCAAAAATAAATGCTGCCTATCCGGGTGGAGGCGGTGAACAGGCAATTGAAAGCGTGAGTGATCTTCTTGGCGTAGATATTAAGTATTATGTATATGTCGACACATCAACTTTCAGAAAAGTAATAGACAAACTTGACGGAGTTGATTATTATGTCCCGGAAGACATGAACTATGATGACCCTATACAAAACCTTCATATCCATTTAAAAAAAGGTCAGCAGATCCTAGATGGTAAAAAAGCTGAACAGTATATGAGGTATAGGCAAGGCAACAGTCATAAGGTTACAAAGAATTATGACGGCAGCGATTTAAAAAGAATAGATGCACAGCAAAACTTTATAAAAGAGTTGATAAGGCAAAAAGTCAACATAATATATATAACGAAAATGAATGACATCCTCAGTGTTATTTTCAGCAATTTTGATACAAATATTAAGATGGATGAGGTTTTAAAA
>JAEZUI010000198.1 GCA_023421115.1 Bacillota bacterium | reverse complement strand
GTGTAGTTATGGAAAAACTCGGTACCAGAAAAGCCGAGATGACAAATATGCACTCATCGCAGCAAGGTTACATGCGCCTTGAATTTAAAATTCCTGCGAGAGGCTTAATAGGTTATAGGTCGGAATTTTTGACGGATACAAAGGGAAATGGTATAATGAACCATGTATTTCATAGCTTTGAACCTTTCAAAGGTGAAATATCTGGAAGAACTAGAGGATCAATGGTTGCCTGGGAAGATGGAGAGTCTGTTACCTATGGTTTGTATAATGCACAGGAAAGAGGATCCCTCTTTATAACGCCTGGTACCAATGTATATGAGGGTATGATAGTTGGGGAAAACGCAAGATCGGAAGATATTGTTGTTAATGTATGTAAAAAGAAACATGTTACAAACATGAGAGCATCGGGCTCCGATGAAGCTTTAAGACTCACTCCGCCAGTCCTTATGAGCTTAGAACAAGCCTTAGAGTTTATAGAAGATGACGAACTTGTTGAAATTACTCCAAAAAACATCAGACTCAGGAAAAGGGTTCTCAATTCGGAACAACGAGCAAAAACCCGTAACAAAGGTTAAAACTTAATTGAAGTGGTGATTTTAATGACGTCAAAAAACAGCAGTACAAAAAAACAAAAAAAGAGACAAAAAAAGTTTAAACTTAAATACTTTTTAGTATATTTTTTGATATTTACCATTCTCTTTACTGTAACCTTTATTGTATCATACAGTTATGTGTTAAAAAATGAAAGCATAGCCGATGAAGAACTTGAGGTCAGTGTTGACGCTGCAACTGGTATTGAGATCACAATTCCTCGTGGTTCAAGTACTTCTGATATCGCTAATTTATTGAATGAAAAAGGCATTATTGAATGGCCGTCTATATTTAAACTTCAGTCTAAAATAAATGGATATGACGGCACATTTATGTCAGGAAAACATATTGTAAGTAAAGAGCTAAGCTATGATCAATTAATGCGAGTACTTTCAAGTAATCCTGTCAGCATCAATGTTACCATACGTGAAGATTATTATTTAGGTCAGTTATTGAACTCACTTAGTGATAAAAAATTAATTGATAAAGAAGCTTTCACTAAATCAATGAATACAGAAAAATTCGATTACAAATTTATTGAACAGATTCCTGACAGAGAAAACAAGTTAGAAGGTTATTTATTCCCTGACACTTACTTTTTTGATCCTCTCTCAACTGACCGGGAAATAATTACCAAGTTTTTAGACAACTTCGATACAAAATTTAAATTAGACTATTATGCTAGAGCTAAAGAACTCAATATGACTGTTGACCAAATAATAACTTTAGCATCAATAATTGAGAAGGAAGCTACTCTTCCTGAAGAGAAACCCATCATATCAAGTGTTTTTCACAACAGGCTTAAGAGTAAGGAACCTTCAC
This sequence comes from Bacillota bacterium, assembly GCA_023421115.1. Taxonomy (GTDB): domain Bacteria; phylum Bacillota; class Clostridia; order Acetivibrionales; family Acetivibrionaceae; genus Acetivibrio. Next base: position 17,144 of record JAEZUI010000198.1, on the reverse strand, counting down.
TAAAAAAATTACAAACAGATGCAACAATTCAGTATATTCTCTATAAGAAAGAGGGAAAAATAAAGGATAACCTTACTGAAAATGACACAAAAATCGATGATCCATATAATACCTATGTATATGAAGGATTACCTCCTGGTCCCATATGTAATCCAGGACTTGCATCAATTGAAGCTGCGTTGTATCCTGAAGAAGGAAGCAGTTACTATTATTTTGTTGCAAGAGGTGATGGCAGCCATCAGTTCTCTAAAACTTTGAGTGAACATGAAGCCGCCACTAAAAAGTATATAAACAACAAAGAAGAAGAAGAAGAAGAAGAAGAAGAAGTTGAAGTTGAAGAGTAGAATTAATTGTGAGGTTTAAAACCTCACAATTTTTATGAGGACGGATAGATTATGATTTGCTATGATTACATAAACGAATATATTCGTAATACAATACAAAAAAGCGAAGGAATACTCAAAGAGCTTGAAGAATTTGCAAAAGAAAACCATGTTCCCATAGTTCATCCTGAAGTGGCAAAGCTACTTCAAGTGTTAGGTATGATAAAAAAGCCCACACGCATCCTTGAACTCGGAACTGCAATAGGCTATTCCTCCATTTTGCTTTCAGAAATTTTAGAGCCTGGTGGTAAAATAGATACTATAGAAAGATATGAATTGATGGTTGAACGTGCAAAAAACAATATAAAAAAGGCCAAGCTTGAAGATGTTATAAACATTATTACCGGAGATGCCTTAGAGGTTTTAAAATGTCTTAACAAACAGTATGATATTGTTTTTCTCGATGCTGCAAAAGGACAATATCCAGAGTTTCTACCAGAGTGTTTAAGACTTCTCTCCCCTAGTGGATTACTTATTTCCGACAACATTCTCTATAAGGGAATGATTGCAACTGATGACCTAGTGGTAAGAAGAAAAAAAACAATAGTGAAACGTCTAAGAAACTATCTTGATATATTATGCAGCTCCGTAGACTTAGAAACAAGTATAATACCGATTGGTGACGGAGTTGCTTTAAGTTATAAAAAATAGTTAGGAGAAAATTCTATGGAAAAAGTTGAATTACTGGCACCAGCCGGTAATCTTGAAAAATTAAAAATGGCAATAATATATGGTGCCGATGCGGTATATCTTGGAGGAGAAGAATTCGGACTTAGAGCAAATGCCGATAATTTCACAAGGGATCAGCTTATTGAAGCTCTTGATTTTGCTCACATCAGGGGTAAAAAAGTTTATGTCACTATGAACATCATTCCCCACAATGATGATTTCCCCGGAATGCCGAATTATATTCGCACCCTAACGGAACTTGGCGTTGATGCCATTATTTTATCCGATCCAGGAGTATATGCTTTAGTCAAGGAGATTTCTCCCAACATGGAAATACACCTAAGCACTCAGGCAAACAACACCAACTACATGAGCGCAAAATTCTGGTATGACCACGGTGTAAAAAGAATCGTCTTAGCAAGAGAGCTTTCCATAAATGAAATGGGTGAAATTCGTAAAAATATCCCCTCAGACCTTGAGTTGGAAATTTTTATTCATGGTGCAATGTGCATATCCTATTCCGGAAGATGCCTGCTAAGTAATTATATGACCGGACGAGATTCCAACCGTGGCCTATGCGCTCATCCCTGCCGGTGGCAGTATCATCTTGTAGAGGAAAAAAGACCGGGAGAGTACTTTCCTGTTTATGAAAACGAAAGAGGTACTTTTATTTTCAATTCCCGTGATCTTTGTATGATTGAATACCTACCTCAAATAATAAACGCGGGTGTTACAAGTCTTAAAATTGAAGGCCGTATGAAAAGTGCTTACTATGTTGCAACTGTCGTGAAGGCTTATCGTCAAGCCCTTGATTCCTATTATGAAATGGGTTCAAACTACAAATTTGATACAAAATGGCTTGAAGAAGTATCTAAAGCAAGCCATCGTGAATTTACAACAGGTTTTTATTTTGAAAAGCCCTCCTCTGAAACTCAAATATATCATACAAGTTCTTACATAAGAGATTATGATTTTATAGGGCTGGTATTAGAATACGACTCTAACACGGGCATTGCAAAGATAGAACAAAGAAACAGGATGTTTGTAGGCGAAGAAATTGAAGTAGTAAATCCTGAAGGAGGTTTTTTCGTGCAAACCATCGACTCCATGAAAAATATTGATGGCGAAGCAATTGAAAGCGCGCCTCATCCACAGATGATAGTTTATATGCCTATGAAACAAGCAGTTGTTCAATACGCAATGCTAAGAAAAAAATAATTCCTGTATCTGTCCTGTTTATTTCCCGAAAAATATTCTACATTGGAATACTTTGGAAAATAAATAGGACAGACACACAGCATTTTAAAGTCTTCCTCTCATTCTTATACAATTCCTCTAAAAATAATTCGTATAAAAATCAATATTGATGGAAAAATTTAATATATGTAGGACAAAACTACAAATAGGATTTGTATGCTATTCATCTTCAGGAAATTATGATTTATATATTTTTTGATTTACAATAGTTTCTTGTGCACTTATGAAGCGATTTAGGGGGAAACACTTATGCATATTAAAAGAGCATGCTTTCTGCTTGTTTTCTTTACAATATTAATCTCTATACTTGGTATAAGAATCTTTTATTTACAAAAATATGCCGGTAAAAAATTATCAATATCTGCCAATGCTCAAAGAATATCCGAAAAAAGTATAGATATTCCGCGGGGAAATATTCTTGACAGGAATATGATACCTTTGACCAATAGAACAAAAGAAATTTTCTGCGTAATAAAACCCCTATATTTAAGGGAAAAAGCTAGCGAAATAGCAAACATATCAGAAGTACTTAACCTTGAATTTAATAAACTCACAAGAGAAATTGAATTTAAAAAAGATCCAATTATTGTTCCCTGCACGCAATTTGAAAAGGATTCTTTAGATAAATTAGAAACCCAAGGAATTTCCTTTGTCCATTCTCTTGTAAGATATAGCGACAAATCAGTTGCCAAACATGTAACAGGCTATATAAACAAAATTGATAATACCGGAAAAACCGGAATTGAAAAATATTTTCAAGATACATTAAAACTTAGTTCTAGAAGCAGTGTCGGAGTAGTTACCGATGCAAAAAATAATCTTGTTGTCGGTCTTGGGTATAGATTTATAGAACCGGAGGACTCTAAACAACTCAATGTAAAACTCACTATAAATTATCATATACAAAAAACAGCTGAAAATGTCCTTAAAAAAAGTGGACTTAAAGGTGCTGTAGTTATTGAAGATGTAGTAAGCGGTGATATTGTTGCAATGGTAAGCAAACCAGACTATGATCCTAATAATATTGAAAAATATTTAGACAGTTCCAATAAAGAACTATTTAACAGAGCTGTTGCCTCCTACAATCTCGGTTCCATATTCAAGATAATTGTATTGGCAAGTGCATATGAAAACGGGATTGATCCAAATATGAACTACTTCTGCCCTGGGTATATCACTTTAGGAGATAAGGAGTTTAGATGCTCTTCATACGCAGAAGGCGGACACGGACTTATCAGCCTTGAAGAAGCTTTCGCATCTTCTTGTAACCCATACTTCATCGAACTTGGTATAAAAACCGGGCGTACCAATATCATTAATACCGCTAAAAAATTCGGGTTCGGCAGCTTTACAGGAGTTAATGAACATGGAGTTGAGGAGTCATCAGGCTATCTGCCCAATACAAAAAAACTCTTTACTTATGGAGATATTGCCAACATTTCTATTGGACAAGGAGATATACTTACGTCTCCCCTTCAGGTGGCTGACATGGTTGCAACAATTGCCAATGGAGGTATAAAAAACAGGGTAAATATAGTAGATTCCATTATTGATTCCTCTGATAATACCCTTAAAGTGGTAAGAATTGACAAGGGTGAAAGAATTCTCTCAAAAGAAATTTGTGACAAAATAAAATATCTCATGGAAAAAGTAACTATAAGCGGAACAGGAATAAAAGCAAATTTAGATGAATACGGTGGAGCAGCTGCTAAAACTGGTAGCGCTGAGACCGGCCAGTATATAAATGGTGAGAAAATAGTCCACGCCTGGTTTGCGGGGTACTTCCCAAGATTGAACCCTAGGTATTCCATCGCAGTTTTTATTGAAAACGGAAAAAGTGGAGGCTCAATTGCAGCTCCGATATTTGAAGAGATAGCCAGAGATATTCTTATTAAGGGGCTTTAAGAAAAAATTAGTCCATTAGTTTAGGAACGATTAAAATATAAGTTCCAACACTGGGATAACGAAAAATTTGATTTGATAATGTTTTCACAATTTGAGAATAAGAAGTTGTTTTTTTGTTAACCCTTAGCCACTATCATGTTTTAATATCATGAAAGACTGGAAATTAGTATTGTAAAAGCACTAACTATGATCCAATCATAATTAATGCTTTTTCATAATTTAAATATGTTAAATACAAAAGATTCTGCTTATAATTCCCAAGTAAACACATCTATTCCTTATCTTCTTTATCATGTTTTTTGTGGTAAAATCCAGGCATTCCGTTCCCATCCCACTCTTGTATCTTCTTTGTGTATTCGGAAATCAACTCATCGGCCTTTTCCTGTGATATTTTACCTTCTTTTATCTGCAAAGCCATAACTTCTTTAAATTTTCCGATTATCTTTTCCCTCTTTTGTTCTACTGTAAGCTTATTAAACTCTTCAATTCCTTTAATTTTCGAATCGATTTTCTTAACTTTTTTGTCTGCTTCTTCCTTTGAAATCTTACCTTCTTTCTCAAGCTTTAAAATTGTTTCTTTCCTGTTTTCCAACCACTTAATCGGATCTTTAAATTCTTCTGTACATTTCTTATGATCAAGGTGTAAATCTTTATCTTCCTTATTATGCATATTGCTTTGCTCAGTTTTAACCGGATTCGTCGGCTTTGAATGGGTAGTATCAGCAAACGCAACTGTAGTAAAAAGGTTTGCTGTCACAGCAGCAGTTAAGAGCATTTTGGATATCTTCATTTTTACATCTCCTTAAATAGTTTATTCTCTTTTTTAATATAACCACCTTAGGAGATTTTATATTGAAATTAATGTGGCTGTAGTGTCAATATTACTATACACAATCCAATTCAAACCAAAATCCAACTCAATCTTTGGCATTTTTAAAGCCAAATTCATTTATTAAATTGTGTAAATGTGATGGATTTAAAATAATTTTGTGAGCATCAAAAATAATTTTAAAATGTACTTGCACCTACTAAAACCAAAATTCATATAATTAAAAGGTAGCCTATTTATCGGAGGTGCCTTACCTTGTTTACAATAGCTTGCACATTACTCTTTGAAGTAATAAAAAACATATTTTTTCTTTTTGGATATGTATCCAATGTAAATTCATTTCCACAACCACTAAGTCCAGAAGAGGAGAAACACTATATCAATATGCTTAAAGAAGGGAACGAAGAAGCAAGAAATATCCTTATTGAAAGGAATTTAAGACTTGTAGCTCACATTGTAAAAAAATACAACGCTACGGTAAGTGATTCAGATGACCTTATCTCCATTGGAACAATAGGACTCATAAAGGCAATTGCTACCTTTAACCACGAAAAAGGGACCCGACTTGCCACCTATGCTGCCCGATGCATTGAAAATGAAATTTTAATGCAGATCAGATCCAGCAAAAAAATTCAGAGTGAAGTTTCTCTTCAGGACCCTATCGGTGTTGACCGTGAGGGAAACGAAATTGCACTTATTGACGTAATTGGAAATGAAGCTGAATCGGTTGTTGAAGAAGTTGAACTGAAAATGCAGGTTAAGCGTTTATACAATAAAATGAAATTGGTGCTTAAGAATAGGGAAAAAGTGGTTCTAGAACTTAGATATGGCCTTTTAAACGGTACAAGTAAGACTCAACGGGAAATAGCAAAAATGCTAGGTATTTCAAGATCCTATGTATCAAGAATTGAAAAGAAAGCTATAAAAAAATTAGGTAAGGAATTAAAATCAGAAGGCTGTCCATGACAGCCTTCTGATTTTACCTATTCACACTCTTTTACATATTCTTTAAAGGACTTTTTCTTAAACAATCCCCCAATTATGTTTTTTAGGAGTAAAATGGTTATAGGGCCAATTATCATTCCTATATAACCAAATATCCTCAATCCTAAATACATGGATAGGAGAGTCACTAAAGGATGTAGTCCTATCTGTTGACCTAAAACCTTTGGCTCTATAAGCTGCCTTACCACCAATACAACGCCATAAAGTATTATAAGTGAAATTCCCATTCTAATATCCCCGGTAATAAAATTATATATTGCCCATGGAATCAAAACTCCTCCGGTTCCAAGAATGGGAAGCGCATCTATGATACTTATCAGCAATCCCAAGAGTATATTTTGCCTAACACCTATAATGGCAAAACCTATACTTAATTCAACAAAAGTGATACTCATAAGTATTAGCTGGGCTCTTATATAACCAAAGAGTGCCGCAAACATATCGTCTTTTATGGTTACTACATTATTGACCCAATCTTCAGGAATACTTAATTTGATATAATCATAAATTTTATCCCTGTCCGAGGCCATAAAAAACGTTGACAACATAGTTATAATAACAAAAATTATTGCCTGTGGAATAGATATAGCAGTGTTCACTAATCTTTTCAAATATGAACTTCCTATTTCCGATACATTTGAAGTCAAATTTGCAATCATTCCCTCAATACTTTTGGTTGCTTCTTCAGGAAGTCTTAAGTAAATTTCCGAAGCTCTGCTAATATACTCTTTAACATTACTATAAATATTCTTAGAATATTCAGGCAATATTTCAGACAGGCTTAATGCTTCCTGATAAACCCTAGATATCAGAAAGGCCAGTACTAAGCCAATGATTAGCATAACAAGCAAAAGCGAAATTAGTGCTGAGGCTTTTCTATTAAGCTTAACCTTTTTCATTAGGAACTTAATTAGAGGTTCCATTAGTGACGACAGTGCAAATGCTATTATAAAAGGTGCAATGTACAAAATGGACTTAAAAAACAGTAAAACTCCTAGTATTGTACCTCCAATTACAAGCAGCAATCTCAAAAACAACTTTAAACCCTTATTCATATACTCTCCAAAAAACTGTATTTGTTATATATATAATAATATTTTATAAGCGTCAGGGCAAGCCTTAATTTCCATGAAACCATTTTAGCCGAAAGTTGAATTAGATCGAATATACTTTATATTAATTAATTAATTCTTCTTTTGTCGGATATTCGCTATTTTGAAGTTTAACTAAAATTCTCTTATTATCTGAAATTTGAGTTCCTTTATAAATAGAAGATTTTTCACTTTTATAAATAAGTTCATCAATCTTATAGCCGGATAATTCAAACATATTATTAACACCTCTCTTAATTTTTCGATCAGTATAATAGTTAAATATATACAATATTTGAATATTTATTTGTGTATCGTCATATATTACAAATAGATTAATAATATAATGGTAGTCCTATTCCTCCCATTATATTATGACATGTCATATACTTTTACACAGCCACCTTCACCTATTTCTTCAAGCAACTCATATCTTTTGTTTAGATATTTAGAAATGCAGTATGGAATTAAAAAGGAAAAAGACCCGTATCTACTGGTCTACGAGTCCACCCTTAATATGATTAGTAGTTTGTCGAACTACTTATAAAATATAGCTTTTTCTGCCATTTGTCAATACTTACGTACGTTCTACATTCCAAACAATGCTAATTAGTGTTTAACACGTTATAACAGTTGGAATAATTCTACTTAATTTCTACAATTGTGACTCCGGTTTCACCTTCTCCATATTTTCCGAGCCTATAGGACTTAACCCGTTTATTGCTTTTTAGATATTGGTGAATTCCACTTCTCAATACCCCGGTACCTTTACCGTGTATTATACATATTTCAGAAAGACCCGTTATAACTACATCATCTAAATACTTATCAACAATTTCTAGAGCATCATCTAGACTCAAACCCCTGACATCTACTTCATTACTAATGTTTCTTACTTTTGATACTCCTATCTCTCCTGCTCCGGTCCTCTTTATCTGCTCTTTCTGTTCGTCAATTATTTTTAGATTGGTGATATGAACGTTTATTTTCATAATACCAGCCTGAACTATTGCCTCACCATTTTTATCCGGTGCTGATACAACCGTTCCTCTCTGATTTAGATTAGTAATTAAAACGCTATCTCCTGGCTTAAGGTTTTTTGGCGGTTTGACAAGTGTATTTTTAGGGATAATAGGCTTACTCAAAGCATCTTCAATGGTATCAATCCTATTCTTTAGCTTAAGCCTCATCTCTTCAGCTGCCTTTTGACTTGTACCGCTTTCCTTTTCCCTTTGTATTCTTCTCATCTCCGAAAGAATATTCTCTGCTTCATGCTTTGCATCCAATAAAAGTTTTCTGGCCTCTTCCCTGGCTTCTTTTAAAATTATTTCCTTTTTATCCTCAATTTTTTTCCTTTGACCTTCTATTTCATTTTTTATTTTTTCTGCCTCAATTTTCAAAACCTGTGCTTGTGTTCTTTCACTTTCCGATTGATTAAGATTCTTTTCAATGGACAAAAGCATATCTTCAAATTTGATTTCTTCACTTGTCAGGTAACTCTTTGCATGCTCAACCACTGAGTCAATAAGCCCTAATCTATTAGATATTGCAAAGGCATTACTTCGTCCCGGTACACCAATCAAAAGTTTATAAGTCGGTTTTAAGGTCTCAACATCAAACTCACAGCAGGCATTCTCAACATAAGGCGTGGTAACAGCATAAACTTTTAGCTGACTATAGTGAGTAGTAGCAACAATAGTGCAGCCTTTTTCCTTTAGGTGCTCTAAAATCGCCATTGCCAATGCAGCACCTTCGGTAGGGTCAGTGCCGGCTCCTAATTCATCAAATAGAACAAGTGAATTATTGTCTACGCTTTCTAATATATTTACAATATTTTTCATGTGAGATGAAAATGTGCTTAAGCTCTGTTCAATACTTTGCTCATCTCCAATATCGGCAAAAATCTTGTTGAAAACACTTACTTCTGTTCCTTCGTTTGCAGGAATATGAAGTCCTGCTTGTGTCATAAGTGTAAACAATCCCACAGTTTTAAGGGTTACCGTTTTTCCACCTGTATTTGGTCCTGTAACAACTAGAGTGTCAAATTCTTCACCTATCCAGAAATCAATAGGCACCACAGTTTTAGCATCAAGCAGAGGATGTCTTCCCTTTTTGATAATTGTTTTACCCTCCCTGTTAAGCTTTGGGCAAACACAATTATAGTCCAAACTCAGTTTTGCTTTGGCAAAAATAAAATCAAGCTTTGACAATAGCGTAATATTAGTCTTAAGTTCAACAGCAATTTGGGCCACATCACCGGATAGTTCCTGAAGTATTCTTTCAATCTCAGTCTGTTCCTTTAATTTAAGCTCCCGGATTGTGTTATTTGCCTCTACAACAGCCATAGGCTCAATAAAGAGAGTTGCTCCGCTTGCAGAGGAATCATGTATAAGGCCGGGTATTTCTCCTCTGTATTCCTGTTTAACAGGTACAACATATCTATCCCCTCTCAAAGTAACTATTGATTCCTGCATGTATTTCTGATATTTAGAAGACCTAACCAGGTCATTTAGTTTATCCTTTATTGAATTCTGAGCATGACGTATCTGTCTCCTGATATTTCCTAATGCAGGGCTCGCATTGTCAGATATTTCCTCTTCACTCAATATGCAAAGATTAATTTTGTCCTCAACCCTTTTAGCTGCTTCGAGACAACTAATCAATTCCCTAACTACATTATCATCATCTGTCTTAATATTATCGCCACTTGAATAATTTTTTAGGTTTCTGACAGCACGCAATACTCCTGCCACCCGCATAAGTTCTCCAGGGTTCAGCATTGAACCTATATCGGCTCTTCTAATACTGTCCCTTATATCATGAATACCTCCTAGAGGTGGGCTTCCCCTTCTTGATATAAAGTTTACACCATCACTGGTTTCCTTCAAATTTATTTTAACTTTTTCAAAGTCATTATCCGGCATAAGCTGCTTTGCCAATTCGGAACCAAGACTTGATGCTGTAAGCGACACCAGTCTGTCTATTATTTTGTTATACTCCAAAATTCTTATGGTTTTTTCATTCATATATAAAGTTACCTTTCCTAATGGTTATTTTCAGAGCTTAACATAAAAGTAGTACCTATGAAAACCATTTTTTATGTTTTATATATTATAGCAAAAAAACACCTTAAGTGAAATATATAATGAATGCTATTGTTAATTGTAGTGTTCCGCATTTTTATGCTATAATAAGCCTTGGTGATGAAATTGTTAAAATATATTCTTTTCGATTTTGACCTTGTTCAAACGATTGAAAATCCATAAATAGTAATATTTCCCTTGCATAATTTATTTATCTAAAGAAAAACCTATACTTATACAATACCCTAAAAAAGCAGGTCTATAAGGAGGTTTTAATTTTGACAAATGAAAAGACTCTTGAAATAATAAAGACCTATATTGATGACATTAAGGAATTTCAAAGTAGCCCTGACTGGAGCTATGAAAAAAAACAACATATAAAAAGAGCCTTGGAAGCTTATGAAAATCTATTTGTAGATGCTCAAAAAGGCAGATTAGATCCTGATATCTTACATGAAAATATAACAAGCTTTATGTACATGCTGCAATAGTTTTTTACAGCATATTTTACTATTTTGATCACTGTGCCTAATTTTAAAACCTGCTAATACTTTGAATAAGATTACCCCTTTAAGTTCTTTTTGATTATATCAACAGCACTATCTATATGGTAAGGTAACGGATCATTATTTATGCCTACAACTTGTATATTACAGCGATTTAAGGGTATTAATACTTTCTTAGCCGAGCTTGATGCAATTGCTTCTGACATCTTTGGTGTCAATTCACCCATCATAGCATTTGCAACTATTATACCTATTACGCCAACTATTATATCAACCTTGGCAGAGTTGACAACTATTGCATTTTCCCCTGACGCACCTTCATTAGCGCCTGCTTTGAGCATAAGCATTGTGGCTAACGCATTCGTACCTAACGCAACAATATGAGTTCCTTCCGGTAATTCTCTTCTCAATTTTTCCACTATGGTCTTACCTATACCTCCACCTTGGCCATCAACAACAGCTATTTTCATCCTATCACCCCAAAAATATCTAATACTGTAATTTTTACAATTTATTATTTGTAATCTATATTCATAGTATTATACCATAAAAAAAAATTAACCGACACCTTGTTTTTTGGTGCCGGTTTAGGAGGAGATGTTATTTGTACATCTTTTCAAGACTTTCAACAATTGCATTTTTTAAAGCTTCTGCTGCCTTTTCCTGATAAGCTGATGTTTTTAATTTGCTAAGTTCTGAAGCATTTGACATATAACCTACTTCAGCTATTACTGCTGGCATATTGGAAGTTCTTAGTACAGCCAAGCCCGTACGTTCAATAACTCCCATATCTTTGGCCCCTAAAGTATTGCACATATTCCTTTGTACAATACTTGCAAATTCATAAGATGATAAATTACCTTTTGTTTTTGATGAACTGGGGTAATACAATGTCATACTACCGGAATGTTTTAATAGACCTGCATTATTGTGAATACTTATGAGCAAATCCGCATTTTTACTATTTGCAAGACCGGATCTTGAGTATAAGCTTACTGTGGAATCATTGTTTCTTGTCATATATGTCACAATGCCTAGTTCTTTAAGCTTTGTATACAGTTTTTTTGCAATGCTAAGGTTTAAATCCTTTTCTTTTACTCCGCCATATACTGCACCCGATTGTGTTCCTCCATGTCCAGCATCAATCACAACAACACGTCCTTTAAGCTTTGAAGAATTTCCCCCGCTTGCAGGTATTTCTTCAATTACCTCTTGTGGCATTTCTCCTAGATAAACTGTTGAACTTTTTTCACTCCAGCCTACCGATACATTAAATACTTCCGCAACAAATCTGACCGGAACCATGACAGTTCCATTAAACAATACAGCGGGTGCTTCCATTTCCTTTATAACACCATTAACATAGCAGTTGGTATAACCAATATACATTATTATCTCGACATTGCCTTTAGTAATAACCAATTTGTTTCGTGCTTCGTTCCAATCCACCTTTGCACCAATTTGAGAAAAAACAGTTCTCACTGGCACTACCAAGCGATCATTAATTGATACGGGATCTCTCTCTAAATTTACAGCCAATCCGCTCACAGCTATTTTAGAAGATGAAGTAACTCCCCATACCCCTGAAAAATATTGGCCTGCTGCATAGGTCTGGCCTATACCTATTAAGAAAGTAGCAATAATAATTGTCAGTAATAAAGTCCTCTTCATGCTTACATCTCCTAACTATATTTGTTTACATAATATTTCGTCATATTATACGGATAACCTTTTTGTAATTTTTGTTACATTAGTTTCAAATGTTATCATCATAAGTTGTTTGTACTCTTTGCGATGAAATTTAATTAGAAGATGTAATATTTTCATTTTCCTCACACTCAAAAAAGCTTTAGGTAAAGTTCTCTAAAGCTAAGTTGCTAAATTCTCAAATACAGCCCCTTTTTTTGAGTTCTTAAAGTTTTTTATATGCCTTTTTTAATCCTTAAAATTCTTCTTATAGGGGGGAATATCCAAAATCCAAAAGCCATTGCAACAAGACAGGCCCCTATTGCGGTTAAAACTGGCAGTATTGAATAATACAGATCCACCAATAGTATATCAGAATTTGATTTGAATAATACTGATACCTTAATAATCATAAACATAAATAAAAAAGCTATTCCTGTAACTTGAAAAATGAAATGCTGCTTCAATAAATTTAATATGGATGCTGATAATAACACAACAAAGAAAACTGAAATAGAGTAATTTATACTTAAATTATGCATAAATTTTCATTCCCCACTTTTGTCTATCTTATAGTAAACTGCAAGTATATTTTAAACCGCTTGGTAGATTTTTTCAATATATTTCCCGCTTTACCAAATCTAAAGGCCATTTCAAAAAATTCAATTACATTTTTTGAAATGACCTTAGTATATTAATATTTGTTTTATTTTGTTTCTTCAATTACGCTATTAACCTTATCAACTACTTCATCAACTGCTTTCTTAGTAGCCTCGTAATTATATGCTCCATTTAAGCCCATAACATTATCCCATATCTTGCTTAACCCTTCTTTAAAGTAATTCTCAGCAGGACCCCATGAAGCAATTGATGGATAAGCTTTTGCATACTGTATTTGCTCTTTGAATACCTTACGCAGTTCGTGACCTGATATCGAATTATCTTCATAAGCATCCTTATTTGTAGGGAGGTTACCGGTAATTTTAGCATAAACAATCTGTGCTTCTTTCTCAGTTAAGTAATCCAAAAGTGCTATTGAAGCTTCTTTATTCTTTGATGATTTGAATATGGAAAGCGTGCTACCTCCTAAAAATGCCTTTCTACCACCAGGACCTTCTGGAATCAAAGCAACCCCAATCTTGTCAACAAGTTCATTTGTTCCTTGCTCTTTATTTTTTTCAAGAGTAGTTATATTCCATGGACCTAATATCGAAACAGCATACGCTCCGTTTGCAAATGCGGATTCAACGTCATTTGTACTCTTTTCCAAAGATGCATTATCCATTAATCCTTCCAAAGCAAGCTCTGAATAGAATTTAATGCCTTCTAAAGCTTCCGTAGAGTTAAATGTAGCTTCCTTACCATCAGCCGACACAAAGTCCCCACCTGCTCCATAAATCCATGGGGCAAAATTATGTGGAACGTTCCAATCATTCTTTCCAGGCATACCAAGTGCCGGTAATTTTACACCATCAATTTCAATATTGTTCAATTTCTGTAAAGCTTCTTTGAATTTGTCCCAGGTAGCAAAATCAGTTTCCGGATTAACACCTGCCTTTTGACAAGCATCCTTTCTGTAAAAAATCGCTCTTGTCTCAGCAAACCATGGTACAGCGGTCTTTTTGTCTGAACCTAGAAGAGAAGATGTATCTAAAACTGAATCTTGAAACTTACTCCAGTCAATATCGTCAGTTAAATCCTCTAATGCCTCCATATAGGAAATAGCCCCTACCCAGGTTGTTCCAAGCTGTGCTATATCCGGAGCATCACCAGTAGTAGCAGCAGCAGTAAGTCTTCTCCATGCCGCTCCCCAGTCAACAACCGTAGGCGTAATTGTTACCTCCGGATTAGCATCTAAAAAGGGTTGACACACACTCAACAAGTCTTTATCCGGAGAAGAACTGTTTGGCATTATCCAAAACTTGATATTACCAGAAAAAGATGCCGGTTCAACTAATTCTTGATTAGCTTCAGCATTATCAGGTGCTATTGTAGATTTTGGAGCTTTAGTGTCTTTCCCACATGCAACAAAACTTAACGAAAACGACGAAATTAGTAAAAATACAATTACCTTTTTAAGCATATTTACCCCCCTAGTGTATAATAAAATTTGTAACATGTTTTCTGCAAAATACTAAACACCCATTCTTCAATCTTTTAAGAAATCATTTACATAAAGTATACATAATTATGTAAAAACAATCACTTCCTAATTTTATCTTAATCTAAATCATAATAAATTTCAACTTTTATACTTACTCAGGTATAATTTATTTCCCCTAGGCTGTTAAATCGAACTTCCTAAAAACGCCAACTGCAATTTTTTTACATTTCATAATCTAAAATATAGTCTAAGATAATATGTGCATTTTTATTTCTCATAACATCATCACTTTCTTTTTCCTTAGGGAGTCTTATGGTGAAGTAGTAATCTTCAGGAAATCCCATTTCTAAAAGCAAATCCATTTCTTTTACCGGCAAAGCATAAACCCTATAGTCATTTGTATTACCAGGATCCGCCTTTACTTCCGGATAATCACTAGTATCAATATTGTATTTATCTACATAATTGTCAAGTGGCTCAAAAAAAATATTTTCAGCAAGTGGTACTAGAGTTTCTTTATCTAATAGAAGAATATGGGATATACCTATAGTAAACTCCAATTGTAATCGTGAAATAGTCAATGGAACAACTGATATTATAGCTTTTTCTTTATCTTTAGCTTGTATTAACCGCTCAAAAACAGGCATTTTCTCATTTACATTCTGCAAAACAACTTCACTTTTCCCAATAACATAACCAATTTCAAGGTCAGCTTCTCCACCTGAGTCAGCACTACCTGCTATAAGTATTGCTATAATTGCAAATATACCTACAAATACTTTTACTTTGTGATAATACCAAAAATTTTCTATCTTTTTTCTAATCATAATATTAGATACTTACTCCTTTCATTTTTTCAAAAAAAGCAATGCACATTAACCATATCTAAAAGATAATAATTACGGAATCATTTTCAGCAGTTATAATACTATATATTTTACATTAACTTAAACAAAATTCCTATAGGAATTTTATTTACAATTGAGATTTTTGTATAGCATTTGTATCATTTAAACACTTGATTTATAATTAGTTTGAAGATAAAATAAGAAAATACTTATGACTATGGAGATGATAAAATGGATTTATTTACTGAAAGAATTATTACAAAAAAGAAAGATTATGTAGATTACCTTATTATATTGGGTACCATTATAATCTCATTCATTGCTGCTTTCTTAATAATATCAATAGCCGGGCCACTTTATTTTGGAATAGGATTGGCTTTTGTAGCAGCCTTAGGATATGCGGGGTATATAGTTATTACAGGAAGAAATATTGAATATGAGTACTCTCTTACATCTGGAGACTTAGAAATATCTAAAATAATTTCAAAAAGAAAGAGAAAAAGAATTTTTACCGGTAGTTGCAGACAGTTTGAAATGATTGACAAGGTCTCAAGCGATAGACATAACATATCGGTTGATAGTGTAACGTCTAAAATTCATGCCGTTAGCTCAATGAATTCGGAAGACGCGTACTTTTTTATAACACATTACAATAGTAATAAAGTTATTGTGTACTTTGAACCTGACAGCGAGATTCTAGACATTATAAGGACCTTTAACAGAAAAGCTTTCAGCTAAAAAGGAAAGTTATAAACACTCCTTTTTTAGGGCTTATGTTATAAAGGTAAAACAAAATCCATCATAGAGGCTTAAACCTTCCATGATGGGCTTTGTACTTTTATATTGAATATGTATTTTTTGACACTATTCAACTGTTATCTGCTCTCCAAGGTCACTTCTAACTTGATCCTTGAACTGAGCCCACATTTGATCTTTTGTAGTATTACCAGCAAGATAGCTAAGCATAGCATCTTGGAATACGTTTGTAATCTGATCGTCATACTGTGTTATAATTAAACCATTTATATCATCTATCATAGGACCAAAGAATTCATACGGGTTTTGATTTACAGTCTTACTTACTACGGTTGCATCTTTTGATAGAGTATCAATAGCTGCAAGATTACTTATAAAATCACCGCTTTTCTTAGCCCAATCTATTGCTTGTTCTTCATTAAGAGTAATAAATTTGATAAATTCCCATGCAAGTTCTTTATTTGAGCTACCACTGAATATTCCGAACCAAGTGCCTCCCCATGTATATGGAGCTGGTGCTTTTGCAAGCCCCCAATTACCTTTTCCTTTTTGGTCTTCTGGTTGGTTAACATCAATAATCCATTGCACACCCCATGTTGGTATTGCATATGCGAAATGTATATCATCTGTTATTGCTGCTGACCATTGAGGAGACCATGCTTCCAATCCACCTTCAGCACCTGCTTCTCTCAATTTCTTAGCATTATCTACGAATTCTTCTATTTTAGGATCTATAGTTAATTTTCCGTCTACTACCCAAGCTTTGTCACGAGCACCTAAGTACATCCTCATCAACTCAGCCATACCTGGGAATAGTTTTGCTTTTCCACCACTTGCTTCTTTAAGTTTATTACCTGTTTCAATAATTTTTTCTGCAGATGAGAACATTTCACCTATTTTCGCAGGATCATCTGTTCCAAGATATTTTGTAGCCATATCTCTTTTATAACCTACAGCCGCAGCAGCTGCTTGATGGGATAATGCTCTGATTTTTCCGTCATCACTCTTACCTATATCAATTG
>JAEZUI010000109.1 GCA_023421115.1 Bacillota bacterium | reverse complement strand
ACTGTAAGTCCGCATTTGATAACGAATACAAAAGAACTGCGTACCTAAATTAATACCTTTCATCTTGCGCTAACTTTAGTATTCTCGTGTTTCTGATTATCATTAAGTAAATGGTTCTTCCATTCGCCACATCCACCAATTCTGTTTCCAATGGAAAAATAATTATACGGCGCATATACTGCTGGATTCAGCATTTTCAAATCAATCATTTCAAGATCCATTCCTTCAAACTTTTTGTCTATCTGAATATTTTTTATGTCGGCTAAGAATAGGTGGCTTCCCTCTAATTCTATTATTTTTGTTACTTCACATTCATAAACCCAGTTGCTTTGCTCTAGAATAGGTACATTTAAATAATTCCCCCATTTATATTCAAACTGTATATCATTCTTAAGTTTTTCTTCACCTTTTGTAGATCCAAAATAGTCTGCAAGCCATATAATATCCTCACTGATTAGGTTTGCTGAAAACATTTTGTTATTCAAAATGTTCGTTTTAGTTTGCTTGTTACCACCTATTGTCATCATTAAGTGTGGTGTCTTGTCAAACGAAAAACCAATCCAGGTTATAATGCAAAAATCTGGCACTTCCTCTTCATTTTTTGTGCCAATAATATACATTGGTTGCGGGCTGAATACGAAATCCGGCTTAATATCCATCTTAACCATGAATCTATCTCTCCTATTATTTTATTTTTTAGTGAATCATAATCATATTTGACGTTTGTATCAAGAAGATTGCGCACAATTTATTTTCATATCATCAACTTTTTTATAAAAGCTCGAAATGATTGAATAACCCAATATGATTTGAAATACAGATAGTAAATTAACCTTATTACTCATTAACATTGCTATAGGATATGTAAAAACATTTGGCACATATTTACTATCCCAAAGTATATAAAAACATCAAATGAAAAATATAATGATGGTATTCCTAATAGCACTAACTTAGCTATATTAATTCTCCAACTTCCCATTTTATTTGTTTCTTGTACCACATGTTCTAAGCCAAGTAGTAGGCCTATACTTATATAAAAAACAATAGATATAATAAATGGGTTTATTGTCCATTGAAAATTAAATATTTTATCAAAAACATAGTCGCTACAAAATACCACTAAAACTATCAGTATGCTGATAAAAAAATATTTTAACCAAGACTTCTCTTTCATTATATTTCTCCTTTTTCGATGTTAGTTCGTATACATCATTGATTGTGTAGTATTTTTTTTACCACGTCCATCTTCTCAATAAGTAATACAGGGAAGCTCGAAATCATATACAAATTGATAGTTCTCAGTCTAGATAGTTTAATAAATTGTCAAATTCATCAATATGATAATCAGCATATTTCTCTATTATTTCTTTTTGATTTTTTAACTTACGATCTAAAAATTCTGTAAACACTGTTTTCATTCCGGCATTTTTAGCACCGCATAGTTCATTTGAGCCACCGTCGCCAACAAAAATACTTTCTTCCGGTGTAACCCCTAGTCTGTTCATTGCCAAATAATAAATTCCAGTATCCGGTTTTAATATTCCAACATCACATGAAAATATGCTAATATCAAAAATTTCTGATAATATAGATTCTTCCCAATGCTTAGAATCAATTATATCTGCATTACTTATAAGACCGATTTTAATACCCTTTTCATGAATTTTCCAAAGTGTATCAACTATGTTATTATCAACTGTTAATAGCGCTCTTTTCATTCGTTCTTCACGCCGTTCAAGTATTTTCTGTTTTTCACTTTCGCTTAATTGATATGGCATAATATCTACAATTTTATTAATTATTTCTTTCTCAGTTTTCACATTTCCCAGAGCTCTTTCGTGATATAAGCGATTATCTTCAGCATACTTTTCCCATTCCATCGCTGTAATTCCTATGATATCATATTCATTTTCGTCTGAGTATTTCGGATAAATCAACGTAAAAAACAAATCAAAAAATATAGCTTTCGTCATCTTTATAACCTCATAAATACACTGTTTATGGCATATACCAAAATGAATTAAATTTATGTAAATAAGTTCTTGCTCCTTTTGGCATTTGTGTTGCAGCATTGAAAATGTTGTAATAATCACCTGCACCCATACAGATTGATATTGCACCAAAAACACCTAAAACAGAAAGAAAGGGAAATATTAACGCAATGAGATATGGGATTATCCCGAATATAAGGTTCGGTAACAACGACATAAATATAAATCTACCTTTACTCATTGTTTCTGTGCCAATGACGAACAACATTCCTTGTTTCAAGTTTGTATAAAGATAGACATTATCTCTAAAGCAAATTGCATGCAAGAATTCGTGTGGAAATATGCACAATAAAGCGAGTATACACCCCAAAAGAATATAATCAAAAATAGCATTTCCGCAACGTAAATAAAGAATAATCCCTAACGGAATAATTAATAACACTGCTAAAACATTAGCAATTATTCCTATCGTTTTAGAATCTTGTGCTTCTTTAAATGGAACTGCTCCTTGTTGGTGTGGTTCTGATGGTAAAGACTCTGGGTTTAAATTGTAATTGCCTCTGTAATGTAATTTCATTGAGAGTTCACTCCATTCTAATTATTGATGAGTTAACAAAAAGTTCAAATATTTCTATGTACTACGCTTATATTTCTAAACATAATATGAAGTTCGACTACCTCTAAGATGGAATTTATCATTCTCTGTACATTACTTTTTTCTTAATCAACTTCGTAGCAAGAATTGAGATTAATAAGTATACAAATACCACAATAATCTCAAATACAATACCAATATATGAATAAGGGTACAACATCATTGCTACATTCATTAGTAGTCTAATGGGAAAATATGCTGCAAGCCAAAACGTAACAACATAGAATTTGCAGTAGTATTTCATTGCACTCTCTGACTTAGGTGCAATTTTACGATATCCAAGTTCGAAGCCGACAACTTCAGCGATAATTAGCATTGTTCCAGACAAAGAGAAAATGGAATTTTGAAGGACAAAGCAAGCAATCAACTGATAGATTAAAATCATAAAATTTAGACCCATTATGAAAATAAATGCTGATTGTCGATTGGCTTCGACCTTTGTTATGCTTTCGGTTTCTTTCACAACAGGCACATCATGGTCAATCTCATAATCATCGTTTAATAGGTAATCGGTCGTAACACCAAAGAGCTTGCTCAATTGCAACACATTCCCTGTGTCAGGCTGTACTGCTCCCATTTCCCAGCGAGAAATCGCCTGTCTGGAAACATTCAGCTTCTCAGCCAAATCATCCTGTGACATTCCATGTGTCTTTCTAAGGCTTAATATTTTATCTGCAAATTTCATTTGAAATCCTCCTTTGATTTGGTGACTTCATTGTAGTAGTAAGCTCATTCTGATGCCACCACATCAACTTTACAATTCCGCAACTTAACTTTACATTGCCCAAAACAGCAAAAAATAGTTCCTAAACATAGCGACAAGTTCAGATTAATCTGTTTTATTCTTTTGATTGTAATAAGATTCTTGAGTAATGTAAACTATTAACTCAATCTTCCACTACTTAACCAATGAAAATATATTTCTTACTGAGATGTATCCAAGTGGAATATACATAAACAGCAAATTCAATCTTTGCCATAACCCTTCTTTTACTACTATTGTTTTTGCAAATTCTGGTTTATCTGACATAACAAACAACACAAAAAATAGGAAAGCAAGTATAAATGAAATAACGGATATTATACCAGTTATTTTATCATAGTCCTTAAATGAGAGTATAGCGAAACACAGTGGCACAAACAAAAATAAGATAAACCCAATAACTGAACCAGCACCATGTATGTTCGAAGCAGTAGTAACCACATCTTTTGTTTCGTTAACACTAAAAAAGCAGGTAAATATACACGCACCTACAGCAAACACTATAATAAGAATAACAGTTACTATGATAAGTGTCTTTGATACCTCATGGTAGTAATTATAAATTGCAGGGATAGCAACCAAAAATAATATGCCTTCAAGTAACATCCATAGATTAAATACCAATCTAACCGGACTTTGGTTATTCCCCAATGCGCTAATTGTCATTAAAGTGTTACTATATCCTTTATAAAATGGAGCAAGAATAAATGGAATTAGCATATCTCCAACAATAGCAATTAGCAGCGCATGCCAGCCATATTTAACTATAAAATTCATTCTATAATAATCTCCTATCCTTATTGGTTTACATAAATAATACTAAAACATAAAACTAGGTAATTACTGATAATAAATATAATGGGAAGCTGAATATTCCCTACAAATTGAAATTTATCATTTCAATTGACATACCATAATGTATTCTTCTTCATTTTGATCAACAATTTCAAACCCTACATTCTTATACATTTTTACTGCATAGTTTGCTTTCTGTACTGCCAATGAAGTCTTTTCATATCCTTTTTCTTCAAGGTCAACAATCATTCTTTTCATTAGTGCAGTTCCTATTCCATATCCTCTATATTGCTCGTATAAAGATATTGCTAATGATGGAATTCCATCAGCTATATGCCCATAATCATTCATTACTCGTGCCCACACAGCACCACCAACAATACCTTCTATCTCCACAACAAAACAAATATCATCTTTCTTTTCTCCAAAACCAGAAACATATACCTGCAATTCCTGGTTGTTAATTATTGTTTTAGGCGGATGTTTAACTCCTTCAGGAACATAAATTGCTTCATAAAGAAAATTATCCAAAAATTTGTATTCATTATCATTTATTTTTCTAATATTATAATTCATAGTATTCCTCCAATTTTTAATTCTAACTAATTGGATAGCATTCCACACATATATGATACCTCCTACAAATTCAAATTTGTCTATGCTTTTATTTTTTATAACCTTCATAAACTTAATGGGAACATCATATGCTAATATTTCGTTCATATGTTTTGGTAAAAGTAGTATGCATATTTATTAAGGTTTTGTATGCTTGTTTAAAATTTCGCTATATACATATCCCACGATAATTATTTTTGTTACGCATTATTGCTATAATCTGAAAGTCAATTACCTATATATCATAACATAAAT
>JAEZUI010000126.1 GCA_023421115.1 Bacillota bacterium | reverse complement strand
CTAAGCTACAAGCCTAAGAGAATGTACGACTCGCTACGGGTCGAATCAAACTCGCTTCGCTCGGACAGGTGATTCGACTTATCCTCCGCTTCGTCTACATTCTCTAAGGCTCTTCGCAATGTTCTTTACATAATATGCACTTGCACTATTTGAGAGATGTGCTTTCATTTGAAGGTTTTTTAGAAAGGCTCTGAAGCCCTTGTATTTTCAGCAATTAATCCTTTAATAACTCTATAGCCTTTGTCATTTGCTTGTCATGCCCTAAAAGGTGATTTTCGAATTCTTTATTTAATGCTTGCTGCGTGGAAAAATCCAATATACCATAGGGATAAAAACCTTTGTCCTTCTGAAACTCGAAAACAGCTGCTGCGGATTCACTATCAAAGAGCATATCCGGCTTAGCAATATTATAACCTAGAAACTTTAAGATTTTCTCCGCATTAAAAACATCTATGCTCTTATCATCTATATAAGGTTTATTCTGCACTGAAAGAGTATCTATGCTCCTTATATCAACTTCATTTTCAATATAACTATTTTCAATATAAAAATCAGGTTGAAGGCCTGTGCCGTCAATCATTCTTCCTTTAGGTGTATAATACTCACCCGTTGTGATTTTTGTCCACCCTATTATTTCGTCGTTAGGAGGCGAAACATCGTAATTGCTTATCAGATCATAACCGTCTATTATCTTTGTTCCGAATTTTTGTTCATACTTCCTATAAGCTTCGGGAGATAGCACAGGATAAATGTTTTGAACCTTTCCCTTTCCGTAAGTTTTAGCACCTACCAAAACACCCGAACCGGTATCTTGTATTGCTCCTGCAAGAATCTCAGAGGCACTAGCGCTTAATTCATTCACTAATACTACCAACTTATATTTTAGCTCCTTATTTTTAGAATAGTATTCTTCGTCCTTAATCGCTTCCGACCTAAAATCAAGCTTTGTAATCAACCCTTCAGGAACAAACTTCTCCGCTATTTTCACCACCTGACTTACCTCTCCGCCGGGATTATCCCTCAAGTCCAATATCAGCTTTCCGATTTTAGCGTCATCCATCTCTATTAGTGCCTTAGCCATACTAATGCTTGAATTGGAATTAAAAATATCGAGTTTGATATAACCAATATCACCCTTTATATTGTAAGTTACAGGATTAATCCTAATTTCTGCCCTCTCTACTTCTATTGTAAGCAATTCACTTTGTCCGGCTCTCTTTATTCCTAAATTAACTTTCGTTCCTGCTTTGCCTCTAATCAGTTGAGCAGCCTCTTCACTATTTTTGCCTTCGACACTTTCCCCATCAACTTTGACAATTATATCTCCTTTGATTATTCCTGCTTTAGCAGCCGAAGAAGACTTGAACACATCTACAATGCATACATCGTTTGTTTGAGTTGATATACTTACTCCGATTCCGACATACGAGCCCTCTACATTACTAAAAAAGCTATCTGCCTCTTTACTGGTAAAAAATTCAGTATATTGGTCCATAGTGTCAAACATTCCGTTTATTGCTCCCTCAATCAATTGCTCATCAGTAACTTTACCCTTATACCTATCCTTTATCATATCCATAATAGTTTTTAAGTAATCCATATCCTCACACGCTTCATCCCCTGACACACTTTCCGCTGCAAAGGATATATTTGAAGTCAGCAGACACAACACCAATACACTTACAATTTTTAGAACTTTTTTTTTCATGTTTTTTCCCCTTTTCTTTAAAAAGTCATATTTTTAGCAACAGCTAAGGGATAACGAAAAAACAACTTCTTATTCTCATAGTGTGAGAACATTATCAAATCAAGTTTTTCGTTATCCCAGAGTTGGAACTTATATTTTAATCGTTCCTAAGGAATTGATGAAATATTCCTTAGTAGTTAACTAGTCTTTCTCTATAGTCTTTCTTTAGGTCATCTCTCATATAATTTATAACCTTATTTATAACAACTGCCGCTCTTGCCTTTGTAAGATATTCACAAGGTTTAATATATCCTCTTTCATCGCCTAAGACAAGGCCTATCCTTTGTGCGACGTAAATATGATTTCTGGCATATGAAGGGATGTCAGCATCATCCACAAACGGAGTTGCAACTCCACCTGCAGGCGCTAAAGCTTCTAATCCAAGAGCCCTTATGATAATTGTTATTGCATCAGCCATAGTCAGATAATCTTCCGGTGCAAATTTTTCATTTCCACGGCCGCTTATTATGCCTCTTTTGTAGGCATTGTTAATACTTTCAAAATATTTGCTTTCCACCTGTACATCAATAAACGGTGATAAAATCTCTTCCTTTTTGCTTTTAACGGTTCTGCTCGTTCTCGAAGTAACCAAGGTACTATCTTGAGGAACCTCTTTTGCAGCAAGCACAATTGCATCGGCAAATTCTGCCCTGGTCATTACGTCCTGTGGATTAAATTTGTCAGAGTCCTCTTTAAAAACCTCCAAACTATAAAGAGCTTTAATATCATTTTCAGCCCAATGACCTTTTAAATGGTGGATACTTGGAACCAATAATCTTGTTTTAACAGGAAACCCTTCGATTTTCAGACTATCGGATTTCTCAATCAATCTATCTGTCGATACTCCCTGAGAATCAAACTCCGGTAAGCTTGAGGAGTATTGAAGAATACTGTTATTATATTGAGTCTGAACAAATCCACCTTCAAAACTGATGGTCTCAGGCTCATTCTCAACATACTTTATTTGCTTTGCAGTACTGTTGGAAAGTCTTATACTTGCTGTCCCACCCCATTTGTCAACACTATCGCCCTTTGTAGTCTCGCTTTTGATCATATACTCCAATACCTGTGTTTCAGTTGAGCCCCAATACTGGTTATACCCGTAAAAATCACCGGTAACATCTATTGTGACAGTACCTTCATCCGTTCCAATACTATATGTCTTTCTGCCCCATAGGTTTCCCGCTAAATAATCAACCGCCGGCTTCGAATCAGTAATATTAGTCTTTGTAAAATCATAATTTCTCAGATTATATTTTGCACCATCTAAATCAATAACTTCAGTGTATTTTCCGTTCAAACTTGTTTCTTCAATTTTTTGCCCGTTATCTTTTTCGGTAAGCACCGTATTGTAGGAAATGACCTTAGTAAGAGTCCCTGACTTTTCAGAATTTGCAAGCTTATATGTATAATTTGACGTTATTATTTGCTTACCTGTTGCACTATCCTGTTTAGAGGTTTTCTTTATTGTCAATGTACCGCTAAATACTATCGGTTCTCCCGTCAAAAACACAACTTCCTTATAATCGTAGGTAGTCTTACCCTCAACTTCTCCAGAGGATATTCCTCCTTCAAAACCACTGTCACCACTTCTTGCATATATTTCAATATTTGATACACTTAATACTATAATAATCATCAATGACATTAATTTCAATAGTTTTGTCATATTGAACTCCCTCCAAATTACAAAATTTCAGATTTCATTAAATATATACTCTACTCAACAAAAATAATGTACGCATCACCCGTTTCACTTTCATCCCTTTTAATTACCCTGACCTTATCTCCCTTTGCAATATCTTTAGCTTGAGCGATCCTGTTATCTTTTAGAATTATGCTGTTTTGGAGAATATTCAGCCTCATATCCTTACTTTTTTCCCACATATGGGTAGAAGGATTGTAAACCTTTGCATTATACATTACAAATTCTGTAGATCCATCCTCTCCATTTATCTCATATATTTCACCTTTAGCTGACACATTTCCGTAAGGTGCTGTATTGACCAGAACCGCATCGGTACCATTTGCTAAGATATAAACAGTACGTTCTTTGTAGCTTGAATTACCATAATCAACAAAATTCCTTTGTCCTACTATTCCCGAATCATCAACTATGCCAGTATCATAAGTTATCCTAAAGGTTTTTGGAGTATTATAAAAATCCCAATTAACTCCATTTAGCTGTGAAAAAGAATTAACCGTAAAATCTTTGTTTTCATTAATACTCGCTATCCGTCCCCTATAGATGTCGATAAAATTCGGATCATTCCTAGGTGCTATTTCAACAATATTTGCATAGTACAAACCATCAGTGAAGGCTCTATTTGCTATGATGTAAGCTGTATCTTCCGATGATATACTGCTGCCCGTAACCAATCTTTTATCCTTAACTATAATGGTTCCCTTATTATAAACTATATTATTTATTTCCTTTTCTAAGGCTATCTCACCTTCACTACCCATAGTGTTCGATACAATACTGTCCTCAAGTTCAGTCAATTCAGTAGCGTCCCTTTCTTTGAACGAAACCAAAACAGCCTTCTCTTCTCCTCCATAATCTTTTTCAACAGCAATATACGCTTGACTGCTTCTCAATTTCCTGTTGACAAAATCCGGAGATATACTCTCATTGCTATAATATAGGTCATTACCTTCTGCTAATCCAACCGTTGAAAAGCCCTTTTGTAATGTTCTTTCCCATTTTCCGTTTTTTAGTATTTCCATGTTTCTAATAACAAGGCTGCTTGATACATCGTCAAGTTTGTCCACAACGCCCTTATATATATTTGCAATAAAATGCTCATCACCTTCTATGGTTATCTGTTTCAAACTAGTAGAAGCTTCGGTTATGTTAAGGAGTAATTTTAACCTATCCCCTTCTTTTATTGAATCATGATTAACCAGTTTCTTATCTAGAATTACAGGTATGTCACCACTTGTCATCAATATTTGCTGTGTACCGTCATCATATTGTATTGCAAGGGATGCAGGTTTTTTAGAAAGTACCTTACCATGTTTTTGAATATAGTTATCTACAGCACTTATCATTTCAATGTTTCCTTCATCGTCAAACTTAATGTAAACCGAGTCTCCTCCCTCAATTTCTTCAATACCAGCCACCTTATAATTCTTCATTATACTGATATTCTTAGGGTTTGAGTAGTTATAGGTTTTAATGTTCGGAACTGTTCCGTCATCAACCTTCTTTTCATTGTAAAGAGTTATATATCCAAGCTGCGGATTGTTATCTTCCACCACCCCATTTGCTACTCCCTGATCCCTAAGCTTAAGAGTAACGGTTTTTATCCCCGTTACCATATTATCCTTTATAGCAAGGATAACATCCATTCCCTGCTTAATATCATCTATATCCGACTTCATATTTTCCACAAAAATTTCTACATCCGAGCTATAAACATATGTAACATCAACATCCTTACCATCGCTGTCATAGGAGAAATTTCTATCCTCCAGGTCAACATTAGGGTATTCTAAATCAAATACCTTTGAAATGTTTAAAGTCTGTTTTGAAGTATCAATAGTATTAACTTTTGCAACCAAATACTTTGTGTCCTTTGTATTAGATAATACTTTTACATATAAAACCTTTCCGTCCACTGCTACTGTATATTCTATACGGTCACCTTTCTCTAAGGTGTTGCTTTTTCCAAGCCATCCGTTCTTATAAACAATCACATCTATATTTTCTTTTACCTCTATTCTTCCATTCTGCTCATTTCGGTAATCGACAGATTGCCCTGTAAAAATTTCAGTATTAATCTGATGTAAGCTTCCATTGCTGCTCCTAATATTATATGAATTTTCTGTTTTACTTTGTCCATCAATAAAAGTTAGTGACGATTTAATACTTTCAATAGTCCCCAATTTCTTTTCATAACCTCTAAGAGGTAAAATAACAGGAAGAGCATTTTTTATAATCTGTGCCATCTGCTCTCGGGTGACGTTACCTCTAGGATTAAATCTTCCGTTGCCTAAACCGTTCATAATGCCCTTTTCGAGTACTGCTTCTATATAAGGTATCTTAAAAGGATCCGCCTGAGACCAATCGCTATAGCTGTTAAACACCTTCTGCTGACCATATACAGGTGCTAATCCCAAAACCGACGCTATCCAGAAAGCCACATCCTGCCTTTGCGCAACTGAATTTCTATAAAAATTCTCCTGTGTAAAAGCACTCTTATCCAATGCAAGGGCATCTGACAGGTCTTTAGCTGTAATAAGACCATCGGTAGCTGCAAGCTGCAAATACCCATCAGACCACATTGCGGGAGCATATGTTTTCTTATTATCCGCCACTCTTCTAATATCAAGTGCTTCTGCAGCAACTTGTGCCTCTGCCTCTCTGCCCACTGCATTATATACCAAAGCCAAGGCTTGCTCCTTAGTGACAGAATTAGTACGCCCAAAAGTTTGGTTGCCATATCCTTTCATAACCTCAAGGGCGCTGACTTCACATATAGCTTCCTTTGACCAAGCATTAGACTGCTTTATATCCCTATAGTCTATGTTGTTTAAAATTGTATTTACTGTATTAATACCTGTGTATATATTCTCTGCTGCCCCTATTTTATATGTTGAGGTCAAAACTGAAAAAGAAAGAAGCAGGGTTATAGATAATACTAAAGTTTTCTTTAAAAGATAAGTCTTTTTGTTCATAACATCATTACCTCTGTTTTGTTTATTTTTTTAAGCTCAACAAATTGAAATTAGTCTGTAATTCTATATCGGCTAATTTTTGCAGATGTTTTAATGATTATATGTTACAATACAGTTACAAATATCAAGTTTAGGTGATTCCAGACACCTAACTGGCCAATCGCCATTTTAAAGAATCTAATTTGATGGGCTTTGTAACTTGATCAAAACAATAATATATTGGTACAGGTTTTTATATATATATAAATACAAATATATGAGGAACACCTATGGATATGGTAAGAAACTCTATTAATGTATCAGGCTTAGCGGATATAACTGAACTCCCTAAAAACACTAGGGGGCAGTTAATACAATACTCTGAAGCCCATTTACATACCTAAAAATAAACCCGATGTCAAAAGTATATTTCAAGTTTTGATAAAAGTGGAGATAAATTGCACAAGAAGCATCTATACTCCTATCGGTAATACAATTGTTATTGATGGAACAAAAAAACTAAAAATTCTATATACTCAGAATACTGACTCCGGTAAGGCCAATTTTTTAGATATGGAACTTCCTTATAAAACATTTATCGAATTGCCAAATCGAGGCCTAAAATATGTTGATGCTATGATAGATAGGTATTTGCTTTTTTCATAATATCATATCAAATTTTGTTTTTCACTACTAAAACCAAAAAACAGCACTAAAAACTTAAGGTTATAAGAATTTATTCTTTAAAACCAGTCCTCATATTTTGGCATTTCATCACAAGTTTCATAATCAGGAAAAACATTATTAGAACTGTGTCCTTCATAGTTACCGTCTTTATTTTTGCCGATATTATCATTACTTTTTTCATTATTTCCAATTAACAATGAATTGGTCAATATAAAATGTTCAAATTGTTGTGGTATCTTGAAATATGTCACTTATTAACTAAAAAAACTCTATCAAAATTTATAGGGCTTTCTTCGTGTTTTATAAATATTTATTGAAATAGCTACAACAAAAACCGAACCGAAAAATCCCCAAAGCCAAAATCCCAATGCTTTACCCCACATATACATGAACGAATCAGCAACAGCATTATTGGGGTTTTTAGAATCATAAAAAACTTTAAATTCTAATCCTATTTTAGGATTCTTAGGTAGACTCGATACTGTAAATTTTATTAAATTGTTATCAGTATCCAAAAACTCTATTACAGGATAGTATATATAGTGTCCGTCATCATCCCTAGATGATTCATACTCTCTTACAACACCCCCAAGATTCTTCTCCATTCATTCTAAGATTAATGTTTTCTTTTATTGAATTTATACCAACTGAAATACAGAATATAGAAATTATGCTTGTGACTATCAAACTTATCCAATTAGTCTTAATTGATTGCATTGATTTTCCCCTTTTTAATATATCTGAACAAAATTATACTATAATAAATGTAAAAATCAAACACAATTTACTTAGTATACATGTAATTCTGGCAGGGACTAGGAACCAGTCCCCGAATAGCTATTCAATCCTTTCTTCCATACGCCGTAGGCTATAGTTACATCATACACATTTGGTCTTAAATAGATATAGATAAGTATATAATAATCCTTTTAATAAGTTTTCGCCCTAGTGTTGAAAAAATTGCAAAGGATTTAAATCATTCGTTTGCCTTTTATCATGTAATAATATAAAATGTTATCTATTATCATCTTCAAAGAGGGGGAAAATTATTAATGTTTAAAAAATTAAGTTTCATTTCAACAATCATATTTTTTATTATGATTACACAACTCAATGCTCTTGGATTATCAGCCTCACAAGAATCCTCTATTATTTCATCTAATTATACAGAAGATTCTTCAGTATTGTACAACTCAACAGTACAATCTTCAGATAATTGTTTTTACTATCCATATACTGGTATTGATGATCCACACCCTATAAAAGAAAACACAAAAATCTATAATAAGGTTTATAGTTATCCTGACATTAATGCATATGGATTCTATCCAACTAATAGTACTTCATTTGTTCTTACAATAAACGGCTCCGATTCTGTAAAAATTCAAATATCTGATATTGACGGGAGTACTTTATATGAATTTAATACTAAAGCTGGTTTAGAAAACAAATTCTATTTAGACCTACCAAGTCAATATTTTTATCCTATAAATATTATAGGATATTCAAGTGCTGTTGACTATAACTTTGAAATTATTCCTGCAAACGAAAACATTATTGAAATTACAGAAGGCAATATCGATGAAGGAACTCTTACAGATAATCAAAGTGTTTATTATTGTTTTATTCCAGAATTATCAGGTGCTTATACTTTAGATATTTACGACAACTTCAAATACAATACAGTTGTCCTAAAAGACAAAAATGAAGAAATAAAAAGTTTCTTTGGGTATTATATTCTAGATAAAAATACAAAATATTATATTAAGCTATCAAATAAAAGCGAATACACTTATTCAACTTACTATTTCTCAATAAAATTTGTGGCAGAAGACTTTGGTAACACTATGAGCAATTCACTAGAAATAAAAACAAACGAAAATGTCTACGGAAGTCTTTTTGTTGATCAGGATATTGATTATTATTATTTTGTACCAGAAGTATCCGGTATGTATAAATTACATACACGGTATAGATTCGATGCAACTATATTAAATAATCTCAATGAGGAAATAGAATCAGTCGACGAATATTTCCTCCTTAAAGGGAATGAAGGGTACTTTGTAAAAATATCAAAACAAGATCAAATAGAAGCTTTGCCCGATTATGAATTTTCAATAGAGGGTCCTATTGATGACTACGTAAACGAAAAAGAATATTCTTCAAAAATTCCTGTAGGAACTTGCATTAATGGTAATCTTTCATTCTATCAAGATGTTGATAGTTTTTATATCATTCCTGAAAAAACCGGAACTTATGAACTAACTCTTGCTTCAGATACACTGGATTCTTTGCTTACCAAAACTATTTTTGATGAGTATAATCGTCCAATAAATACTTTGTCTGGATACTATATATTTGAAGAAAACCAAAAGTATTATATACAAATTAGTGAACGTGGTGATTTTGAAATTCCAGTCAATTATAACTTTACTATTTCAGGCCCTATTGAAGAAGATGTTGGAGATGATTTCAATGACGCAAGTATGGTTGAAATAGGTAGTAAAGTTACAGGTAGCTTTATATACAATGATGACATCGACTATTATTATTTTATACCCCAAACGGGTGGAGCATATAAACTGGATATTTCCATAAACGAATCTGGCAATAAATTTAATCCACCTATTGTCCACAGCAATTATGGAGAAATAGAATCTATCAATGAATATTATCTACTTGAAGAAAACGAAAAATATTACATAGGATTTTGTAATTATGGTATTCTTGACTCTTTTATTAATTACGAATTTTCAGTAAGCGGTCCTTATGCAGAAGATAATGGTAATGACATTAGTAAAGCTGTTAGAATTGAAACTGGTGTTGAAATTACAGGTAGCCTTATCTTTGATAGTGATATTGACTTTTATTGTCTGATTCCAAAAAAATCAGGTGCGTACAAGCCAAATATATTAGGGAAAGCTTTTGAACCTAAGTATTATAATTTAACAATCATAGATAGCTCTGAAAACCCTATAGAAATATTGGGTGGTTACTACTATCTTACAGAAAATAAAGAATACTATATTAAATTATTTAATGGTGATTACGAAAAACTTCTCTCCAATTATAATTTTTCAATAACTGGTCCTCTTGAAGAAGATTATGGTGACACAATAAGTACTTCAAAATCGGTTAATCTGAACCAAAGAGTTCAAGGTTCAATATATTCTCACGAAGATTGCGATGTGTTTAGTTTTACTGCACCATCAAAGTTCTGTTATATTAGAGTTGACGGTGCACCAAACGAAGCAATATCGCTTTATGACAGTTCAAACGAACTGGTAAATTATTATGAGAGATATAGTATGATAACAATGTTTGAAAGTCCAGTTATTAATGACTTAGGAATTCACACTCAAGAATCTATGTATTTTAGCGATTTGCATATAGGTGACACCTACTACTTAAAAATAGGGGGAAATACAGATCCTGTTGAATACAATTTCATAATAGAATCATTAGATGATGACTATGGGAACTCACCAGCTACTGCACAAACTGTAAATGAAGCCTCTCCTATAACAGGTAAAATAAATTACTCCAATGACCAAGATTTTTTTAAATTTATTCCTGAAGTATCGTATAATTATACTTTAAGCTTGTTAGGTGATTCCTCTGTGAATGTTAATGTGATGAACTCTGCTACTGACATACTTCCAAGTTCTGTATGCCTTAGTGACTGTTCAGGTGTTAATTATGCTCTAGAAAAAGGTGAAACATATTATATAGCTATTAATGGTAGTATTGAAACAAACTATACTTTAACAATTAACAAACCAATACCCGAAGTAAAAATTGGTGATATAAATGGAGATGACAATGTTAACGCCATTGACTTTGCAAATTTACGCATGTACTTGCTTGGAATGATAGATAAATTCCCATCACCTTCCGGACATATTGCGGCAGATATAAATAGTGATGGAGCAATCAATTCAATTGACTTTGCTATATTGCGACAGTATCTATTAGGAATAATTAGCAGCATATAGAACTTATTCAAAACCAACTATTTCTCTGATTTTTAAATTCATAAAATACGCCATCTATAAGGGTGGCGTATTTTTTATATCACACAACATATAACCATTATAGTATAAGCATCCATATAAAAATGTTAATATTTAGGCAATAGCTTATTAACTGTCAAAACCAACTATTTAGTATTAAGACTCTCCATCCTCCATCCGACTTCTTTGACTACTTTTGAGAAAAACAAAACACACAGCCTGTAAACAAAGCCACACCTAATATTGCTATCATTATAGATTGAACCTTGAAATTAAAATGCCAAATCAAAAAGTTATAGCATTTATCAATGAACTTACTCTTTTTAACCCACTATATTTTTAGCATACAAAAATTATTTGGCAAATAATAGACAAAAAGTTTGCAATATTACAAAAGCCATCTATAGTCTTGACGTGTATCAACAACTGCATCTACATATACAATACTTTCTTTAATCTGATATACCAAAAGATAACGTTTCTCCAGTATAAACTTCCGATATTTTCCCACTGCAAGCATTTGATCATTTAGACATGGATTTCTGTCTGGAAACTGTTTAAGTGAATTTGTCTTTTCCTGAAAAGCCTCAATTAACCTTAATGCTGCGGCCTCACTCACCTGTGCTAAAAACCCAACATGATGCAACAACATTTGAGTGGCTTCATCAGAAACAATTACTTGATAGTTTTTATTTACGCTGTCCATCTAATACCTCTTTGACAACATCTTTCATCATATTGGATACTTCATCAATTGAATATCCTGACTTTCCGTTCGCCCTGCCTTCCTCTGCTGCAATCAGGTTTTCCCTTAGTCGAAGCATACTTTCCCTTCTTGCAAAAGTTTCAATGTCCATGACCACAAGATCGCCTTCGCCGTTTTTAGTAAGATAAACAGGTTCTCCTGAACGCTTACACAATTCTGAAATCTCATTGTAGTTTTTTCGTATTGCCGCAGATGGCTTAATATTAATCATGTATAACACCTCTCTCGGTAGCAATATTATATACTTATTATATGCTTATTATACTATCTTTAAACCAATTTGTCTATAATGCTACTTCTATATCATTCACATTTGCATCAATAAACGCACCCGCAATGCCATAATATTTCATTGTTTCTTTTTCAGAACAAAGTTAACTTAACCAATTCCCCTAACTAGTACAGCATTCCAGGGAATCGAGCCCTTCCATCTTTGCCTCTTTCACTTCGTTCGAAAGAGGCGTAACAAGGAGGTTACAAAAATTAGTTTTTTGTAACCTCCTATAATTCAGATTAATATATTTTATATATTATTGCAGCCGTTTCCGCTCTTGTTATATTTTTTAAAGGAGAAAGCGTTTTATTAGCATTCCCTGTTATTATTCCTTCTTTAACTAGAAGAGCTATACTCTCTAGGGCATAGTCAGAAATATCAAAAGCATCCTTGAATATTTCCAGCTCTGATATATTAATATCTTCAATGGTTAAGCCGGAAGTTTTAAGTGCCTTGTGTACAATTACCATTAAATCTTGCCTCTTAATAGGAGTTTCAGGATTAAATTTATTATCCCCGACTCCAGATATAATGTTAAGCTTTTTTGCAACTCCCACAGCTTCATAATAATATTTTTCCTTTGAAACATCTGAAAAGTTTTCAGAAAAATTCGCATATAATCCTAACGTCTTTACTATTAGTACAACTGCATCTGCCCTCTTTATTTTTTCTCCAGGGCTATAGGTCGTAGCAGATGTCCCGTTGATTATCCCCATAGATGCAAGAGTATTTACTTGATTTTTGGCCCATTCATAGTTTGCTAAGTCATTAAATTTTTTAATTTTATCAGTGTTATGAGAATCCTTAGCTATCTTATGATTTACGTCTAATGGACGACTCAATATTAAAAAAGCAGCAAATTCCTTTGAAGAATGCTTAAGATCTACATCAAGATTGACATTAGGTTGCTGACATTTAGTTAAATTCATAGGCAAATCCAGTAGTGATCCATCGTATGTACCAGTTAATATAGGGTTATCAAAAATGTTTTGTACATCGTAAATATAATACTCGGAGCCTTTCTCTAAAACGTGGGATACATCTATTTTTTGATAATTACTTTCTAAATAATTATATATTACAACATTTGCCCGACCCTTTTCATATTTGTTTGCCAGTACAGAAACTATGTTTTTGTCAGGTAAAGCTTTTGCAAAAGTACTCTCATTGTCACTTTGGGTAAAATCCTTCCAAAAAGAAAAGTCTCCTGAACTTGAATCACCATCCTGCTTAATGTGCTTAAAAAGAGTTGAATCGTTCCCGTAATAACGGTTATTATTAAATACATATTTGTCAAAATCACCTTTCACAGGAACCGTACACGAAACAGCTGTTGACCTTCCTTTATTCACAATAGTATTATTAACAAAGGTTATTTCGTTGAATCTAATGAAATTAAAAGAAAGGCCACTTCTAAAAGAATAGTTATTTTCAAGGGTAGAATCAATATTTGTATTGCTATAGCCTAATTGATAATTTGTACCTGCTGAGTCAGTCCCCATATAAGCAAAATTATCTTTAAGATAAATACTGTTATAAGGCTGCATTCCACCCACTAGGTAATTACTTTTATATGCACCACTAAAGCTTAACGCTCCATTGTTAAAACTTATATTTCTCTGTATATCAAAACCTGATTGATAATTTCTTTTAGGATCGCTGCTGTCACCAGTAAAATAAGCGTGCAGACCATAGCTTACACTGTTAAATAAAAAATTATCGTATATTAACTTTGTACCATTAAGATTTTGGGCATATATGTTATGACCAGTTCCTCTTTCTCTAAACTTATCGTAGTAGCCATTATTAAAAATCAAACAGCCGTAAAGTTCTGAATTAACTGCAGGATTCCAAAAACCACATCCTACACCGATGTTATCATAAATAAAACAGTTTATTAATTTTGAATTTGCAGCAGAAAAGTCCACTCCACTATTAGTTTGTATATCTGAGCTGTCAGCTGTATAAGAAATTCTATTTTTATTGCTGTTTGTAAAGTGAAAATCCTTAAAGATTAGCCATTCCCCAGTTATATTCACAATTGAGTTTCCATTTGAATTATACTTGCCGTCAAATATAACCTTTTCACTGTTATAGGGCATAATAGTAATAGGATTGTCACTATTCCCTATTAAACTGCATACAAAACTTTTGCCACCAATTGAAGACGTATCATAAATTCCTCCTCTCAAATATAGGGTATCCCCAGCTTGTACCTGCCTACTTGTAAAAGCAGTATTTAAGTCCCAGGGATTATCAAATGAGCCGTTACCATCAGGGCTTCCATTTATAGATGCGTATTTATATGTACTTGAAGAATATGAATAGGTAGTCAAACAAAAGAATATAAGGATTACAAAAACAAATATATTTAGTTTGAATTTCATGTTAATGACCTCCAGCTATAATCCTCAACGCTTATATATTTATGCAATGCTTTAAAACAATCTGCTAAAAGTAAAATTTATGCAACAAGAAGGCAAAAAAGGTGAAATTGGATACATTAATTTTTCTCTATATAGAACCAAAATTTCATTGAAACATAGGCAGGCGGATGATATATTTTCGGAGAAATTATCCCCTGTTAATGGTGCGAAGGATTTTGTAAATAATTATGAAATGGATGCAGTTAAAACTATGGAGTTTGATGTGATGCCACATAGTTTTTATTTTTCATACACATCTCTCAATCTATATTAGGCAATCTCCAAATATGGATTTTAAGTTTATTTTCCTATGTTGTAGAGGCGTTGAAAAGTTATCCACCACAAAACTTTCTCAACGCCATCTACAATATATAATATTAACTTTTCAAAATACTGTATTAACTATCCGATTTTACATTTATTAATTTTGAGTGATTATTACTCTTTTTGCTTTAGCATCCCAATCAACTTTTGCACCAAAGCTTTCAGCCACT
Organism: Bacillota bacterium; assembly: GCA_023421115.1. GTDB lineage: Bacteria > Bacillota > Clostridia > Acetivibrionales > Acetivibrionaceae > Acetivibrio. The sequence continues at coordinate 28,666 of JAEZUI010000126.1, read as the reverse complement.
GCACGTGCCGGCACTAATGTTCTTCCCTTAAGTATTTGACCGGGAACATCCAAGGTAATTTTAGTACCGTTTTTCGTCATAAAATTGTCGCCTATTTTCATAACAATTGTTGTATCTAACTTTATTGAAGTAACCGTCCTTGTTTTTTCATCCCATGTAACGGTTGCGTCCATAGCTTCAAATATTGCACGTAGAGGTACCAGTGTACGACCGTTTTGTATAACTGGAGGTTGGTCAAATTGAATCTGCTTTTCATTTAATAAAACTTTAATCTGAATATTATTTTCCAAACTTCCCTTACCATTTATTGCAAGGTTATAATCACAATCACTGTATGCAGAACTGTACTGTGTTGTCTCAACACTAACATAGTATGTACCTTTGCGTGATTGATTTCCTTTGATTTTAAAGCTAAATCTGTGCCCTCAGAAGGCATTTGGAGAATTTTTTTGTCGTTAATGTCATAAACAGAAACATTCCAGCCAAGAACTGTTTTTTCAGTATTCATGTGGTCAAAATTCAAATACACCTTGCTGGATGGAATCAACCATTCCAAATTTAAAATAGTCAACATCTTTATTAGTTCTGAGATTACCTGTAATTGGCTTATTCATTTCGTTAATTGAAGTTGCTTTTTCTTTAGTATCGTTTTGTTCAATTTCATACTCGCCAAAATTTTCTGTATATATTACAGATAGATTGTAATCTACTTTAGAACCAATAGTAATAACATCATTCTTCATTACCCTAATGTAATAGGTACCCTTGTCAAGATAAACAACCTTTGATTTGTCCTTTTTGTTCTTCTCCATTTAAATAAGAATTCATCACTTTGTTTTACTCACTGTCAAACATGTCAATTTCCCACAATGAGTGTGATTTTTCAATATTTTCATGTTCAAAACCTATATTCACTTTACCGGGATTTGTTATTGTATATTTATAAAAGTCAATATCACCATTGGATCTAAGATTCCCGGTAATTGGCTTATTTACTTCTGAAATTAAAGTTGCATTTTCTTTAGTTTCGTTTTTTTCTATTTCATACTGTCCGATATTTTCTGTATAGTTTACAGAGAGAGTATAATCTGCGTCAGAACTATTACTAATATGCTCAGGCTTCCTAACCTAATATAATAAGTGCCCTTGTCAAGATAAAGAACCGTTGATTGAACGCTTATTTCATCACCTTTTGACTTAAATTATCCATCACACTGTTTTTATCGCTGTCAAACATATCAACTTCCCAAAATGAAATAGATTTTTCCACATTATCATGTTTGAAGGTTATATTTACTTTTCCGGGTTTATCTAGTTCAACCACATAGTTATTTATAGCATCCTTTGATGCTAACTTATCGACAACCTCGCTGTTAACTGATATCGGCTTTGCTCCATCTCCTATTGCTGCAAAAACAGTTGCCGCACTAATGCTCATAACCAATACCACTAATGCAAAAACCATCGTAAATAACTTTTTTTAAAACAAATTCATCACTCCTCTTTACATAATAGTATAAATAAATCAATAAATCAAATGATTAAATGATTAAATGAATAAAATATTCACTTATCACTAATATTAAGCTATGCTGAAAATATTATTTTGTCAACTTGCAATCAAGTTCATCTGTTCTAAAAAAATTGATGCCACCCCATATATGACGCCCGTTCTTAATAGAACTGTGTCCTTCATAATTACCGTCTTTATTTTTGCCGATATTATCATTACTTTTTTCATTATTCCCAATTAACAATGAATTGGTCAATATAAAATGTTCAAATTCTTCAGATTAAAAGCCTTATTCTTTTCGGAAAGGAGAATCAGTACAGGAACTTGTATTTATCATAATAGTTTATTTGAAAAAGGTTTAGAGGTATAGCAAAATTGAAATCCCAGTAAGGATTCTTTATAAACTTTTCGACAGCAACCTCATAACCTTTTGATTTTCTTACAGAAATGCTTTTAATTGCTTCTAACATCACCTTCAGTGGATAACCACATCATTAATAGCTGGTGCAACATCTAGAAAATCAAATTCGACTTTTTGCTCATAAAGCTTTTTCCTGATCTTGTTTGAATATTTTGAACTACGAGGTCTTTTTCACTTTCGGTTAAATTATTTGTGCAAAAAATCATTTTAGACTTGTCTTGGAAAATAATTTCGTAAATATTTAACATAGTCCCATTCTTTTGCATATGAGTTATACAATACATTTTGTCAATTTCAATAAAAAGTTTCTCTTTCCTAAAAATAAAAAAGTAACTTAAGCCATCATCGGTTAGTTCAATCGAATAATTATGTATCTTGATTAACATAAAAAAGATATAGTCAATATACATTGTAAGACCTATGCCTAACAGCCAGAAAAATGTATCAGAATTAAATCCAATTTTTATAACCTGTGGTATTTGAGTAAGAAAAGCAACCGACGCAACAAAAAAGGGTATAGAGAAAAAGATATTAAATATTCCTTTTGACTTTATTTTCAAATTTAACTCTCTCCTTTCAAATGAATTGCCATCCTCACCAACTCCGACATCAGCTTTCTTCAAGCTCTTCCGTTTTTAGTCAAGAATAAAGGTTCATCAATTGCAATTTCCTTTAAAACTTCATTGTAATTTCTCAAATCAGATACAGGTTTTATATTAGGCATAATATCAAATCCTAAACATATTCTTTCTGTATTTATTCTACCACAAATATTACTTAAAATAAACACCAAATATTACAGAACATACCAATACACTAAAAAAATGATATCTGATATACCTTATGCTAAAAGAGCGTCAAATACATTTTTAACAAGCTGCGTGCCAATTTTTTTATTTTGATGTTCACGAGAAACGCAGGCATGGTAAATTTAACCGCTTCGCCCATCATTACCGCAAAGAATTGATCCAAAAAGGCTGATGATTCCCAAGCATAAGGTAATAACTCCACCAACAATATAAGCAATATTTGAAATTATTCTAAGCATTTTTGTCCAATTCATATTTTATTCCTTTACCTAGAACAAGTGGATATTGTTTGTGAGAAATAGATGGAATAATGAAATATAATACCGAACAATAAGATAGTACTAAAATTGTTAATACTGTACATGTATGGTGAAATAATATAATATCGTTTTGTGGTACTGTTAATAAAAAAACTTATTAAGGGGGATTTTTAATGGTTAAAAATTTTTCAAAGGTAATGATTCTTTTACTAATAATCAGTATTGTTAACTTAGTAATGTTTTCATCAGCAATTGTTAGTGCAAAAAGTTTATCTGACAGGGTGAGTATTAATACTCGTTTTAACAAAGGAGATTATCTTTTGTCTCAAAATGGCAAATATAAGGCAGTATGGCAACATGATGGCAATTTTGTAGTATACAGATTAAGTAATATGAAAGCACTATGGTCTACAAATACCCATAACATGGGTGATGATTCACGATTAGCCTTTGAAGCTCCAGGTACTTTAGTAATTCGTAAAAATGTAGTTTCAAAACGTATTTTGGTTAAGCATAGTGATCCTTATGATGGTCCTAGTTATAAAAATACAAACTCTTATGAAACTGGTGGAGCAGGTACAGTGAGTTATAAAGTTCACACCAGTCTTTATTATACGGAAACTATGTTTTTTGCAAAAAATCCTTCAGAACGTACAAAGGTACAAAGAGTAATTGTAGGGTTTGATAATTTACAGAGAGAAATATATGTGAATGTAAATACTCCTAAGGATGATGTTTTGTGGCACTCAACACTAGGAAATCATGGAGCAAGAGCATATTTGGTAATGCAAAATGATGGGAATTTGGTTATTTATAACGGGTCAAATAGAGCAGTATGGGCATCTAATACTTGTGAATAGTTATATAAGGTGTTTTTAAAAAATTCATTAGGAATTCAAGACTTTTCATGAACAAGCTTACAATTAAATAGCATAGGAATTTGCATTATGAAATTTCACCCGAAGGGCGCTAAGTTCATAATCAAGATAACTGATTGTGATAGGGCTGTTGCACTAAGAAAAATTGATTGTGCAACAGCCCTATAATAATTTTGTCTAAAAATAAGCCTTAAGCAAAAATTATAGGGGAAGTTATGTTTTCATATTTTCTAAGTATTATTATGCAACATCATAAGTATATATCAATATATGGAATTAAACTTGACAAGAAGGCACTAGTTTTTATAATATAATAATCACAGATGCTGTTATAAAGTATATTACCTAAAGATAATATCGTTTTAAGCAGCATATTAATATGTAGTGTGATTGTGTAATTTGTTTTCTGAAGCCAATTATATAGACGCACTTGTATAAAACAGTAGGTATGCTATGTTCCTTATGTGGGTTATTCTCTGGACAATTTCTGTTTTAATATTAATTATTGATTTTAAATCGGAATCAAACAGGTGGGTTGCTTTGACCCTTTTTTTCTTAGGAACAGGACCCGCTGCCAATTTATTCAAATCACATGTTTTACCTGTTATAGCTGAGGAAATACCTTTTGCAATAGATAACGCCCTTATCTTTAATGGCATAATATATACATTTTCATCTTTTTTTCCACCATACACAATACTTATGTATACAATTACTTATTCAGCCACTTCAAATTTCAAAAACGAGGTGTACAAAAAATTTACTAAAATGTTATTGTTTCTTCCTATACTTTCAATGTACGTATTTGTTCCAATTGTTCCTCCTGTGCCAAACTTCAAAACTAATTTTATTTTTCTTTCGGTCTGGGCAGTATTATATGCAGTTTTTTCATATATTATATTAATCAAGGCATATTTTAGGGAAGAAAACAAAACAATCAAGTTAGAAAGACTTGTTAATATTGTTACTATTATTCCTGCATATACAATACTTTTGATCTCAGGAACATTACTCCCGATTTTTAATAATTATGACAACAAAACTTTAAACATGGGCCTTTTGATTTATCTTGTAGCATGTTTTTCTTTTTTCACATTTAAATTCAGCTTTTTTGGTGTCAGAATAACCATTGAAAAGAACAAAAGCATTTATGAAAAAAGATTATTCAACTCAGGCATTTCAATTTTCAATCATTCTATAAAAAACGAAGTATCGAAAATCTCTTTTTGTGCAACCTTCTTAAAGGAGTCCTCAGCTTTAAAAGACACAAATCTTGATGAAACTATAGATATTATAATCAGTAGTTCTTCAAATCTTTCGGCTATGTTGAACAAATTAAATTTTCAGGCACAGGAGATAGTTCTGATTAATGAATATATCAAGCTAAAAGATATTGTAGAGGATGTTATATTATCAAACAGGATTTTTTTAGAGGAAAAAAAGATTATTATAACACGAAGAATACATAAAGATTTAAGTATTCTTTGTGATAGAACTCATTTCAGGGAACTTATAAACAATATTTTAAAGAATGCTATTGAATCAATTGAAGATAAAGGTAGTATTTATATATGCACATATTACGAGAAAAATCACCTGGTTATTATGATAAAAGACAGCGGATGTGGTATACTTGAAAAGGACATAGAGAATGTTACCGAACCTTTTTTCTCTACAAAGAAAAGTTCTAAAAACTATGGCATAGGCCTTTATTACTGTAAGAAAGTGATTGAGAGTCACGGAGGATTTCTTCAAATAAAAAGCCAAGTTGGTAAAGGAAGTGAAATTTTGGTGTTTTTTCCGGTAAAAAAGTCAGAAATATGATATTGTTGTTTTCCAACGGAAATTCCTTATCCAAACAAATCCTTTCATATAACTTGGAAAAATGGAAGTGTAAATAATGAGTATAATAAAAATCGGAATTGTAGAAGATGATCCACATTGGCAAAAAATTTTGTCCAACTTTTTAAATGCTTATGATGATTTCCAAGTGGTTTGGATTACCTCTGAAAAGGACACTGCTATAAGCCTTGCAAGAGAAACAAAAAAAAACACTGATGTAATAATTATGGATTTAAACCTTTCTTCTAATGAACGGGACGGAATTTATGCTACTTATGAAATATGCTCAAAAAATGATATCAAAGTTATAGTTCTGACTTCCTACGTTGAAGGACAAGTTATTAGAGATGCTTTTACTGCCGGAGCAGTCAATTATATTTTAAAGGAAAATCTTAAAGAGCTGCCTGTTGCTATACTTTCAACTGTAAATGGAAAGTCACCTATTGAAGAAGTGTTAACAGAATACAAAGAAATAAAAAAAGAGTTACTACTTAAACAACTTACACGTTCGGAACGTACGTTGTTTGACCTTTTAGAGAAAGGAATAAACAAGACAGAAATAGGCAAATTGCTGTTTAAAACAGAAAATACCGTTAAGAGCCAAATAAATAGTATTTTAAAGAAACTTAATGCTAAGACAGGCAAAGATGCAATTGAAAAAGTACGGAAAAAAGGTATTGAATAAGGTATTATTAAAAAACCAACTGGTCAATGGGGTTTCAAAAAACTTGATTTAATGGCTTTGTGTCTTGAATGTTGGATATGATAATAGAAAGGTATTTGCTTTTTTCATAATATCGTATCAAATTCTGTTTTTCACTACTAACACCAAAAAAACAGCACTACAAACTTAAGGTTATAAGAATTTATCCTTTAAAACCAATCCTCATATTTTGGCATTTCATCTCAAGTTTCATAATCTGACTTTGTTTGGAGTGCAGATTCGGATAAAATTTATTTCTGCAAATGATCTTCTTTATTTCAATATTTATTCAGTTTCCATAGAGAACAAACATAAATTTCAGCTTACAAGCTCCACAGCTTAAAAGATAGAACTTAGCTACAGGCCTAAAATAGGTTGATGCTATGAACCACCATACACTGTTGACTCATAAACCCGCACTAATTGATTAACACTTTTATCTTGATTGCTTTTAGGTATATAGCTGGCAGAGTCTCTAGTAGTCTTTTTATCTATGACTTCGAATACTGCATTTTTAATTTCATTGATATCTAAATTATCTAAAAACACAGCCCAATGCCCTAGCACTTCTCTAAAAGAAGAGATGCTAGGGCATACTACCTGCGAATTACAGGCTATTGCCTCGACAGTAGTAGTTGGAAACCCCTCATAAGCAGATAGGTTTACAGTGCATTCTGTACAGTTATAGAAATAAAGCATATCAATATACGGAATTGTTCCTGTAAAAATCACATGTTCTTCAATGTTAAGCCTTTGGATTAGATCCCGTAATGACATATAATATTCAGTACGCTTTGTATTAAAATTACCCACTATTATTAGCCTTAAGTCATTTACTTGCTTTAGCAGCAATTTAAATGCCTTTACAAGAACGTCAAGGTTTTTTCTTAAATGTATTCTTCCGGCATAAAGTATGAATCTTCCTTTAATATTGTATCGAGCTTCTAGTACCGTTCTTGCTGTATCTATATCCATAACCTTAAAAATCTCAGAGCACCCTGGGTAGATTACTTGAATTTTTTTATCAGGGACTCTACAAAGTCTTATTAGTTCTTCTTTTATAAATTCTGAAACCGCTATTATGCAGTCAGCTTTTTCTATTGCATTAGGAAATATGGTAGTAAACTTGTTATAATAAATACTTATCATCCACAAATTTTCTATAATTTATTGGTGAAAGGTCGTGTACAGAAATTATGTATTTGCATACTTTATTTTGAGGAATGCTCAGTCCATTATTAGGAGAGTGATAAATATTAGTTCTAGAACTAGCGAGATGTTCTTCAAGAAGTCTGTAATCATTATCTTTTCTGTTGATCCCGAGTCTAATAAACTCAAGGTTTCCATATCTTCTCCATAGTTCAGAATCGGTTTCTCTGTCCCATATCAATTCATATTTCGGTTGTGGATACATTTTAAGCAAATTGGACAAAAGTCCATAGGAATAAGAAAATAAGCCTGTCCCGTGCAACTGGCTTATACCTATGCCATCTAAACAAATCTTCATTTTACCACCTCATCCGCTAAACCTAATATGCTAACAAAGCCTCTTATAAGAGTCCTCTTCTATATTTATATGAAGACCTGTACCCAAATATTATTGTTTTCATATTTTGATTTCCAAAGAAAATCCTACCTCGTCTTTTTCACAATCACACAAACAACATAGTTTCAAAACAAAACGCCGCAAGCTCAATTATGTAAGAGCTTGCGGCACAAATTTTACTTTCCAACTCATTGACTTATATAATAAAATCTACAACTTATTCTTTAGCCATGTTTTCATAAGTCTCAAACTTTTCTTTAGCATCTTTCTCAGCCTTGCCAAACAACTCTCCAGCCTTTGCTAAAGATGAATATCTTACTTCACCTAGCAAGAAATCTCTGAAAGAAGCTGTTGGTGCCTTAGAATCCAATATGAAAGGATTCTTTCCCTCTTCCTTCAACATAGGATTGTAGCGGTACAAATGCTAATAACCAGCTTCAACCACCATTTTTGATTCAAGTTGAGTACATCCCATACCTAATTTCAAGCCATGATTGATACATGGAGAATAGGCAATTATCAAAGACGGTCCAGGAACATAACCCATTACAGATGCAGTGCCTTCAGTAGGAAACAAAATGCCAGACAGCATTTTAAGCGTTGTAGTTTTACCGGCACCATTAGGACCAAGAAAGCCCACGATTTCACCTTCTTCAATTTCAAAGAAAATGTCCTGTACAGCTTTTTCACAATCTGCTCTCTTTGAAATAAATTCTTAAAGGAACTTTTAAGACCCACATCTTTTTGGTAATAGAAAAAGCTCTTTGAAAGGTGGTTTACCTCAATTATTTTCATAGCTGCCACGCTGCTGACTGAAATCTTGAAGGCTTCTATATTGTTTTTTTATGTATACTATAATATAAATTCATGCTTGGCTTGTCAAGATTTGCAATGTGTATCAAATGGGAAGTTTCAATAATCAACATTTTGAATAATAATAAAGTAAAGAGTGAATATAAAATATTGTACATTAATATTGATATTATTCGCACTTAGGATGTATCCTGCTTTAGCAGTTAGGGAACTTGTTGCGAATGCTTTAATTCATCAGGATTTTTCGATTAGAGGAACAGGGCCAATGGTTGAAATTTTTTCATCAAGAATGGAGATAACGAATCCAGGTAGGCCGTTAATTAATGTTGAAAGGTTCATTGATACACCTCCTAAGTCTCGAAACGAGTCGTTAGCAGCTTTCATGAGGAGAATAGGTGTATGTGAAGAGAGGGGCAGCGGTTTTGATAAGGTTGTTTATCAAACTGAGAATTATCAACTGCCAGCACCGATAATTGAGGTTACAGAAGAGCATACAAAAGTTATTCTGTTTTCGCATATTGACTTCAAAGATATGAGCAAGGAAGATAAGATACGAGCTTGTTATTTGCATGCTTGTTTGAAATATGTTACAAGAGATTATATGACAAATTCAAGTTTGCGAAATCGATTTGGATTAGGTGATAAGGATATTTCAAGTGTCTCAAGAATAATTAAGGATACGATTGATGCTAAAATGATAAAAGCATCTGATCCAAATACAGCACCTAGATATTTGAAATATATACCATATTGGGCATAAGTTTAACTTGCTGGTAACTTGCAGGTTGCTAAAAATTTTAACTTAAAATAACCTTGAATTTTTGAAGACCATTGAAAACATTGTGTTACAGCATTATTGCTAATTGAATTTTAACTTGCTGGTAACTTGCAAGTTGATTTAATTGATTGTTAGCGTGCTGTAACATGAAGGATGGTGAAAATTTGGAAAAAGAAATTTATGAGATTGTGTCTTCGATAAATAAACTGACACAACAAGCAAGAATACATTTCTCCAAAGAAGCTGAAGAAATTATTGCTGAGAAATCAATAGACAAAAAAAGAATTGAAGGTTTGTTGGATAATCTTTTAGGCTTTTGTTTTGAAAATGAGATATTAAAGATATTTAAAAAACTATTGAATTACTATTTATATATAGATGAAAAGGTTTCGTTAGAGTATATCAAGGCTTATCGAGAAATGTGGGAAGAGGAACTTTAAGTAATACTATTAGCAGTGAAAATTAGGGTTTGTGGTTTTATTGGAGAAAAAAATTCATAGTGTAATGATTAATTGAATTAAAAAGATTCTGTTAATTGCTGCTTTAAATAATAACTTACTTATAAAGCTAAGAGCTGTCGCACAAACATATGCATAAGTTGACGCGCTCGGCTCCTTTGATTTTCTCTGGTGGTTTCCACATTTAATGCCCAAAATAGAATTGTTAGCTATTAAACATGCTTACAGTTAGTTTATTATTTATTTCGTACTAATAACCTATTAATCCATAATGAATCTTAGATATTTTTTTATTATCATCTATATCAAAAACTATAGCTGTTGTTGTATATTCACCAGGTTTATATTCGTCATTATAATACAAACGTTTATATATGTCATTATAGTATCCGTAACCATATTTATGTAAAATCTTCCCATAATCATCTCCGACTTTAATGTCACGGGAAGTGTTAAAATCAGGTTCATTTATTACCACTTCCATTAATCTTCCTTTATCAAACACTAGATCAAATCCATTGTATATCCAAATATCATACTCATTCAAAGTGCTTATTAGAAGCTCATATCCATCATGCTTAATATAATTCGGGCTACCTAATATTTCTTTAACTTCTTCCTCTTCTGATAACAACTCTATGTTATTAAAATTGAATTCTTCCGAACCTATTTTTTTTGTTTCAAAGTTTATACCCCCGTAGATTCTTGCACAACTTGCTTTTTCATCCCAATAAACATATCTATTGATTTGCTCACTAACTTCTCTTAAAGGAATATACGTTCTACCGTTGTAAACAAAATTATCAGACACAATTTCTTTTTCGTTTACAAATATCTTTACAGAATTGCGATCTACAGAAATTTCATCATATATACCTTTGGCAATACATACACTTATACCTAACAATTGCGAAATTACTATACCCATGAAAAGAAATTTAAAATTAAGTTTCACAATAATCACCCTACCAATCCATCTAAAATAATAATTTCAGTAATTGTTTTTTCGTTGTCAAATAAGAACTCAATCGCATGCTCCTTGTTTTTATCCAAATAAATTAAGTAATTACTATCCGTTCGCCCAATAGAATCTGGCTCACCATAATGGGGCTTACCGTATTTTCTAACTACATCGATAAGTCTATCTCCAATTTTGACACCGTTAGCGGTCTGATAATTTTCATTATTTATTTTTATCATATAAACTCCATCTTTTCTATTCATTTTTTTACTAAAACCCACCATAAAATCAGGGTAATAATAACATAAGCTAACATAACTAGTAACAGGTTTTTCTTCAATAGAAACAGGGTTCCCTAATACCTTTACTACTTCGTCAGGACTCATAGAAAACATGATATTAATATAAAAAAACTCGTCACTATTACAATAGACGGTTTTGTCATAATCCTCATTGTATATTTTGACAGCCTTGTTATTATCATCCCATTCCACATCCATACCTAAGGATTCGCTAATAGCACGAAGCGGAATATAAATCCTATCGTTATACAAAAAACTGTCAGACTCTACAAGATTATCATTTACCTCAACACTATATTTATTTTTAATTACTTTTATTACTTCTTTAGAAGCTGAGTATGCTAATGATAAAGAACCTGTGCCAATAACAAATCCAACTACCATAGATATTATTTTTTTCAACCTTTCATCACCCTATCATATAAAAAAAAAGTTTCTTAAGGTACCTCTTTTTATTATTGCATTATATAATTTAATAGATGATACCTGCAAAAAAACAAGTCTTTCCTGCACTTAATGTAGTTTAAAACAGCGTAAAAACTTGCCCATCTATTTACATATTTCTATACCTTTTAACATATTATATCAAGTTACATAATTTATTTCAATTAAATTCAAACTTGTAATAGCTCGTAATATATTATAAAGGTTTAAAAGGCCTATTGAAAATGCTTTTCAAAAACACAAAAAACCCCTAAAGCCTTATTAGTAGCATTCATAATGGAAAATTGGCTAGTGGTCAACGGCATAATTAATGTAACACTTTCAGATTCGCATAAAATCGTGATTTTCAAACGAAAACCAGCTATTTAAAGTGTTACACTATTTATGTATTTATTCACTAGTTAGTCTTCGATAATTTCACAAAACAAAACGCCGCAAGCTCAATTATGTAAGAGCTTGCGGCACAAATTTTACTTTCCAATCCATTGACTTGTATAATAAAATCTACAACTTATTCTTTAGCCATGTTTTCATAAGTCTCAAACTTCTCTTTAGCATCTTTCTCAGCCTTGCCAAACAACTCTCCAGCCTTTTCTGGATCTACCTTTGCTAAAGATGAATATCTTACTTCACCTAGCAAGAAATCTCTGAAAGAAGCTGTTGGCGCCTTAGAATCCAATATAAAAGGATTCTTTCCTTCTTCCTTCAACATAGGATTGTAGCGGTACAAATGCCAATAACCAGCTTCAACCGCCATTTTTGATTCAAGTTGAGTACATCCCATACCTAATTTCAAGCCATGATTGATACATGGAGAATAGGCAATTATCAAAGACGGTCCAGGATAAGCCTCTGCTTCAACAATTGCTTTTAGCAACTGGTTCTGATTAGCACCCATTGCTACCTGAGCAACATAGACATATCCGTAAGACATTGCGATAAGGCCTAAGTCCTTTTTCTTTGTACCTTTACCGCTTGCAGCAAATTGAGCAATAGCACCCGTAGGTGTTGCTTTTGAAGACTGTCCTCCGGTGTTTGAATACACTTCAGTGTCAAATACCAAAACATTTACATCTTCGCCGGAAGCTAAAACATGGTCTAGCCCACCAAATCCGATATCATATGCCCATCCGTCACCGCCGAATATCCACTGGGACCTCTTAACAAGGAAGTCTTTCTTTTCATATATTTCATCTAAAATGTTCTTTGCTTTTTCATCGTCGGTATTGTATTTTTCAAGGGCAGGAATCAGTTTGTCTGCTATAGTTCTGGTTACTCTGCCGTTATCTTTGTTATCAAGCCATTCCTTAAGCAAGCCTTTAATTTCCTCGGATACATTCAATTCCAACGCTGATGTCGCCAATTGTACAATTTTATCACGAATTTGATTAACGCCAAGATGCATTCCATAGCCAAACTCAGCATTATCCTCAAATAGTGAGTTAGCCCATGCCGGTCCACGCCCATTTCTGTCAACCGTGTATGGTGTTGCTGGAGCACTTGCACCCCATATGGAGGAACATCCGGTAGCGTTGGCTATCATCATTCTATCCCCAAATAATTGTGTTATCAATTTTGCATAAGGTGTTTCTCCGCAACCGCCACAAGCACCAGAGAATTCCAATAGCGGCTGTTGTAATTGGCTGCCTTTAACAGTTTCAGCTTTAAGCAAATCTGTCTTAGGAGAAATAGTCATAGCATGCTCCCACAATTTAGCCTGATCTAATTGGGTTTCTATAGGCTTCATTTCAAGAGCCTTAACCTTTGCCGGACAAACCTGAGCACAGTTTCCGCAACCTGTACAATCTAGAGGACTTATCTGAATTCGGAAAGTATACCCAGCCATTTCCTTACCCATACCTTTAATTGTAGCAAAACCTTCCGGAGCATTATTTTGTTCCTTTTCATCCAATACAAAAGGTCTTATTACTGCATGAGGACATACATATGCACACTGATTACATTGTATACAGTTCTCAGGAATCCATTGAGGAACATTAACGGCAATAGCTCTCTTTTCATAAGCCGAAGTTCCCATTTCGAAGGTTCCGTCTTCAATACCTTCAAAGGCACTGACAGGAAGATTGTCTCCTTCCATTCTATTGATTGGGTTAACTATATTTTTGATAAAGTCAGGTACATTAACATCTTCTGCAACTGGCTTTACCTTATCATCCTTCCAGGATGCCGGCACCTCAACCTTAACCAAAGACTTGACACCTTCATCTATTGCTTCATAGTTCATGCTGACAACTTTATCACCCTTTTTCCCATAGCTCTTTAAAGCAGCGTCTTTCATATACTTTATCGCATCATCTATAGGAATGATGTTGGTCAATTTAAAGAATGCCGCTTGCATTATAAGATTTATTCTACCACCTAGGCCAATTTTTCCGGCTATGTCAAAAGCATCTATGGTATACATCTTGATGTTGTTTTTAGCAATATACGCTTTTACTTCTGCCGGAAGCTTCTCTTCAAGTTCTTGGCCTTTCCAATTGCAATTCAATAAAAACGTTCCATTTTCTTTCAGATCACTTACAATATCGTATTTCCCCACATAAGAAGGATTATGGCAGGCAACAAAATCGGCCATTTTGATTAGGTAAGAAGATCTGATGGGCTTCGTTCCAAATCTCAAGTGGGAAACTGTAACACCACCGGACTTTTTGGAGTCATAGAAAAAATACCCCTGAACGTACTTATCAGTATGGTCACCGATTATTTTAATGGAGTTTTTATTTGCACCTACAGTTCCGTCAGAACCTAAGCCCCAGAATTTGCAGCTCACAGTTCCCTTAGGTACTATATCAACTCCTTCGCCCATCATAAGGGAAGTAAAGGTAACATCATCATTTATGCCTACAGTAAAGTGATTTTTTATTTCATCACTCTTAAGGTTATCAAATACTGCTATTATCTGTTCCGGTGTTGTATCCTTCATGCCTAAGCCATATCTTCCGCCAACAATAACAGGTCTTACATCTTTGTCATAGAAGGCTGTACGAACATCTTCATATAAAGGTTCACCTAAAGCACCGGGCTCTTTTGTCCTATCTAATACTGCTATCGTTTTAGCTGTCGCAGGTATTGCTTTTAGGAAATGCTCAATGGAAAACGGTCTGTAGAGGTGAACTTTAACTACTCCAACCTTTTCGCCTTTATTAGTAAGGTACTCTATAGTTTCTTCTATAGTGTCGCAAACCGAACCCATTGCTATAATTACTCTGTCTGCATCAGGAGCACCATAGTAGTCAAATAAATTGTATTTTCTTCCTGTCAGCTTATATATTTCTTCCATGTAGTTTTCCACTATTTCAGGAATATCACTATAGAATTTGTTTGAAGCTTCTCTGGCCTGGAAGAATATATCCGGATTCTGTGCAGTCCCTCTAGTAACGGGATGTTCCGGACTTAATGCCCTTTGCCTAAACGCTTTAATAGCTTCATAATCAACAAGCTTTGCAAAGTCTTCATACTCAATTACTTCTATTTTCTGAACTTCATGGGATGTCCTAAAACCATCAAAGAAGTGAAGGAACGGAACTCGTCCTTTTATTGCAGCTAAATGTGCAATCCCACCTAAGTCCATAACTTCCTGAGGATTGCCTGATGCTAACATTGCAAAACCAGTCTGACGGCATGCCATAACATCCGAGTGCTCTCCAAAAATTGAAAGTGCATGCGCAGCAACTGTACGAGCACTTACATGAAAAACACCGGGAAGAAGTTCTCCGGAAATTTTATACATGTTAGGAATCATGAGCAAAAGCCCTTGGGATGCTGTAAAAGTTGTAGTCAAAGCACCGGCTGCCAAAGAACCATGAACAGTTCCCGCCGCACCTGCTTCAGACTGCATTTCTACAACTTTAACCTGTTGACCAAAAATGTTTTTCTTGCCTCCTGAACTCCAAACATCGACATTTTCAGCCATGTTTGAAGACGGCGTAATTGGGTAAATGGCCGCAACATCAGTAAAAGCATAGGCAACGTGGGATGCCGCCATATTACCATCCATCGTTTTCATTGTCTTCAAAGTCTTTTCCCCCTCAATTTTATTAATTTACATCAATGGAATAACATGTCCTATATATCGGCTAATGAGTTTAGTCATTCCATGATGTATATACCCACAAATAAAGGCTTTGAAACTTTGCAATTGCCTTTCAAAAATTTGATTCAGTTTTTTCGCATAACAAAATAATATTCCTATGTGTGGAATATTAAAAAGCTTCTTTGATTGGCTTTGTGCTCTAAATATTGTATGGGCTATTTTTTGAAATAACCTTATTTATAATCTAAAACAACCACTCTAGGAAAATCATTAATACAATCTTTATTGACCTCAATTTCACACCCATCAATTTTTTTGTAATCTCCCACAACCGACAGGAATTCTTCAACTCCCGAAAGTGGGAAAGATAAGTCCTCTGTCTTATAGTGCATAGGAATTGTAACTTGAGGCTTTAAAATATCCATTACTTTCATTGCACCTACATGATCAATGGTAAATGTACCACCTATAGGCGTCAACAAAATATCAACTTTACCAAGCTCTTTGACCTGTTCACTATTAAGCACATGACCTAAATCACCCAAGTGACAAACATTCAAGCTGTCCACTCGAAATTTAAATATGGTATTTAGCCCTCTCTTTTTCCCGCCCTCTTCATCGTGAAAAGTCTCTACCCCAGTTATTTCAATATCCTTTATAATAATTTTACCCGAACCTCTAACAAGCACAGGAGTTCCTTCAAATATCCCCGTATTGTTATGGTCAAAATGGTCGTGACTTTCACTGACTATATTTGTTTCAATTTGTGGAATTTTATAACCAACAGTAGCATCAAAAGGGTCAGTTACAATTTTTATTTCTTTGTCCGACGTAATAAGAAAACAAGAATGCCCAAACCATTTAATTTTCATATTCTTCCTCCATAAGAATCTTAATTGTATATCTATATTATATTAGATTTAATTATTATATCAACGATTAAGGAAAAGAATTGATTTATAATTAAGGTTTTAAAAACCAAAAACAGCTGTTGAAATCAAATGATTCCAACAGCTGTACATAAAATCTACTTACATTTCTTCTTGTGCACTTATTCTGGGTAAATCCTAAAAATTTTAATAACAAGCTTTAGAGAATTCTGTACATTTCTCAAGCCTGCTTACTCTCCATCCTTTGCGGTGCACTTATGCTAAGTAAATCCAAAACATTTTTTATAACAATCCTTGTGCTGTCCACAAGAACTATTCTTGCATTTCTCAAACCATCGTCTTCGGCATCTTTCACCTTACAAGCGTTATAAAAACTGTGGAATAAACCTGCAACCTCGAGGACATATCTTGTAAGTCTGCTAGGCTCAAGAGTTTCGGCAGCTATCCTTATTTCTTCCGGATACTCTGCAAGCTTTTTCATAAGCTCGATTTCCTCTTTTGCCACAAGCCTGCTTAGCTCTACTGAATCTACACTCTGAAGCTTTGCGTTCTCTTCTTCGAGTCTTTTTAACATGCTGCAAATTCTTGCATGGGCATATTGAACATAAAATACAGGATTATCATTTGACTCCTTAACTGCAAGGTCTAAGTCAAAATCCAAATGACTTCCCGAGGCTTTTGTATTAAAGAAGAACCTTGCTGCGTCACGGCCAACTTCATCTAAAAGGTCGATAAGCGAAATGGACTTTCCTGTACGTTTGGACATCCTGGCAATCTCGCCGTTTCTGTAAAGGCGTACCAATTGGAATAACACTACATCGAGCTTGTCCGGGTCAACACCTAAAGCTTTAACCGCAGCCTTCATTCTTGCCACATGACCATGATGGTCTGCACCCAGCAAATTTATAACCCTATCATATTTACGCTTTAAAAACTTATTCCTATGATATGCTATATCCGATGTAAAATATGTTGGCAAGCCGTTATTTCTAACAATTACTTCGTCTTTTTCAGTTCCAAGCTCGGATGTCTTAAACCAAAGGGCACCATCCTTTTCGGTAGTGTACCCATTGTTCTTAAGCAAATCTAATGTTTCCTGAAGCTCACCACTGTCATACAAAGATTGTTCTGAAAACCATACATCAAACTTGACTCCATAACTCTCAAGCCCTGTCTTGATGCGTTCAATATTTCGGGGAAGGGCAAATTCCACAAGCTCTTTTCTTCTTTGTTCACTGTCAACATTTAAAAGCTTGTCCCCGTTTATTGTTATATAATCTTTCATGTGTTCGATTATATCCTCGCCATGATAGCCATCTTCTGGGAATTCTACTGCCTCTTCGCCCTTCAGCTGTTGAATATAACGAGCTTCAAGGGATATTCCGAATTTTTCAATCTGATTTCCTGCATCATTAACATAGAATTCTCTTGTAACATCATATCCTGCTTTAGCCATAACACTAGCTATACAATCACCTAATGCACCGCCCCTTGCATTTCCCATGTGAAGAGGTCCAGTTGGGTTGGCACTTACAAACTCAACCATAACCTTTAAGCCTTTACCTATATTTATCTCACCATACTTGTCCTTCATAGTCTGGATAGTCTTTAGGGTATCATAAAGCCACAAATTATTGAGATAAAAATTTATAAAGCCTGGCCCAGCGGTTTCAACCTTTTCAATATATGTACCTTCAAAATCCATATTCTTGGTTATTATATCCGCTATCTGGCGAGGTGCTTTTTTTGCTGCCTTTGCAGCCTGCATCGCTATATTGGTTGAAAAATCACCACGTTCTTTTTCCCTTGGTGTTTCAACAACTATATCAACCTCTTCAAACTCCGGTAACTCTCCACTTGCTACAGCTTTCGAGAGTGACTTTTTAACCGTTTCACTAATTTGGCACTTCAATACTTCCACTACATTCGTCATTAACTTGCCCTGCCTCCCTGATAAACATATGAAAATCATTTCCACCTTGCTTATTATTATCTATTTCAAGTTGATAATCAACTCTGATTTCTCCGCCTTCATCATCTACATCCACTGTTACCGCGCGGGTCATTACACCTACTGTAAATGTACCGTATTGCGTATCATAATAAGACATATGCTTCTGGCCTTCCTCAAATATAAACTGAGTGTTTACCATACCAAATCTCATTAAGGTAACAATACCGTTTGAAATCTTCAAAGTAGTTGTAGTACCCTCCATTCCCGTAACTTCGCTTTCTTTATAAGTCACATAATATGTACTTCCCTTTTTATAATATCTTCCCTCAGTAACAAGTTCAAGTGTATTCGTATCTTTTCTGGCGGAAGTTTGAATCCCTTTTACGGATATTATAACATTTTTATTCATATAGCTTCGCCTCCATTTTTTTTGTTAGGACAGAAAATACTGTCCTTTGTAACTTAATACTTTCCTGCTTACACATGTACATTAACCTCTCTTTATAGATTATGCTGCATAGTATTGTTTTGAAGGATTTCTCAAAAACATTATTTTGAGAAATAAACTTCTATATATAGCGCTAATACCTTTCAATATCGACTTTTTCAGCAGAATGTATTTTACTGTTTAAAATGGAATTGCCCAATGATTCAAACTTCTCAACACTATCACTGGTATAATACCTGTATACCGGACTTACTCTTTCATCTCTTTCGCTATTATAAGCATCTATCCCCTCCTTTACTACTTTAGCTACTTCTAAAGCTGAATTTACCAATTTAACTTCATCACCCATAACTCTTTGTATAGTGTTTTGCAAAAGCGGGTAATGTGTGCATCCCAAAACTAAGGTATCAATACCCAATTCTTTTAGAGGAAGCAAATATTCCTCTGCAATTCTAAAGGCAATATCATTTTCCCACCAGCCTTCTTCAACCAGTGGAACAAACATAGGACAAGGCTTTGAAAAAATCTCTATTTTGCTGTCAATTCTGGTAATTGCTTTTTCATAAACACCACTGCTAATTGTGGCCGGTGTACCAATCACACCAACTTTGTTATTTACAGTTGCCTTTGCCGCAGCAGCAGCCCCAGGTTCAACAACCTCCACAATCGGAAAATCAAAGCTGTGTTTCACCCTGTCCAAACTACATGCACTTGCAGTATTACATGCAATAACAATCATCTTAATGTCCTGATTCTGTAAAAATCTTATGTCCTGAAAAGTGTATTTGATAACAGTCTCTTTAGATTTGGTTCCATAAGGTGCTCTTCCGCTGTCACCAAAGTATACAACACTTTCCTGAGGTAATAATCTATTTATTTCTTTAAGGACTGTAAGTCCTCCTATCCCAGAATCAAAAACCCCAATAGGTCTATTGTCCATAGTATTTCCCCCAATAATATAATCTCTTTCTATAAAATTTTAACTTCATTTTTCTAACCCTTCGAGAAATCATATATACCTTTATGTTAAACTTAGTGTTTCCACTAGAGCATTTCGAATCTACCAAACATTACCTTTAGTACTACATAGCACTGATATTGTCATTATGCCTTTCAACTGCAAAGTCTATCAATCTTTCAATCAGTTCACTGTAGGAAATTCCCGAAGCTTCCCACAACATTGGATACATGCTTATGTCGGTAAATCCCGGCAGAGTATTTATTTCATTAATGAAAACCTCTCCGCTTTCCTTGTGAACAAAAAAATCCACTCTCGAAAGGCCGGCACAATCTAAAGCTTTAAAGGCTTTTACTGCATACTCCCTTATTTTTAATATAGTTTCCTCCGGAAGATTTGCAGGTATAACTGTCTTAGAACTTCCGTCAATATACTTCGCATTGTAGTCATAAAACTCATTACTAGGCAGAATTTCTCCAACTGTAGATGCTATCGGATTATCGTTACCTAAAACTGCACATTCCACTTCTCTGCCATTAACAAATTCTTCAATCAATACTTTCCTATCATAGCGAGTTGCAAAATTCAATGCCTCTATTAATTCTTTCCTGTTATGAGCTTTTGATACACCTACTGATGAACCTGCATTTGACGGCTTTACGAATATCGGATACTCAAACTTTTGCTCTATCAAACTTGCAGCACGTTCACTATCTTCCTTTATTTCTTTTCTTGTAAAGTATAAATAATCCGCTTGAGGTATTCCTGCCTTTTCAAATATAACCTTTGCATATATTTTATCCATTCCTAGAGCCGAACCTAAAACCCCGCAGCCAACATAGGGTATTCCCGCCATTTCAAAAAGACCCTGAATTGTTCCATCTTCGCCTTTAGTACCGTGAAGTACCGGAAAAACCACATCAACAGGTCCTTCTAGCTCACTTTTAATTAATGCTTCCGATGAAGCTCCCCGGCTTACTATCGCATTAATAATATTTTCATGCTTAGGTATACTTTTGACAACTTCATTTATTGCAATTTCTTCCCATTCACCGGAAGCAATTTTTTCCACTGGGCCATTGTAAGGAATCCATCTTCCTTCTTTAGTAATCCCGACCAATTTTACATCAAACTTACTTCTATCGATATTATTTATTATTGATGTTGCTGATAATCTTGACACCTCATGCTCTGTTGACTGCCCGCCAAAAACAACCATTATCCTTTTCTTGTCACCCATATTAGTCTCCCCTTATATAATCAATATGTGAATATACAAACATATACATGTTTCTCAAAAAACACGTTAAATTCATTCTTTAACTTTCGAGAAATCATGTACCACTGTCTATTGAACTCAACTTCCAATGTAAAATACCTATTGAGTTCAATATAGTAAATATATATTTCTCATTTTACTATTTAAGTACGGTAACTTCAAGATTAAAGGGAAAATAGCCAAAATTTAATATAAAATTATGGTTACATAAAGAGGAAAATCATCACAGAAGCTGAAAGACTTTGAGCATAATAAAGCTTTTATGAACCTATGACTTTTGATAATGAATTGCTTTTTTAGCTGTTCTTAAAACTATGCAATTGCATTACTGAAATAGTATTTGATATTTGACACTTTTATGCCTCAATACTTAGTATTAAACTGTGGATTTTGAGTAGATTAATTAAAGAAATAATCTTTGCGGATCTTGCATAAACGCAACTTAATGCATTCACTAATATTCTATCATTAAAAACAATCAATGTCCATTAATTTTTATGGTTAACCAGTCCTATTTTTATGTAAGTGCCTATTATCACCACTAATTTCTAGTCCTTCATAATGTTAAAAATTCACTTATGCTACTTGTACCCCGTGTACCCAAGAAAAAACTGTTGTGGAACAATGTTTATCTTTTTCCAAGATAAATACTCAGCACCTTGCATAAATTCTCTAAGCCTTTTATAATTACAGTTGTGTAGTAATAACTATAATAGGAGTTGATTATATGCCTTTTTATGATTTAAAATGCGAAAAATGCTTAAATGAATTTAATATAATGGCTAAAATGAGCGAAAAAACTGAAAAGTTAATCAAATGTCCAATATGTGGAAGCAACGAACTAAGTTCCATATTTAAAAATATAAACATAACAAAGCCTAAAAATTCAGATGTTTCTTCCTGTCCAAATGTTCATAAATGCGGCGGTTGCTGTCACCAATAGGTACAAAACAAATTCCTACAAATCAAATTCTACAAGTACTGCTCTAACAGGTGAACCTTCCGCTCCTTCTAATTTTAGCGGTAAACAGGATAGAAAATATTCTCCTTCCGGCACATCATTAAGGCGTAGCCCTTCAATTATTCCAATTTCATTTTGCAGTAGCAATTTGTGGGTTACAGCATTATCTGCGTAATAATTTTCCACAGATAAGTAGTCAATTCCTACTGCAGCTACTTTTTTGTCCACAAGAAACTTTGCTGCCTCTTCATCTAGATAAACGAACTCCTTATTGAATTCACCAGTCATGTCTAGCGAACTGTTTATTGTTTTGAGTAATACTATATCACCCGTATTTATATCCAAACCTGACAAATCGGAAGCTTTAATGCAATTGCTTGTATAAAGGCTAAAAACCTTTGCAAACCCAATAAATTTATTGAGACTCACAGTAGCTACATCTGCCCCTCCTTCTATAAAATGAAGGGGTGCATCTACATGAGTAGAAATATGCACACCCATATTCAAAACCGACAAATTACAACTATCTCCACTTCGGATATTTAGAATTCTATTAAGAGTAATTCCTTCATCTCCAGGCCATAATGTAGTCTTGTCATTAATAATACCCGAGATATCAATTATTCTTTTGATTTTCATCTAAAACTCCCTTTTAGGCTATTTCAAAAATGTCCTATACGATATTTAGTTCATAAAGTCGCTCAAATCAAATGTTTAAAAGCAATATCAAAGTTTTTATCAAGCACCTAAATATAAAAAACTATTTTTTCAGCGAACCTAAAATCCCACGGATTAAACTTCTTCCAATCTCTCTTCCCATTGAAGTCACAGCAGAACCAGCTGCTTTTTCAAGTAAAGATTTGCTTGTCGATTTTCTACTGGAAGATGTCCTTTTTGCAGAACCGCTGCCATTTACGCGTCTTGCAGAACTATACTGCTGAGCCTGTTGCATTTGTGTATTCTGCTCTACATTAGCTTGTTCCTGCATCTCTTTAGCTTTAAGCATTTCATATGCCGATTGGCTGTCAACCGTCCGATCATATTTTCCACTCATAGGTGAAGATAACATCACCTGTTTTCTCACTGCCTCATCAATAGTGCCCATCTGACTTTGAGGTGGCAACACAAAAGCACGTTCCACTATACTAGGACTTCCACTCTCATCCAGGCATGAAATCAATGCCTCTCCGGTAGAAAGCTCTGAAATAACTTTTTCCACATCAAACTTAGGGTTTGCTCTGAAAGTCTGCGCCGCTGCTTTAACATATTTCTGATCGGAAGGTGTAAATGCACGCAGTGCGTGCTGAATACGATTACCCAACTGTCCTAATACCTCATCGGGTAAATCGGAAGGATTCTGGGTAACAAAATATA
Source organism: Bacillota bacterium (assembly GCA_023421115.1). Taxonomy (GTDB): domain Bacteria; phylum Bacillota; class Clostridia; order Acetivibrionales; family Acetivibrionaceae; genus Acetivibrio. Next base: position 5,020 of record JAEZUI010000126.1, on the reverse strand, counting down.
CTCCAACACCTTTAGAACGGATCAATCTTACCACTTGCTCTATCTTTTGGAGCAGCACCTTTGGAGCATCTTTAAATAGCAAATGAGCCTCGTCAAAGAAAAATACCATTTTCGGCTTGTCCATATCCCCAACTTCAGGAAGAGTTTCAAATAATTCAGAAAGCATCCACAAAAGGAAGGTCGAATATAGTGCCGGAGAATGATACAGCCTAACACTATGCAGAATATTTATGTATCCACGCCCATCAGGGCTAGTCTGAATCCAATCTTTAACATCAAGATCCGGCTCTCCGAAAAACAGATTAGCTCCTTGGTCCTCTAAGGAAATCAAATTTCTCAATATTGCCCCCACACTTTGGGTAGAAATGGTTCCGTATTCTAAGGTAAATTCTTTGGCATGTTCCCCTACATATTGTATCATTGCACGAAGGTCCTTCATATCTATCAATAACAAACCTCTATCATCAGCGATACGGAATATTATACTAAGCACACCGGTTTGGGTCTCATTTAACCCAAGCAGCCTTGCTAACATCAAGGCACCCATCTCAGAAACGGTAGTCCGTACAGGATGACCACATTCACCGAATATATCCCAAAAACGCACCGGATAAGCACTATATTTAAATCCCTCAACTCCAAGGTTTGCAACTCTCTCCTGAACCTTTGGATTTTCAGTCCCCTCAACCGCAAGCCCTGCAAGGTCACCCTTTATATCAGCAAGAAAAACAGGAACACCACAATCGCTGAAAGACTCCGCTAACACCTTCAAAGTTACAGTTTTACCTGTACCGGTAGCTCCAGCTATAAGGCCATGTCTATTTGCCTTACTAGGCAAAAGATAAACGGGTGCATCTCCTTTTGCAATCCAAATTTTATTATCACAGTACATTTTCATCTCTCCTCATACTATCAAATTGTTCAAAGTCCTTTAGTTAGTTTAACAGGAATAAAATATAGAATTATTATATCATATACATCGGCATTTCATATTTTTTTATCAATGCTTTAGTTATCAGAATTCTATAGTGCGCTAAACAAAAACCTTCCCAACTGATATTTAGTTATAATCCCTAATAAAATATCAAGTATGGAAAGGTTTTACACTATGTCATTTGTTTTATCAATTACCTATTATCAAACCTAACTTCTTTTTGTGACCCATCATCTAGATCGTATATGATACCATTATAATTGTTTATTTACTATTTTACTTTCTCAAGCTTAATTCCACCGTTATCACTTTTCAAATTAAACTTTATCTTATCGTCCATTACTGCACCCTTCACTGATTCATTATTCATATCTTCCGTGACGTTAAGACCAAATTCATTCTCAATACTACCAAATTTAGTATTTGCATCAAAGTAGCCGTTCTGCTCAGCAGGAAGCTTTAGTATGATATCACCAAATTTGTTTTCTATATATACATCCTGTGTAATAACTTTATCCGTCTCAACTGTAATATCTCCATTGCTTGAATTTAATGTTATGCCCTTGTTGACATTTGATATTTTTGTATCTCCAAATGTATTCTTTACCTTCACATCCCTTCCAACAGTTGATATATCAACACTACCATTAGCATCGTCCACATCAACGCTTCCTGAAACATTAGATAGAATCACATCACCAAACTTACTTATTACGTTTACATTTCCATCTATACCGCTTCCCTTAGTTTTACCGTTTGTATTTGTTATTGTAGCAATTCCTTTAATACCATCTATCTCAATATCTCCAAACGAGTTTTCTATCTTGATATTTTTACTGCAATTGTTTACAACAACATCGCCGTTCTTTAAATACAACTCAGTTTCTCCCTTGATATCCCTCACATCAATATCTCCAAAAGAACTGTCCACTATTAAATCCCCACCTAATGCTTCAACAGTCACCTTTCCGTTTCCGTTATGCACCTTTCCCGATAGAGCAAGGTCAACGAGGGATACATCTCCAAATTTGTTGTCTACTTCAACATTCACAGTATCAGGAACCTTTACTGAGTAATCAATTCTTATACTTCCTATCTTACCGTTATTAGAATACTTTTTAGAATTCGAGCTAATTTTTGTATTCTTTTCCTCTGAGATCGAAACTAAGGATTCTGATATCTTTGCAGCATACTCCACATCATTATTTTTTATTGTAATATTTGCTTCAACTTCTATCTTCTCCCCTTCGCCTTTTGTAACATCAACATTTCCCATAGAGTTGTCAATTATTAAATTACTTCCAGTGACCTCAACCTCAAAGTTCTTTGTATATTTCGACTCATTTCTATAAGTGTCAAATATCGAATCGATTGAAATAACGCCATTTCCCGATGATATAAGCCCTGTTACAGCATAAACACCAACACTTGTCATCATTAAAATTGAAATTATAATGATACTGAAAACATCAAATTTAACTTTAGGTTCTTCCTGTTTTGAAAGAAAAACATATGCCAGAATTTCCAGTCCAATCAATATAAGTACAACCGGCCACCACCTGATTATATGCTCGATTATTGAGGTCTTTAAAATCTGTGAAACCAACATTATTATGCCAAGAGCCACCAGTAACAACCCCATTGATAATGTGCCTACTCTCCATTGTCTCTTCATAGGTTATCTTCAGCCTCCTCTGTCACTTCTTCACTTTTCATACCCATAAGCAGTTTAACTCCTCCTGCTATAAATAGTGACGACAATAAAATTATCTTTAGATATTCTCTGAAATTAAAACTGATAATTTTCTCGAGCTCGGGTAATATAAGCCTTTCAAACAAAAGCAAACTACCAATTATGATAAGAGCATATGCCAAGTACTTATTAACGTTTTTTATAATCGGTTTTCCAGTCCTAAACCATGTAACAAACAACACATCACCGTCATCCTGACTTTCATTTCCCGCTGCCTTATTCATTGCATCAAACAAACCGAAGAACCATATTATAGGTATAAGGACCATAAATATGCTTACGTTGATCCAATCGGTAATAAAAAAGCTCAAAAAGAATATGGTCATAAGTTGAATTCCTTGCCGCTGTAAGCCTAAAAACATGTGTCCCGCACCGGGAATTATGGATAAAACCATTGCTATTATCTTTCTGTTTTGATGCTCTAACTGTCCAAGCAAAACATCTTTCTTCTCCTCGTCATTACAATGTGCAATGTTGTTGATTTTATCTACCAAAGTCATACTGTCCACCAGTGAGGCTATCCATACAATCGGAATAAAGGCAGCCGGAATGGCAATAGCACTACTCTCTCCAAACATTCCTGTGCTTCCTAAAGTAATAACCAGTATAATTGCAACCAGTTCTGCAATCATAAATATTCCTCCTCGGTTGTTAAACCCAAGGTAAATATGCCCAAGTCCCGGTATAGGGGATAAAATAAATGTAGTAAATTTACTTTTAATTCTCATTTACAATTCACTCCTTTTCAGTATTTTGTGGCTTTAATTTTGAAATCACTATTGATGTATCATTTGCAAGTCTTTCAGTCCAGCCGTTTGACACCCTTTGTTCAATACTTACTGGTGTTTTTGCAATTATGGTTGTCATATCTGAAAAACCGCCAACAAAAGAATCTAGAACTCCATTAAAAGAAAACAATAGGGTTATACAAGCAGCCGCAACATAATAGAAGAAAACTTCCGGAGCAACTTTCTTTTTCTTTACGGTTTTACTTCTGCTAGGATTACTTTTTATGCTCTTCATTACGTTGTCTGTAAATCCCAAAGAAATCTGATTATCACTGTCGTTCATATGGCAGCACTCGACAATCTGTATATACCTGTCTCTACACTCTTCACAGATTAGCATATGCTCTTCAATATCTTTTTCTAAAGCTTCATCGACACACGTTTCACTGTATAAGATCAGTTCTTCTTCATTGTAGTGGCGCATACTCACACTTCCTTCCATTGCCTTCTTATCGCATTTTTGGCCCTATAAAGTCTTGATTCTACAGTTTTAACACTTATACCATCCTCTTTTGATATTTCATTATATGACTTTGATTGGATATAAAACTTTATTAACACCGTGCTGTAAATATCCGGCAGTTTGTTGCAAAGCTCCAATAATTTTTTAGTGTTTTCCTTCTTTATCAACTCGTCATCAATTAAATTACTCTCTGTACTTATCTCCTCAATATCTTCAAGATAGACCACTTTCCCTTCATTCTCAAGACGCCTTTTTCGTTTCCAGTCTATTGCCTTATTTGTTGCAATTTTTCCAATCCAGGACTTAAAACCTTTATTCTCATAACGGGATAGAGAGCGATACACTTGTATAAAAGTTTCCTGGGCTAAGTTTTCAGCTTCCTGTCTATGGCCTGTTATATTGAAACAAATCGCATATACCAGACCCTGATACTTTTCAACTATACTTCTAAAAGAATCGTCATCACCTTTTATGGCTTTCTTGACAAGCAATTCATCCGGATCCATCGCTCCCCTCCTTTCCCATTCACTATTATAGACGATAATAAATTAATAAACCCTGCAATATTTTAAAATTTTTTTTATAAATTTCTGTTAATGCTATTTTTTTTAAATGCTCTAACAAAAAATGACCGCTTTGTTTCCTTTCTACGGTCATTTTTAGAAGCCTTATAGCTATTGTCATACCATTTTTTAAAAAGTTTGCACTGTCTATCGCAACGAGCATTAATACTTGGTTTGCTGCTATAGCTACGATATATTATAACTTAACTTCACTTTCACATATAATTTTAATTATATTATTTGCATTACTGCTTCTAAGCATTGTAAAATGATTACCTTCTACTTGATGACACCTAATTAATCCACTCCTACAATACTCATTCCACATTGTATAATCGCTGCTTTGATTTTCCCTTGCTTTAATGTAAGTTATTGTGGTTTCTATCTTAGTGCTAGGAATATAAGACGCGGTAGCATTTCCCATACTCCTTATCAGGTTTACTGATCTTACCAATTCTCTTATTGTCGTATTTTCAAAATCCGGTATCACCATAGCCAGATTTTTAGGTAGCATTTCCT